>JAVHLM010000011.1:0-60041 GCA_031082125.1 Candidatus Eremiobacterota bacterium
GTAGGCGCTTGGAGCAAAGCTGACAGATTGCATTTCATTGTGCAGGGGTCTCGGGAAGTTTTTCTGTCTTTATAAAATCTAGTTTACGGCTGCCCAAAATTGAATTCGATTTCTTCTATAGTGAGGCTCAGTCCATGTGCCACAGATTATCTCTGTAAGGTGCCAGCTCTTCGTGAACCGGGCGTGTGCGGAACCGGGGCATTTGACAACCCTCACCGAACAATGGTATATTTACTCAGGGTCCTGAGTAAAATTACTCAGCATATTGAGTAATTTTTGGAGTTCCTTTGATGAAAAGGCTTTTCACCAGACAGATTAATGAGATCCTTATCACGAGGCTGAAGGAGAGCCGTCAGTTCATCCAGGTGCTCTTCGGTCCGAGGCAGGTGGGAAAGACCACGGCGCTCATGCAGGTCCTGGAATCGATTGCAATGCCTTCCCACAGTGTATCGGCAGATCAGCCCTCATTGCGGAATGCATTGTGGCTTGAAGAGCAGTGGGAGGTGGCCCGCCTGCTTGCGAGGAGAGAAAAGGAAGCTGTCCTGGCCGTGGACGAGATTCAGAAGGTGCCCCTCTGGCCCGAGGTGGTGAAAAGGCTGTGGGATGAAGACAGCCGCGCGGGCACACCGCTGAAAGTGGTCCTTCTGGGCTCCTCCCCGCTTCTGATCCAATCGGGACTCACCGAGAGCCTCGCAGGGCGGTTCGAAGCGATCAGGGCAGGCCACTGGACATTCTCTGAATGCCATGAGTTCTTCGGGTGGGACCTCGACACATTCATCTATTTCGGCGGCTACCCCGGCGCCGCGCACCTCATCAGGGACCGGGAGCGCTGGAGCCGCTATATACAGGACTCACTCATCGAAACGACCCTCTCCCGTGACATTCTGCTGATGACCAGGGTTGACAAGCCTGCCCTTCTCCGGCGCCTCTTCTTCCTCGGCTGCGAGTACTCGGGGCAGGTGCTTTCCTATCAGAAGATGCTGGGGCAGCTCCACGATGCGGGGAACACCACCACCCTGGCTCATTACCTTGAGCTTCTGAGCGGAGCGGGCTTCCTTGCAGGCATTGGTAAATACTCCGGTGAATCGGTGCGAAGGAGAGCATCAAGCCCGAAGCTCCTGGTATATGACACGGCCCTCATCACCGCCCAGTCTCCTCTCACCTTCAAGGAGGCCCGTGCTGACAGGAAATACTGGGGGAGACTCGTCGAATCGGCCGCTGGCGCGTATCTGCTGAACCTCGCTGCCGACAGGAAGCTCAACCTGTTCTACTGGCGCGAGGGAGACCGGGAAGTTGACTTCGTGCTGCAGAAAGGGAAAAAGCTCATCGCGATGGAGGTAAAGAGCGGTGCCTGGAAAGGGAGCCTTTCAGGCATGGCGTCATTCGACAAGGCGTTTCACCCTGACCGCAGGCTGCTCGCAGGAGCCGACGGCATTCCGCTCGATGAGCTCCTCCGGTGGGAGCCCTTCTCGTAAAAAGCTCATGAATATTTATTAAAACAGTAACCCACAGAAAAACAGTCTCAGCGGATCAGGCTGCACGGCCAATCATGGTATGATACTTCTCTCTGTCCCCGATATGAATCAAGCCACTGCCCGGGAGAATTTTCAGAAAGAGAGAATTATTCCATGCTATCATATTGATGAATGGGGGTGGGGAACAGATGCCTCAGTATTGCACCGAATGCGGCAGGGACAACAATGAGACGTCAAAGTTCTGCTCTGTATGCGGAGCACTCCTTGAAGGCCTGAGCACTGCCCCCCTGGTAAAGCCCGCCACTGTCCTGGATGATCGCTACGAGATTATCAGCGTGGTGAAAGCAGGCGGGATGGGCTGCATCTACAAAGCCCGCGACCAGCGCCTCAAAGAGGTGGTTGCGGTGAAAAAGATGAGCTCACCGCATCCTTCCCCAGAGGAGCAGAAGAAGGCGGAGGAGCGCTTCGAGGAAGAAGCCCGCTTCCTTTTCAAGCTGCATCACAATGGCCTCCCCAATGTCAGCGATTTCTTCACCGATAAGGACCCGGATACCGGTAAACCTGCTCATTTTCTTATCATGACTTTTATTGAAGGCGCTGATCTGGAGACATTGATGGAAGGACAGGGGCGCAAGCCTCTCCCTGTGGAGAAAGTCATTTCCATAGCGGGGCAGATACTGGAAATACTCAAGTACCTGCACTCTCAGGATCCCCCCCTGATTTATCGTGATCTCAATGCCCGTAATGTGATGCTGAAAGACGATAAGATATTTCTCGTTGACTTCGGTATCGCCCGAGTCTTCAGGCCCCATCAGAAGGGCACTGCAATAGGCACCCCCGGCTATGCGGCACCTGAGCAGTACAAGGGATTTGCGGATCCCAGGAGCGATCTCTATTCCCTTGGAGTGTTAATGCATTACCTTCTCACGGGGATTGATCCCGAGGATCCTTCCCGGCCTCCTCACCGCTTTGAGCCGGCGATGAAGATAAACAACACGGTTCCCGCCGCTCTGAACGCCCTTGTCATGGCTCTCCTGGATAATATCATCGAAAACCGCCCCGGGTCGGCACAGAAGGTGGAAGAGCTGCTGAAGACAGCTCTCACAGATAAGGCTGACACTCTCATCAGCCACGCGTCTCCGGCAATAGCGACTCCTCAGCAGATAAAACCCGTCAATCCGATGCAGACTGAATCCAGGAGGAAACAGACCGTCATTGTCAGCCCCGACGAGATAAATACGAAGAAACCACAGGGCATACATGAGGAAATATTGATTGCGCTTGTCTCCGTTGCGATTTTGCTCATTGTCGGCCTTATTTCTTATAGTATTTTCAGGATGGCTATCGATTCAGCTTCCAAAGCCCGCAAGAAAGAGGGGAAAAGGGGATCTCTCACTGTGCTTGCTGCTTCAGAGGGCGAGCTCAATAAATATCTGAAAATTCTTAAGGATAAGGGAATTGAAGCGCAGGCCGGCTCAGAAGATACCTATGAGAATAAGGGGATACTGGGCTATGTGGTCGTGGGAAGCTTCAGGACCGAGCTTGCGAAGTCCGTCACAGAATATCTCAAGGCCAATAACTACAGGTCAGCCCTCATGCCGCCCGACAGGAATGGCTTCTCAACGGTCCAGATAGGCGATCACTACAAGAGCAGGGACTCTGCTGACACTGTAGTGAAGAGGCTCCAGAATGAGCTTTCAGTGAAATTTCACACCGAGCCACTCTATGAGCAGGCAAAAGTAACCCGCTTCTATCTTGTCATAAATGATGTGGATGAAAAAAAGGCCGGCGACATCATCTCTCTTCTGAAAGTGAGATCTGAAGATGCGAAGCTCGAAATATCGCCATGAGGTATCGCAGCCCTATCAGGGGGCCATCCTGCACCATCTGATGATGGTACTGCTCCTTTTCCTGCTCTCAATTCCCGCTGAAGCGGTCGAGCTGCCTGCACCTCCCTTCAGGAAATCCTGGGCCTGCGAAGTGGGAAAGAAGCTTGGCGAGCAGCCCGGGTACTATGTCCTCAGCAATGGAGCATTGTGCTTTACTGCATACCAATCCTTTGGTGCCATTGACTTTTCTTCCGGAAAGATCCTCTGGAAACAATCCCTCAAGAACCAGGCCGTGCTGACCGCGGACTGCGAAGATGACAGATTTTATGTAGCGCTCGGGAAAAAGGCTTCCTTTTCCGATGAGCACCAATCAGGGAAAGAGCAGATCGTAGCCTTTGATCCCCGCTCCGGGAAAGAGTTATTGGATATCCCGCTTGACGGGATTGACTGCAAGCCTGCCCTAGAGGCCCATATATTGTATTGCGTCTTTGCTGACAATACGATGAAGGCGATTGATCTGAACACGCGGACGGCGCTCTGGACGATACCGGTTAAGGATTTCAACAAAAGAGAGAAGAGCCGATACTTCAGAAATGAAAAAAGCCTCACGGTGGTAAAGCCAAATATTTTCATCAAGAATGATCACAGACTGTTCTGCGCAGACTGCCGTACAGGCATTATTCAATGGAAGTATGATATCAAAGATGCCTATTGGCACTATTCAACGGATGAGAAGGGAGCGCATGTCTATCTCGCTCATGAGAATGAGGTCATATCGATTGATGGGCGGGATGGAAAGCTGGAATGGGCTGTCTCGATTCATAGTGCTGTTGATGGATCCCCGGTTTCCAGCGGAGGCCTTATTATTCTTACCAGCCGCGATTTTATGCTCTATGCACTGCAGGCCGACAACGGGAGAATCAAATGGACCTATGAGCTTTCCAAATCACCGCGGTCGCGTATCAGAGAGCCTCTTGTCCAAAATGATACCGTCATTGCGGCAGTTAACAGCAAGATGCTCGCCTTTACGATGTCAGGAGAGAAACTCTGGGAGTTTGACACTGAAGTCTATGATCTCTGGGGCATTATATTTGTGGACGATGGATTCCTCTTCTCATCGGGCCATGAAATCCTGCGATATTCCATGGGCACACCACCTGAAATCCCCTCCACGGCAAAGGAAAGACGAATCCTCGCCGAAGAGCTTGTCTCCCGCTTTGACCGCCTGGGAGAAGATGAGAGGTGGATCCTGGGTAAACTGGGTGACGAAGCCTTCGAAGCCCTTCTGCCATCAGCAAAAAAGCGATTGCAGGCATTCGACAGGACACCTCCGGAAAAGACGGCGTCCTGGAGAGATTATTACCGGAATGTCGATGACAGGAGCGAGGAATACCGCAGGTTTGATCGTGCCCTTGGTGTGCTTCAAAACACCGTGAGCAGCGCGCATACGCCCGAGCTCTTTTCCCTGTTATCGATGGCACAGAAGGACACCGCAAAGTACGCGATCCTGAAAGTCATCTCCACAAAGGGGGATGAGAAGCTTACGATCCCATTCTTCCTTGATGTGCTGAGGGCGGGCGGCAGGAAGGATAAAAAAACCTTCGATTATCTTTATACCACCGCTCTTTATGCCGTTGCGGATTCGAAGTATCAGGCCGCCGTTGATTATCTCATCGGGGAGCTTGCCAGACCTCAATCCCCTGTTCGGCACACCGCATACTTGAGCCTGGGGAGCACAGGGGGCGAGCGGGGAGCGCGGGCAATACTCGCCGCCAGAGACACCTCCCTCACGATTCCAACAATCGAGAGCTATGCAAAGTTCTATGAACTTGGTCCGGAGGTCAGCAGGACCGAAACCAATATTTTTGACGACCGATTGGCCCAGGTGAGAAAAGATCGCAATGGGACAAAGTGGGGGCTTGCGCAGTCATATGTTCTCGGCTCCCTGCAGGATGCCTGGATTTTGAAATTCGACGGCAAGGAGTGGAAGGAGCCGCTCTTCACCGGGAAGACAATCAGAGAGCTTGATATGGAAAAAAGCGATTGGATTTCCACGCTGGCTCTCAACGGCGACATGAGAAAAGACAGCGACGGCGACGGATGGACCGATGAAGTGGAGAAGCGCCTGGGCACCGATCCGCTCAATAAGGACACCGACGGGGACGGCCTCATGGACAGTATCGACAAAAATCCCCTCGCAGCGCCACGGGCTTTGAGCGAAACTGAAAAAGTTCTGAGAGCCGCCTTTGAGGGCAGGTTCTGCTTCTCATCCGGTGATGGATTCAGGGTTCCCTGCCTGGTGAAGCTTCCCGAAGGCATCGAGCCGCTGGAGCTCATCGGGTATGACTGGCTCATCATCCCGGAAAAGAAGGGAGAGAAGAGCCCTCTCGAAAAGGCCATGGCTGTCGTGGATCGCCTGGGTGTCGCAGTGGTGAGCTTTGCCATGCCCCCGAGTGACTTTGATGGAAATATCCTGCGTGAAAACAAAGAAGGCAGGTTCATTCTCTGGAACAAGGACAATACGGAAGCAAAGCTGCTTATCTCAACGAATTACGGTAATCTCAACGCCTCGGACACTGAGATTCATCTCAAAAAATTCGGCGACGACTGGATCGTGGTAAAAATGCGGGTTATCAGTGTTTCCTGATGCCAGGCCTCATCCCGTCAACCTGCCGAGAGCCTGAGGACACATTCCTGGCTCAAATTCCCATTATTATCCTTTTCTGCTATAATGATATCGTAACAGAGATTACCGCAGACAGTACAATCGCCCGCCATGAGACAATATTTTCAGCCACCACTTTGCAGGACAGGGAACAGGATATCCAATAAGTAAAATCACACCGGGCCGGCGGATTCCTGATGTTGATCTGAGAAACCAGGCGGCATGAGAGCTCAGAAAGCTGATATGGACAGGACGGTTATGAAGAAAAGCCTTCATTGGATCATTTTACTATTGATTCTCTCCCCGACTCTCTGCCTGTGCGCCACTTCTCAGGAAGAAGAGCTCTGGAGCAAAGCCTGTGAATATTACGGCGCCTCGGTGACTCTTGAAAAAACAAGCTACAGGGCCGCTTTAGAATCATATGAGAAAGCTCTCACCGCACTTGAAGAAATCGTGACCTCCTTCCCCGACTCCCCCACTGCCAGGCAGCTCCAGAGCGGGGAGAGAAAGCTGGGAAAGCTCACCTATCAAGAATTCAGGAGCTCACTGCTTCCAAGGGCACGACTGAGAGCGGAAGCGGAAGAAGACCCTGTCGCCTGTGCCATATTGATATGGGAAAAGACCAAAAGAAATGAGTTTTATGGCGCAATTCTCGCTTCAGAGGCTTATGCGAAGAGAGGGCAGCCTGACAAGGCCATTGCCTACGCGGAAACAGAAGCCAACGTGCATTTAAGAGAAGATGCCTTCATAGAGGTGACCAGGGCATGCGCTGAAAAAGGCGATATTGAGGGAGCAAAGCGAGCCTTGAAGAAATTGCAGGAGCTGGAAAAAGCTGACGAGAGTGGCGGATTTGTCTATAAGCTCATCAGGGCCATTGTCTGGCTTGACTCTGCACTGGTGAAGGCTGGAAGAGTCAATGAGGTGTCCTCAGTGCTGTCCCAGGCTGTCGCACAGGGAAATGACTGCTCAAAGGTTTATGAAGTGGGGGCAAAAGCTTACCTTGAAGCCGGCATCTATGAAAAGGCCTTTGAATGCGCTCTTGAGATTCCCGATCCCGAGACTCGCTCGGAAACACTCTGTGAGCTTTCCCGCCAAATGATCAAGGTGAGCGATTCAGAGATGGCACTCAGGTATGCGGGGCTGATCAGCGAGCCAAGTAACAGGGCAAAGGCATATGCCTCCCTGGTAAAATTCTACCTTGCGAGAGATGAAGATGTGCAGCTTCCCCTCGATGAGGCTCTAAAGAGTGCACAGCTGATCAAGGATCCCTATGAACGAATAGATAGACTGTGTGAGATTGCAGAAAGTCTCGCGAAAGCGGGCCATAAAGAGCAGGCGCTTGAAGCGCTCGAATATGTAAAACAAGCAGTTTCGGCGATGAATAAGGGCACAAAGAGACTCATCCCAGGTGTGTATTACCTGCTTCCCGGATATCTGCTTCTCAATCGGAAGGACCTGGCTCGCTCAGCCTTGATGGAGTACTTGAATGGAAAATATGCCCTGCCTGATAAGAAAGACCGCACAAGGGTGGCTGCTCATGGCTTTGCCATAATAGGCGATTATAAAAAGGCCTGCAGTTATGCGGGAAATGATGGGCAGCTCATGACTTATATCGCTGAAAGCGCCGCCAAAGCTGGGTGCTATGATGATGCATTCAGAATTGCAGGGATGATCAAAGATGAGCAGTACAGGCACAGCGCAGAAACAGCTCTCCATGCCATTCAAGCCCATCATTACAGAAAGCTGGGGAATAGTGGAAAGTCCCAGGAGGCACTCAGGAAAGCAGTGGCAGCGGCTCATTCCATAAAAAAAAGCTGGCTGCTTGATTCCACTATGACAGGACTCGCGAACTGGTTTGAGCAGAAGGGCGATATCGAGGAGTGGAAAGTGATAGTGGAAAAGATATCGTGGTATAATCAACGCTCCAATCTGCAATATCTGCAATATTGGATCATCCGGCATTATTTGGAGTCCGGTGAAGTTGAAAAAGCACATCAGAAGGCGGCAATGATAAAAGGAGGATTGCTTTCGATGCTTATAAGATCACAGGCATTCGAAGAAACCTCGGTTGGATATGCAAAAAGAGGTGATTGGGAGCGTGCCCTCGAGGTAGCCGGGGAAATAGATGATGACTGGAGCAGGGTAGTCGCACTCTGCACCATTGCGCCTTACTGCAGGGAGCCTCTTACCGAAAGGGGAAAAAACGCCCTTCACCGGATTATAGAAAAGCTGGAGCAGTGAAAACGAGGCTTATCCATAGCAAGGCCTGGAAATTGTGTGTCAATCGGTGAGAGAATAAGATGCCCCTGCAGGCTCACTTGCTTGCTGCTATGACGCAGGCTGTTGAAGATAGGGCGAGATGCTACACAATTCACATTATATTTTTCTATAACCCACCTTCCCCTTTTTTTCAACATATAGAAAATCCCATGAGCAGCAGCAAGACCATCCTTTAAATAGCCTCCGCCGACTTCTGCCCTTGAGGCGCTTGTGAACCTCAGAGAATCTATATCAAAGATGACTCCATTTTCTCCAGTCTCTTTGTCATATATCTGGTAAAGAGCTTTTACATCCCTGGTCGATGATTCTGATACTTTTTTCACCGGCGGTCTGTTTCCCTGAAAGCGATTCATAATACTATCCCTTGGGTCTCTCCCATGAAGAGAGAGAAAAAAGACCTTTACTTCTTTCCAGGAGGTAAATTCCTTTATCTCGTGGCGGAAGACGACCACAATTATATCGTCTATATCTTTCTGCCTCGACGGGGAAGCTGTGCCGGGCATGGGAAAAGCGACCGTGAAGAAAAGACAGAGCACTATTGACAGAAAAGTCTTATTCATAGGTCCCCTTACTATTATATCATACAGAGATAACAAGTTCTGGCAAGGGCGGAATCTGAATCTTTATCATACGGCATTGAACGGCATTGCATCGCCGCTTCAGGAAGCCCTCACCACGAAGGTGAGATTATGGGGCGCCTGTCCCCTGATGATGAGGTGCCCCTCGTGGACACACCTGAGGTGGTGGGCCATGCAGAGGGTGATGAGATTGCTCTCAATGTTGGAGCCGCCGCGGGAGCGGTAAATGATGTGATGAATGTGAAGGCCCCGGCGGCACGTGCAGCCCGGCACCTGGCATTGAAAGTTATCGCGCCTGAGGATTCTGGAATGGAGATCCCTTTTTTCTGGAGAGGGGTCCCAGGTGGCGAGGAACGTGTCAAGAAGGGCCTCGATGAAGAGGGTGAGGTCATCTCCGCCCCAGAGCATCACGGCGTGGTTCCAGAGAGGGACCAGGTCGGCGGCGAGAAAGAAGCGGATCGTGGCTTCCGCCTCCTTGACGTTCATCTCGAAGGGGGAGATTTCATTGTGCTCCCCGGGAGGCAGATCATCGACCTGGGATGCCTGTGCGAATTTCTGGAAAAATTGAAGAGAACGGCTCTCTGAAGGGCTTCCGCCGGTGACCTTCCATGCGCACCCTCTCTCGCCCTTGCCCAGGGTGACGACCTCTTCTTCCGCGAGGCTGACCTTCCTCGTGGCCCTGCCCGTGGCGGCGAGCTCCAGAGTCTCGGGTGAAACCCTCCACTTCCTGTGGGGAGCCTTTTCGGCATAGCGGAGAAAAGCATCCACGGTGCAAGAAAGGGTGGAGACCGGGACCTGCCCCGCGAAGGAGAGCCACTCGCCTTTGAGCTCCGTTCCCTCGTCGAGGACCCTGGAGATGAGGCGCGCCTGCTCCGGCGTGAGAGAGCCCGCTTTCACGAGGTCGAGCACTTCGGGGTATTCCAGGTAATGACGCTCGAGCGAGATGAGCCCATAGGCGGTGCTCTTGGAGATCCCCAGGCGCTCCCTGGTGTAGTGGCCAAGGGAGAGAAAAAGCATGTCTTTATAGAGGCCGAAATTGTTGAGAGTACGAAGGAGCCGCCCCTGGTAAAAGGAGATTGAGTGCCTGAGGGCCGTGATCTTCCTGAGCCGGGAGACTGCCTCGGAGGGATCGAGAGGAGCGGGAATGCAGAGGCCAGGAGCCTGCAGCTCACCTGGGAGCTCAACCTGCACGGGCTTCCAGGGGAGATACTCCCAGAAATGGGACACTTCCTCGAGATCCCTGTGGACCTGGCGGGCAAGCTCCCTGTCCTTTTCGGAAGCATCAGGGTCAAGCAGAAACGCTGCCCCGAGGGCTGCCTGAGGAGAGCCGCCGCACAGATACAGGGGCTTTCCCACACCCGAAGGCTGAGCCTCCGTGGAATGGAAGCTGGCAGAGTGCCGGCCCCCTTCGTGGGAACAACCCGAGGCGCTGAGAGCCTTCACCCCATCATTGCCTGTCTTCCCCTGCAGATCCGCCACACCGGAACCATCGGAAAAGCATTTCCCTGAGCTCTCTTCACCACCATTGTGGCACTTTGCACAGGCTCCATGGTTTCCACCGGCAGAACTGTACTCATGTGAGCAGCAGCCTTCGTGACCTTTCTCACAAGCTTCTCCCTCAGCCCCCACAGCAGCCGAAGCGGCATACTCCGCGAGAAGGGCCTCAACGAAGGTCCCAGGGGGAAGATTTGACTCCTCCATTCTGCGGAACACCTCCAGCGCTTTATCCCACTTTGCCGCCACGGCGAGAGGAACCCTCACGGAGACAGGGATGGCTTTACCCTCCTCATCATCCTCTCCGGGAGCAAAAAAATCAATGTCCTCCTTTCCTTGTGAATTCTCAGATATAAAACGGCGCACTTCTTCCTCAAGACCCCGCACGGTGAGGCTCGTGGCCTTGGAGAGCCACTGCTCCTCGGTCTCAGGCTTCACGACCTGGAAGAGGTACCGCAGGGCGCTCTTGCGCAGAAGGCCATTCTCGAAGGCTTCACGGATGCGGGGGAGCTTCTGAAGGGCCTTCGCGTTCCTCATAAGCTCATAGCCGCTCCTTGAAGAGAGCCCCAGCTCTTCGCGAACAAAGTCAGAAATGCGAACGGAGCCGAGCTTCTCGAGCTTCCCGTTGAGGGAGAGCAGAGCCTCGCCTGTGAGGAGATCGAGCCTGTTGCCCGCCTGCGAGAGGCACCAGAGGTTCCAGTCCAGGACCTCCCCTGCGAGGTCCCTGAAGATGTGCCTTCGCTCAGAGCGCGAGAGCACCTCGTCGGCTCCGTAGGTCACCAGGGGAAGGCCGGGGCCTGCCTGGAAGACCTGCCCGCCCGCCATCACGGCCTCGTAGCCGGGATACTCGCGGCGAGCCGCCAATGAAGAAGCCTCAGCCACGGGAGCTGCTGAAACATCCTCCTTTTGAGCGGTTGCCGCGATAAGCATTATTCCTCCTTTTGATTACTGTATTTTTGGGACTCATCCGTATCTCTCTATTTGATTATACAGTAAAGAAAGCTGTATGTCAAATGAGCCGATAGCTAGAATACCTGTGGTTATAAGGTTCCAGGGCCATCGCAGGATGGCCTCCGGTGAGATGAAGTGCTCTGTTTCTCGGTTTTTTTGCCCAAGACCCTGAAAAACTCTCCAGACCAAAGATTTCGCCATAGTCCGGCTGTGCCAGAGAGGGACTTCCCTAAAGGCGGGCTTAAAAATTTTTTATTCATCAGGTGCTCTTCGGTCCGAGGCAGGATCGAGAGCCTCATGCATTCTATTCTTGTCAATATGGGCTTATTTTGTTACAATGAGCGCACAAGAGAAAATCGCAAAAAATCAAAGCATGGAGATAACTGCAATGAGGTGGGGAAATCAGTATGCGCAGGCATACAGACTGGCTTTTTGCGCTCTTCTCGTTTTTCTCCTTCTCCCGGCATCGGGAGAGGTCTTTCCCTCGGAAGCCCTTCACCCTCCCTTCAAACAGCTCTGGGAATATAAACACCTTTATGGATGCACATCAGGCAATGGTTTGGTGTTCACTATAAAATCTCATATAGTTCGGGCGATAGAGGGGGCTACAGGGAAGATAGTATGGGAAAAAGCTATCCCTGATGAAGTGACGCATTGTAGCCTTATGTGCGATGAAAACTTTCTCTTCATCATGCTGAAGGGAAAAGAAGTTCTGATATGTGATATAAAAAACGGCGCTGTAATATGGAGTCTTCCCTGTGCCTATCAATACTGCGAATGCCTCACAGATAGTGAAAGATTATATGTGACAAAAAGAAGAGGGGCCATAGCAGCCTACGATCTCAGGAAAAAGTGCCTGCTGTGGTCCAAGGACTTCCTTCCCTCCCTCTCTGACAGTGAAAGAGAGAAGTGCAGCATCTTTCTCTCTTTTGTGGCGAATCACGGTGCTCTCTATGCATTAAAAAGGGTAAACTATAAAATCAGCAGGATTACCTGCCTGGATGGCTTGACGGGAACCATACTGTGGAAGTCACCTGTCCTTCCAGAAAAATATAGTCTAATAGTTGAAAGAGACAGGATTTATGCACAAGGCTCTAAAGATCTTACTTGCTTTGCAATCTCTCCCTGGAGAAGAATTTGGAATCTTCATCACGAAAAATTCTTTATGCCCAAGCCGTTACTGTATCAGGATCTCATCGCAGTGGCATCATATGATGGAAACCTTTATGGCATAGGTGCCTCTGATGGAAGAGTCAGGTGGTCTTCGAGGGTATCGGAGAAGCCTCGGCCTGAAATATCAGATCCCCTCATCCATGATGGAATACTCTATATCTCAGGTGATAGCATCCTCTATGCTTTTGATACTGCAGGAAACAGGCTCTGGGAATTCGATATGGATTACCTTCATTTAGTCTCTGTGGAATGCCTGGAAGGCTTACCCCTCGTTCTTACAAGATACGATGGAAGCACCATCTGCCTTACCCCTGGAAATCCGCCTGAACCTCCTTCAGACAAAGATGAGCGTCTTGCGCTGGCACGGTCTCTTGCCGCGCGATTCGACAAATTGAGCGTGGAAGAGAAAAAGACATTGTATAGGCTCGGCGATGAGGCATTTCATGCACTTTTACCTTATCTTGAAGAGAGCCTCTCTCTCTACGAAAAAATACCGTCTGACCACTGGGAAGAGAGAATGAATTTGGAAGGACCACTGAGAAAAATTTGTGAAGGGGTTGATAAGGTCACTTCGGAAGAGCACACCGAGCAACTGGTCGGGGTCCTTGACGCCCTCAAATCTTATGATGCAAAGGCTGATATCCTTGCAATCCTTTCCCGAAAGGGGAAAGACACCATAGTGGCTCCAGTCTTCCTGGACATACTGCAGAATAAAAGCGATAAGAAAGCCCCGTTATCTCATCAAATCGCCACTGATTATCTTGAAAGATCAAGCGATCCTCGGGTCATCTCATTTCTCATGAGCCAGCTTTCCGATGAAAGAGCCTCACAGAGCATGCGTGAGCTTGCTTTTGTCGCACTTGCCCGAAACGGCGGGGAAAAAGGCCGTGAAGCGGTGCTTTTCGCAAGAAGGCACATTCGGACGCATCCAAGGCTGGAAAGAGCGCTTGATATGGAGAAGCTGATCAAGGTAATTACGGAGCCTCGTTTTGAGGCGGGGCTGTTGAAGTTATATGCCAATCAGGAGAAGCCAGTGAACAAGGCTTTCATGAAAAAGCATGAAAAGGAAATCGTGTTCAATCAGGCAGAGTTCAGCGGGCATTTCCAGAATCAGCTGCTGTCGTTGAAGAAGGAAAAGGATGGGACGCTGTGGGGGCTTTTTCTCTCCCCCCTGCTTGGCTCCACATTCGATCTCTGGGTGTTCAGAATGAAGGGAACCCGTGAAAAGGAATATTATTTCACCGGAGCATCATATATGACCTTGAAAGGGAAATCATGGGCCAAGGAACTCATCAATAACAGCGAGATTGAAAAGGACAGCGACAGTGACGGGCTCACCGATTTAATGGAAAAGCGTCTCGGCACCAATCCTGAAAATGGAGACACCGACGGAGATGGACTTGCAGACGCCATTGACAGCAACCCGACGGCGGCGCCGAGAAGCCTGGAGAGTGATGAAGAAAAAATCATCTACGCGGCATATGAGGCCCGTTTCATGTTCGACGGGGGGAGAAATGTGCCCTGCGTCGTGGAGCTTCCAAAGGGGATAAAGCCTTTCGAGCTCAGCGGCTGGAGATGGATCACGATACCTGAGGAATCAGGCCACAAGGCATCCTTGAGAAAAGTCAGGGACGAGGGAGCTGCCTTTGTCTCTTTTTTGACTCCCGGGCTTGATTTCGAGGGAAAGGCAATATTGGTCCGGGACAACGTGAACTATATCGTGTGGAACCAGGATCACACCGAGGCAAAGCTCGAGCTCATCACAAGCTTCGGGCCTCTTGATGCCACGGGATATGATATCCATCTCAGGAAATTCGGAGATACCTGGTTCGTGATCGAAATGAAGATGGCATGGATCTCATAGCGGCAAGCCCTTGACCCGGAGGAAAACTACTCTTCATCGTGATCGAATACAAAGGAAACAGAATGGCGAGGCCCAAAACGGCAAGAAGGGCTGAGCTGCCTGAAAGAAAGCGATTCGAAAGGGGGTGAACCCAATGGCAAAGATCCCAAAGTTCAAAAGCGAAGAAGAAGAGGTGAAGTTCTGGGATGAGCATACTCTCGATGAATTTGCCGAGGACCTGGAGCCCGCCGAAGACGTGGAATTTGTAAAACCCAGGAAAAAGCTTATCTCCCTCAGAATGGACCCTCACCAGATAACGGCTCTGAAAAAATTGCATCCAGAAAGGGCATAGGGTATCTCACGCTCACCCGAATGTGGATTACTGAAAAAATAAATGAGACTCTGAAGAAGAGCTCATAAGTGCCGGAGCTCTGCCTGGTGCGAAGGATACTGCAGAGCATGGCACAAAATAGCCTTCGGGCAGAAAGTGTGAGGGTGATACTCTGTTGACTCCCGGGAGCTCTGCAAAAAGACTCTTTTCAAAATGGAAATGGGAGGCGGGATTCCTGTGTGCCCTGGCATTCTGGGGCTACCTGGGATTTTTGATTGTCCTCCCGCTGCTCTTTATGATCTTCGCTGAATCTCACTGGATTCTCGTGCTCCTTCGATTTGCACCACCCCTTTCTTATCTTGCGGGGCTTGCACTGGTGTCGATTGCGGCCAGGATCTTCAAAGTGAGATACTTCTGGCAGGGAGCTGCTGCCGGGCTCATTATCGTGTTGACCTATTATATGGGCTTCCAGCTTCATCTTTCACGGGTGCCCGCGGGTGGCACGCTGTCGGTCATGAGCTTCAACATTCATGCGGGAACGGGTGGAGAGGAGGCAATCGGGTCTTTTCTGGCAGGCTCCCGCTGCGATATCATCGGCCTCCAGGAAGCCAGGAAGCCGCTCCTTGTGAACCTGCCCGACCCCGTTCCAAAAATCGCGGCAATGCTGCCCGGTTATTCTCTCGCCCGCGGAGGGAGCCGCGGAGAGCTCGCCACCTTGAGCCGATATCCCATCGTATCATTCGAAGAGCATCCTCTCGATGACTTGTGCATGTGCACGGAAGCGGTCATAGATATACGAGGCAGAAAGCTCCGGTTTCTGAATGTGCATGTCATAACCGGCGATCCGAAGGGAATATTGAAAGGAGCGGACATTCGGCAGCGCCTGGTACTGACTGCCAGGACGCGCTCTGTCCAGGCCGAGGCTTTGCATACGCTGATCTCTACAGGCATTCTGCCGGTGGTTATAGCAGGCGACTTTAATTCCCCGCCAGATTCCGGGCTTCACAGGATAATGAGAAGTAATCTCAAAGACAGCTTTTCTGAAGCCGGGAACGGCTTCGGCTATACTTACAGGGCAAACTTGCCGCTCTGGCGTATAGACTATGTCTGGGCCAGCGGCCTGAACACCACAAGATGCCGGACGCTGAACCCGGGGCTCTCGGACCACAAAGCAGTGGAGGTCCTCTTTGACTTCTGAAGGAGTGAATTCATGAGCGCATCGAAGAACCGGCGGGACGATAAAATCCACATGGAACGTGATAATGACGCCGATTCCATGGATATCATCCCTGATCCTGACACTGTCTTCTCGGAGCAGGCGCAGGAAGCTGCGCGAAAAGACTCGCTCGCGTCTTCCGGATCATCATCGCCTTCCATTCCCGGATATGAGCTCTCGCATCCGATAGGCGCAGGGAGCTTCGGCGAAGTATGGAGCGCCGTGCAGAAAAGCACAGGCCAGAAGGTGGCGGTGAAAATCCTGCGCCGCCGCAGCTTCAGCGATATTTCATATATGGAGCGCGAAGTCTCAAGGCTTGCCAGCGTGACCGAGCATCCCACCATAGTCACGCTCATCGATGCAGATCTCACTTTTGACACGCCTTACCTTGTGACCCCTCTCCTGCCCGGCTCTCTGGCGGGATACAGGAATGTCCCGATGGAGGACAGGGGTCAGGTAGTGAAATGGTGTGAGCAGATCGCAAAGGCGCTCCAGTATGTCCATGGAAAGGGAATACTGCACTGCGATCTGAAGCCCGGCAATATCCTTATCGACGAGGCGGGAAATGCAAGGATCGTGGATTTCGGCCAGGCGCGGCTCATGGGGGAGGGGGAAGCGAGCCTGGGAACCCTGTGGTTTATGGCCCCGGAGCAGGTCCGGATAGCGGATGAGGCGGTGAGCCGGCAATTGCCTGATGTCTCCTGGGATATCTACGCGCTCGGCGCCACAATGTACTGCCTTCTTACAGGATTCCCACCCAGGGTGACGGAAGAGCTGCGAAAAGAGCTGGCCGCTGAAAGCGATGCAAATCAGCGCCTCAGGAAATACCGCGAGATCATCAGCGAGACGCCGCTCAAGCCAATCAGGCGCATCAATCCTTCTGTTGACGCAGATCTCGCCGCCATTATCGAGCATTGCCTCGAAGTCGATCCCTCAGGGAGATACGATACAATCAACTCACTGCTCCAGGATCTGCAGAACCGAAGAACAAAGATGCCCCTGCGCTGTGTTCCCAAAAGCATGCTCTACTCAGCGCGGCGTTTTATGATGAGGAACCTTGCGGTGCTGGTATTGATTCTGGTCGCCCTCATAAGCTCATTCCATACCTGCGTTCAGATCATAGAGAAGAACAAAATGATCCGCCGTTACGATCTCAAAGTGAAAACAACCCGTGAACGACTCGCTCGCATGGAATTCGAACATGGGCTTGCCTTGGCAGGCGACCCTGAAAGCTGTCTCTGGATGGCGCGGGCTTATGTTGATTCACCATCCGCCTTTTACCGCAACGCAATATTTACCCAATTAGAGAGATTTCCGGGGCTCTACAGAATATTTCCGGGCTCGGGCAGGATTACCGCCGACTCCATAAGCCCCGATGGAAGAAAAATAGTTTTGATCACTGAAGACCGAGCCGCCAGCATATGGGACATCAAGACTGGTGTGAGGCAGCAGGCTTCACTGGCCCATGAGGACAGGCTGACATCGGCTTCATTCAGCCCTGATGGGGGGAGAGCGGCAACCACCTCTCTTGACAGGACCCTCAGGATATGGGACACAGAAAAGGCAGCGGGCCTCACCATATCAATGCTGCACGAAAGCGCGGTGCTTTTCGCCTCATTCAGCCCGGACGGGCGAAAAATAGCTTCCTGTACGGTCGATAACACTCTCAGGATATGGAATGCAGAAACAGGCAGGGCAATTACACCTCCCTTGAGCCACAGAAATAAGATCACCTCTTTCATGTTCAGTCCCGATGGAGATGAAATCATGACGACCTCCGAATCTTGCGCCGCACAGCTCTGGGATGCTGAGAGCGGCGAGCTCAGCAGCCAGTTCACCCATGGAAGAGGCGCTGTCAATGCCGCCGCTTTCAGTCCTGATGGAAAGAGAATCCTTACCGGGGGAAGCGATGCAACCGCCAGAATCTGGAACGTGAATACGGGAGCGGAAATGACTCCACCTATACGCTGCGGCGGCGCAGTCAGCTCAGCCTCATTCAGCCCCGACGGCATGCGCATTGTCACTGCAACGAACGGCGGAGCTGTGCAGCTCTGGAATGCGGAGAACGGTAAGCCCTTCACCCCTCCCATGCAGCACAGCATGAAAGTTACGTGCGCTTGTTTCACTCCTGATGGAAAGGAGATCATGACTGCCTGCGCAGACAACACCGTGCGTCTATGGCATATTGAGACAGAGAAGGAGCCTCAGCCGGGCGCTCAAAACAGACAGATATCTGATCCCGCTTCCGCTATCGGTGAGGGTTATGTATGGCAGCTGAAAAATGATGATGATGCGCCTCCTGAGCTTATTGAGCTTGCGGTGCAGCTGTGGAGAGGCGCCTTTCTGGACGCCGGGGGAGCTCTTCACCCCATGGATTTCAATGATTATCTGAAAAGAAAGGCACGCTTTAACAAGGAGCTCTCAAGCCATGAAAAAAAATGCAAGTATAAGCACTATGAATAGCTATCTTTTTTCTTGATCCCGGAGGGGAAATGAACGTCTGTCTGCGTGTGATGCATATCAGAACAGGAGAGCAGCAGGTCTTCGCTCTGCCGGAGACACCGGTTCTCATCGGCCGGCAGTCAGGAGATGATGAGCCCGGCAAGCTTGTGATCCTTTTTGACCCGACCCTGTCAAGGCGTCATTTCGTGGCGCACTGGAACGGGAAGCGGCTCGGCGTGAAGCGTGAGAAAGGAAGCAAACAGGCCCTTTTTTTCAAAGGGGAGCCCCTTGACGAATTTGCGCTCTCTCCCGGTGAGCATTTTTCGTCGGGCTCAACGCGATTCCAGTGTGTCATCGAAGCATCCTCTCCCGACAAGGAGACTGAAACAGCAGGATCTGAGGGCACAGAGGCACAGTTTCAGATACGAAACCCTTATATTGCAGGAAATCCTGTTACCGGGAGCTCCATGTTTTTCGGGCGGCAGGATATTTTTAAATTCATCAGCCGCCAGGCTGCCCTCGCTGAGTGCCGCACCGCACTTGTGCTCCATGGGGGGAGAAGGACGGGAAAAACCTCCCTGCTCTGGCAAATCGAGCATGGTCGCCTTGGAGAGAGATTCATACCCGTGTACTGCGATCTCCAGGAGATGGCTGATATGGATACCCATTCGTTTCTTGCAGAAATTGAGAAGCGCATTCTTTCTTCATTTCATCAGCACGGGATCACCATCGAGAGCGAAGCTACTTCCGGAAATCCCTATGAGCAGTTCAGTCATTGCATCAGTGAGATTGAGCATCACCTGGAGGGCGACAGGCGTTATCTGCTGCTTCTGATCGATGAATATGAGATCCTTGGTGATAAAGTAAGGCGGGGGCAGCTCTCCCCCGGGATCTTCAGTTATTTCAGGGCTTTGATGCAGAACAGGCCGAATATCTCTTTCATTTTTGCGGGAACCCGCCAGCTTGAGCACTTGAGCGGCACCGACTGGTCACTCATGTTCAACCAGGCCAGATACCGAAAAATCTCATTCCTCGAGGAGCAGGAAGCCAGAAGACTGATCGAGTCGCCTGTGAGGGGAATCATAGAGTATGAGCCCGATGCAGTGGATGAGATTCTGAGACTGGCTTCCGGGCATCCCTATTTCACGCAGCTTATCTGTCTCAGCCTTATTGAGACCGCGAACCAGGAGAACTTGAAGAAGCTTGGCACGGATCATATAAGGCAGGTGATACATTCCCTGTGCCTGCACCCGGTCCCCCACCTGATTTACCTTTGGAAAGAGCTTGCAAGGGAAGAGCAGGTGGTCCTTGCAGCTCTTTCTCATATCCTCACTGAATCCTCCTCCTGGTCTGATCCGCGGGAAATTGATGATTTTCTGGCACGGAGCGGTATTTCAATAAGCAGTGAAAAACTCGGGGCGGCTCTCGATGCCTGTGTGAACAGTGAGCTGCTCGAGCACTCAGCCACAGGGGCCTGCCGTTTCCGCATGGACCTGCTGAGGCACTGGATAGCCGCAGACCACCCTTTCTGGCAGGTGGCCGGGCACAAATGAAGACCGGCAGGAAAACCCCACATCGGTATTTGAGCATCTCACGGTGAAGGCACCATAGTCTCTATTCTTCAGGCATATTCCAGCTCACGATGTCATCTTCTCCCTCTATGCCGTCCTGGCCATAGCAGGTAAGGTCATAATAGCCGAATCTGCCCTCGCGCTTTTCACGGTCAGCATCGCTCTTGCGCCCATGATCAGCGCCCGGACAGAGATAAATGAACTGATTCTTCCAGGGATCGAGAGGAACTTTGTCCATATACGGCCTCCACTTTCCAGGCCTCGGCTCGCTTGTCGGCTCTTCCACAAGGGCCGACAATCCCTGCTCTGTCGTTGGATAGGCACCATTGTCCAGCTTGTATAAAGCAAGGGCGTTCATCACCTGCCTCATCTGGACAACGGCCTTGGTCTTCCGGGCCCTTTCCATGGAATCAATCACTCTCGTGGTGACCAGGCCCGCCAGTATGGCGATGATGGCAACGACAACCATAATCTCAAGAAAGGTAAATCCCCGGGACAACGATCTTTTCATGCTTCATTCACCTCGTTTATTCTGCTTCGCTGCAAGGTGCATGTATTTATGCCCATTTTAATCCCCCGCTCAGTACCCTTGGCTCCATTATATTGAATGGCGCCTGGAGCGTCCCACAGATACATGGCGGATTTTGATAGGATTCTGTGCAGATTTGATATCTGGGCTGAAGACAGGAGTCCCGGAGGGCTCATTGAAATCCCATGAGTAAGAGGACAGGTGAGCGCTTCCTGTCCAGGGATGGCATATATGAAAAACATCGCTCTCACTGATATCGCCGATCCTGGTACTATCGTCGAGAACCCCTGCAGCTTTCTTGATCGGGAATTTCCCCGATGGCCGCAGATCCGCGATATGACCATGAAGAAATTCAGGGAGAAGAAAGGCTATCATCCAAAACAGCTTCATCAGGTCATGCTCTATGTTCTGGCGGCTGCCCGGAAGGGTGAGACTCAAATTCCTCTGGCGTACCTGAAGAGATTCATTGAAAACAACTATGCCGGCGGGTCAGAGCGCGACCTGCCATGCCTGATGAAGGCCTTTAATGATTCTGCAGCCTCACTATTCAAGCTTGAGCAGGCTGATTTTCCTGCAATCAGAAGACATGGTGCGTACTGGATACTGAGTGATGCCTTATGCAGAATACTTTCAAGCGAAACGGCGGCATCCGGTCAGAATGCGCAGGGGCCTCCTGGAGAGCCGATGCAGCCACCGCCCTGGAACAATCCTTATGGCAACAGGAAGATGATAAAGGATCCATCTCAGTTTTACGGGAGAAAGGAGCTTTTGAACCGGGCCTTTTCAAGGCTCGGGGGCGCGCGCCCCCAATGCCTCTCGATAATTGGTGAGCGACGCATCGGGAAATCATCGCTCCTGTGGAACCTGCAGCATCCGGAAGTCTATTCGCGGTATCTCCCGGAGCCCGGGCTCACCATCTTCGTTTTCATGGACCTCCAGGAGAACACGGCACAAACTGTCGATGAATTTTTTGAGATTTTCTTCTTATCCCTCCAGAGAGTCCGATCTGAGAGCACCGCCCATGAATCAGGGGGATATCCGGCTTTCAAGGATCTGGCGGAGCACCTTGAGAATTCCCGCGAGCGCCTTATCATACTCCTCGACGAGTTCGAAAGGGTCTCCATGAACCCGAATTTTGACCCGGAGTTCTTCTTTTTCCTTCGTGCCATGGCAAACCGCTATGAGATAGCATTCATAACCTCATCAGCCAGGGATCTCCAGCAATTGTGCTCATCAAAGGAAATAGAGGCTTCACCTTTTTTCAATATCTTTACCCCGCTCCAGCTGTCTGTCTTCAGATCCAATGAAGCTTCAGAGTTCATCGAAAGCTCTTCCAGAAGCGCACCGGTCTCACTGGCGCCCTGGACCAGGCAGATTCTCGATCTTGGAGGCTTTCACCCCATGTTCCTGCAAATCGCCTGTTCCGCGGCGGTAGAGGCTTCAGAACGGAGAAAAAGCTCTCAAATCAACTGGCATAAGGCAAGAACCATATTCCTGGAAGAAGCCGGCCCTCACTTTCTTCATTTCTGGGAGCATCTGGGAGAAGAAGAGCAGTCTGTCGTAAAGCTGGTCGCTCATCGGGCCGATCTGGCCCCGGAGCACAGGCAGATTCTGCGGGACCTGCGAAAAAGGGGAATAGCTTATGAATATGAGGGATCAATAGTATTCTATTCGCCGTTGTTCACGGAGTTCGTGGTATCCTCCGGAGAGTGACTGAAGCCTGGCATAGAGGCAGATGGGGCTTATTATGGTGCCCGCCATTGCTCAGAGCCACTCTATACTGGCAATCGGCTTCCCAGTAATGCCGCCTTTCCTCCCGCAGCATGCCGGTCAAAGAAGAGCCTTCCTCAAAGATCCCGCAGAAGGCCTCCACGGGGTTCTCCGGTATCCTATCTGACAAGTTTTATATTCTGGCAATCAATCCTTCCATCTATTGTTTCAGCTGACGGCTTTGCAAAAGCTCAACGATAGTGCCAAAACCTTTTTTCTTTGCATACATCAGTGGAGTATTTCCTCTCTTGTCCTTGATAGAACCATCAGCCCCCCAATAAAGCAGGAGCTTTACAATATCTGTATCACCTTCAAGCACTGCACAATGAAGCGGTGTATATCCCGCATCATTCACCGCATTTATCTCCGCCCCTCTGGAGATAAGCAACTGCATGACCCCATGGAATAATACGGAAGGATGCTTTGGGCGGGCCCAGAACAACGGCGTGCTCCCTCTCTCATCTTTCCCGTTCACATCGGCACCTCTTGCGATCAAAAGCTTCGCCATTTCAAAATTACCATCTTTCACTGCAAAATGAAGAAAAGTGGCCCTTTCATTTGGTGGACCCCGGTGAAAGCATTTCTTTACCAGTTCTGGGTACTTGTCAAGTAATTCCTTCGCTTTCCTCAGCCCTCCCGAATCAACGGCCAGCAGCATTTCAATCTCCCCTGGCTGGTAATCGAGATATTGATCGAGGAGATCATTGAGATACTCTTCTGATTCCTTTGATTGCTCTGGTGTGAGCATTTTGTTTTTGAAAGATGCTGTCCTTCCCTTTTCAAAATCCCTCCGGGCTTTCTCATTATCGTGCAGAAAAAAACGCATGGCCCCAGAGATAAGATAAAATTCCTTCAGCCTGTCTTTATATTTTGGGTCAGCAATGAGCCTCTCTGCATACCCGAGAGCCTGTTTTCTTGACTGAGTGGTCTGCTCTGTCAGCCCAGCCCTGTCATAATGATAAGCTGCCATGAGGTAAAAGTGACAGTTTGTCTCATCACTGCTCTTCAGAGCTCTGTAGACTCTTTCTGCAATAAAGAGCCTCGATGTCATTGGAATCATGTAATAAGTGGCCTTACGAAAATAATCATTTCTGCTTCCTTCAGGTGGAGGCAGGTCAGTGCCTGCAAGCACCATTTTCATGTCTGCGGCGGACTCTTTGGGGATCTTCCTTTTGAAATCATCAATGAGGCAGGTAAAATGGCACTTCTGGCAGGCATAAAGGCAATCAGGCTCGGTATATGGGTAGAATACCACCTGAAACCTGGATAGTCCGCTGTATATATAGGATCCAAAGCTCGCCACGTCGCCATAGTAATCCTTTATGCCGCACAGGGGACAGGCATAGCGATTATCAATAATCATGGTCCCCCAGGCTGCCGGGGTGATGCTGATAATAAAAAACAGGGTCAATATTAAGAATGAGAGCCTCATCACTGCGTTCCTTTTATTGTTTGTCCCATAGGGGCTTTTTGTTTCGTTTCATACTTTTGATTATTCCAACCTTTGTATGAACCTGCAAGCGAGCCCACTATAAAACCTGAGATACCTGTGACTGTCACTACCTCAAGCAATTGCCTTGAATCCTTTGATTCCAATGATTCCATCATAAGAAAGATCTTCTGGTATACAGGACTGAAAATCGCTATACCAATCGCTGAGAAGAGAACCAGAATCAATACAACTAAAAAAATGAAAAGATTTTTCTGCAGAGCCCCGATCATGCGAAATATCTTATATGTCACCAGGAGCGCTATGATATATGTGACCGTAAAAGAAAAAGCCGCCAGGAGAAGGCGAGATACAATATAACCCCAAAAAGCAAGCAAATACGCGGGTTTAATGCCAATACACAAGCCTGCCACCATAATGAGAGGCAATAGAGCCAACAGTGCGATAAGAGCCCAGACCAAGGCCAGGGGAATGCTCAAATCGTAGATTCCCGGAAATAACTTTCTCATAAATTTCACCTGTAATCCATCAAGCGAAAGCCCAGCCGAAAGTAAATTTTGAGCCCTGGAGTATCAATGGCTGAAATAGCTTCAGCACTTTCACTGCTGCCATTCACAGATATCCTCTGTGACAATCCATTTCCACCCTTTTCGCAAAACACTATATTTATTACCTGAGGCGCTCAGGCTGCCTTCGTAATAGCCTCCTTTCACCTCAGCTCTGCTCCAGGAGATCCACTTGATGGAGTCAACTCGAAACAGAAGTCCTTCCTCTCCTGTTTCTTTGTCAATCACCGAATCTCCAAGGCCGACTTGTTTCACCTCACACTGAGATTTCTTTTTCACAGGGGGTCTATGACCGGAAAAATGCCTGATCACATTATCGCCAGGGTCCCTCCCATCGAGTGTGGAGAGGAAATAGGCTTTGGCATTTTGCTGCTTGCCGGAAAGATTATGCTGAAACTGGTATTGAAAAACTGTTGCCATGATATCATCAGCCTGGCGCTGTGTGATAATAATAATCCCCTCGCAGGCCAGGAAGAAAAATATTATCGCCAGACAGATCGGCATGAGAAGAGAATAAAGTCTTTTTCGCAGCTCTTTCCCCCCCCGGTCGATTATCCTACCCTTTATTATACTATGTTTCTCTGCCTCCTCACAAGCATTGACATCCCGAATCGGCGCAGCTTTAACAGGGCATTTCCCAAACCCGCACTCTCATTTGAAAGAGACTTCACCTGCAAACTAGGGAGCACCATCAGGCCGCCTGTGACAGGCCCCTGGATATATGTTATAATCTAAGGTGAACCCTGATTCTGCCTGGAAGGACAATGATGGATCGTCAATCACTCTCTCACTACAGGGACTGGAACGAATCCCGCCTTATCGAATCCGTTTTTTCTGCCGGTACCAGATCACTCGAGGAAAAATGGAGAGATTTCAAGGATCTCACCGCCTTCTGCCTGATGCTGAAGGGCGGCCAGAGCCCCGCCCAGCAGCTCCTCAAGGCAAAAGAGCTGGAACATTACTATGAGATGATGAAACTTTTCGAAGAGAAGAGAAAGACCCTCAAATCCATTCAATTTTGACCAGTTGCTCGACATGCCTGAATTCCTTATCGCCGGTAACGAGCACTGCATTTTCCCTCTTTGCGGCCGCCACCGCAAAGGCATCGGCACATGAGAGGGTATAGCCTGCCCTGATCCTGGCTGCATCGATCACGAGAGGAAAGGTGCACGGCAGTATCCGGATGGGAAGAAGGGGCAGAATGTTGTTCAGAAAGGTTTCCGCGTCCCCGGGGGAGCGGGCCCGTGAGATGATGTAATATGCTTCTCCCACGTTGATATCAGTCATCATGACCTCAAGTCCGCTCGAGAGGATTTCACTTACTTTTTGATAATTTTCTTCCTTTTTGAGATACGCGAGAAGGGCGTACGAATCCAGAAGCCATTTTTTTCTCAATTTCCCTTTCCTGGCGCCTTTCCTCCCGCAGCATGCCGGTCAAAGAAGAGCCTTCCTCAAAGATCCCGCAGAAGGCTTCCACGGGGTTTTCCGGTATCGGGTAAATCTCCACTTTCTCCCTGTCCACGACGTTCAGAAAGACCTTCTGCCCCGGCTTGATTCCAAGTTTCTTCCTGATTTCTCCCGGTATAACCAATTGCCCCTTGGAGGAAGTTTTTACAATAGGCATACTTTTCTCCATAAGTTTTACTTCTTCTTAAATTGTAGCAAAATAAATGAAAGGTGTCAATGATCCTCATTGACATAGACGCATATCAGGCGTATAATGGTGGTATGGATAGGGAGTAAGGAGAGCGCCATGGCCAAGGGAAAACTCAATATCACCCTGGATTCCGATCTCATACAGTATGTGAAAATGTATGCGAGCGAGAACAGGACTACCGTATCAGAAGTAGTGGGCCAGTTCCTGCTGAACCTCAAAAGAGCAAGGGAAAATGACCCGACCGAGATAATCTTTTCTGATCCCTCTTTCAAGGAAACTATGCTGGAATGCCTTGACAAGATCAGAAGCGGCAGGATGAAATGGCACAGTTATAAAGAGGTTTTTAAATGAGGGTCCTTTTTTCCTCTGACTTCAAGAAAGCTCTTGAGAGGCATTCTTTGCTCAAGAGAGCGATTCAGAAGAAAGTTGATATGATCATCGAGCAGTCTCTCGCCCTTGGCGAGCCTCTCAAAGGGATGCTCAAGGGCTACTCCAGCTCTCCTTTGAAAAAGAATTTCCTCATCATCTACTTGTACTGCAATGCCTGCAGAAGAAGAAAAGATGATCAGATAGTGGCCTGCTCAGACTGCGGCGAATACCCTGATGAGACAATAAAATTCGTGACCATGGGCCCCCATGATAAGGCATATAAGGATGCCGTTTAGAAGAGGACATGGAAGAATGGCCCCTGGCTTCACGGTTCCAGCTTTCAGAGCTTTTACGGGAACTGTACAGAGGAACAAGGCCACGGAGGGAGAACTTCACCGGGTTGGATTTTCACTTCCCGGGCACCGCTGCCGGGAGACCCGGCAGCACTGGAGAAACAGGGCGGCCACGCAGCCAAGAGGCGCCGGGGAAACAGAGAGCGCTATGAGACACGTTTCCGAGGGAATCACCATACTGAACCATTACGGCGGCTTCAAGACCGCGTGCTGGCTCTTTCACCACGGCGGCGAGGCGGCGGTTATCGAGATGCCTCCCTTCACCCGCTACCGGGAGAACGCTCCCTACAGCGATGCGAAGGAAGTGACGGATCGCCATGGCATCTTCGTCAAGTACGCCTTCCTGAGCCATTCTCACTGGGATCACTGCAGGACCCTCCCCTACTTCAGGAAGAAGTTCCCCCACACGGCCTTCGTGACCCATGCCTCCTTCTATGCCGACCGCTACTTCAGGAGCCTCATCCACTCCATCCCCTGGCGGAGGGGCGCCTATTCACGGAACGTGCAGACCCACTTCGACATGGTCTTCAATGACGTGATATGGAGAGGCTTCATCGGGGGCGAGCCGGTGTACCTCATCTACGCCCCGAAGCATTCCTACACCGATCTCCTCATCGTCTTCAAGGGGGCTATGATAACGGGGGACTGGTATATAGGGGACCTGGTGGACTGCAACAACCTGGTGAGGCCCTCGGACAAGATAGCATCGATAAACATGGTCATGCATCTCATCGGGAGCCTCGGCTACGGCGTGCACATGCTTTTTGCGGCCCATGGGAACAACCTATACTACGATGTGGACTTCTTTTCCGTGATGGAGCAATGCAAGCACCACCACGGGGGGAGAGGCGCCTCCATAAGGGGAAGGTTTGTGAGGGGATGCTGACCCCCGGGGGAGAGCCGCTATGAAGGGACTGGCGGCTCCGTGGAGAAAAGAACACTCCGGGATGTAAAGGCACCCGGGAACGGGGAGGGTGACATATGAAGGTACGGCGGGCGGCGGTTTTTCTTCTGCTGGCTTTCCTTTTCGAATTCACGGCCTTCGCGGCTGCCCTTGCGCAGGATTCCGACGTGAACGTCGAGGACACCGGGGAAGACAGTCTCTGGCGCGAGGCGAAGCGCTACCTGGACGCGGCCTATACCGGCAAGATGGACAAGGCGAAGGACATCCTCGAGAGCAACCCCCGGATCGTCTATGCCAGGGATCCCACCATGTTCACCCTCCTTCACTACTGCGTGAGGGAAGGCAAAAAGGAGGCGGCCGCCCTCCTGATAGAAAAGGGAGCCCGGCTTGAGCTGACCAACAGGTACTCCATGACTCCTCTTGACATTGCATGCCAGGAGGGGAACATTCCGATGGTGGCGATGCTTCTCAAGAAAGGGGCAAGAATCGAAGGTCCTCCCGGCACTTCGCCTCCCCTCAGCTATGCGGCAACTTACCGCCATATGGCCATGGTGAAGTATCTTGTTGAAAAGGGGGCGAAGGTAAACAGCGAAAGTGAAGGCTGGTCCGTAGCCCTTCTCTGCGCGGCCCGCAACGGCGACGAGGAGATGATCTTCTACCTGCTCTCGAAAGGGGCCGGGGTGCAGTACGGAAATCCCAGCAGCTGGACGCCCCTCCATTACGCCGCGCAGCAGGGAAACGTGATGCTGGTCGAGCTCTTCATCTCCAGGGGCGCTAACGTCAACGCGAGGGCCTGGGACGGGTGGACCCCCCTCAGGTGCGCCTCCAACAAGGCCCACCGCGAGGTGATGGAAATCCTGAAGCGCCACGGCGCCAGGGAATGACGCCTCATGGAAATCACCTGGCCGCGGGAAAAACCTTGGAAAAGGGCTCCCCGGGGAAAAAGCGAAATTGAAAGCCCAGGAGCAGAAAATAACCTTAACAGGAGCCGGAGCTTACCATGATAGCACAGTCCTCCCAGGCCACGATGTATTACAATTTTGCGCGGACATACGGACGCGCGGGGAATACCGGCAAGAGCCTTGACTACCTTTTCAGGGCTTTTAACACCGGCATCTCGCCGCCGGAAAAATTTGAACGCGATGAGAGCTTTGAAACGCTGAGGAATGTGCCGGAGTTCATCAATCTTCTGGAGTCGCTCCGTCTTGTGAGCGAAGCCTCTCTTCTTGACATGACGGGAGCTTCTCTTGAAGCTGAAGAGTCGCTGAGGAACTCGGCGCTGCTCTCCCCCGGTTATGCCTATCCACATTACCTCCTTGCAAGGCACTATGCCCTGCGAGGCCTTGGCGAGGAGTCGCTCGAGCATCTCAAAAAGGCAGTTTCTCTTGGTTTTAAGAACTTCTGCATGATCATGGCAGAGGAGGCTTTCGAGGGGCTCAGGGCGCGGCCTGAGTTCCAGAGGCTCCTTAAAAACTAAGGCCCTGCCGGGGCAGGGCCTTTTCTTAATCCCTTTTCTTCTCTGCTTCTTCTATTTCTGCCCGCTCAGAAGCGTGCAGAGGTATACTTCGAGCATCAGGAAAAGTCCAATTGCTGCAATCAGGATATACATACTACCACTGCGCTCCTCCCCTGCATAATTCCCATCTCTTTTCTACCCTCATTTTAGCAGAAAATGCCGGGGAGTAAAGGCATATTTCTTTAACAAATTGTAAACAGTTCTCAATGAATGGTAAACATCTGGAGGAGGAGGTGAGCACAAGAAAGAAGAAATGAAACTGGGTCCCAGAATCCTTTCTTCCATGGCTGAAAATATAGTAAGGAGCCTGATGAGCCAGCACGATACTCTTTCATATCTTGCGCAGTTTACTGAGCTTCTGGAAGTCATAGAGCCGGGCATATCACAGTTCTCGGTGCACCAGAAGGATACCCGTCTCGGCATCTCGTCATTCCTCAAGGAGTTTGTCCGCGAAAACGGCTATGACGAAAAGGAAAAGGTCACTATCGAGCACCTTCTTGAATTCCAGAGCTTTGTGGAGAGCCGCTATGATTTCTTTTTCCTGGCGGCGCCCTTCATTGAGCTCATAAGGAGGAGCATCTCCCGCGTGATAGATGCCTATACCGGCGAGGCCATATTTATCGGAGATCATCACCACATATACCAGCCCGACCGCTTTGACAAGGGCTTTGCAGACTTCATCCACGACAAGGTGAGCAGGGAATGCTATGAGAAAATGGCAAGACTCTACCGCTTTTATTCTGTCGATATCGGCCCCACCCTTGCGGAATGGCTCAGGTCCAGAAGGCCCGATATCTACCAGACCATGCTGAGAAGCCACAGAACAGAGCCCTTCATCGCCCAGTCATACACCCACCGCATCCTCCCCCTCATCAGGGAGGAAGAAGACCTCCTCGCCGAGGTTTTGGCAGGCCTTCTCTATCATGAGAGGACCTTCGGGTATCATCAGAAGGAGTATCCCAGGGGAATGTGGCTCCCCGAGTGCTGCATCAGCAGGCGGGTGGCGGCGGCAGTGGCGGCGGAAGGCATAGATTTTGTCATACTCCGCTCCGACCAGACCGCCTATTTTATCGAGCCGGGACAGGTGTACCACCTGGAGACAGGGGAGAGCACTCCGCCCCTGGTGGCATTCTTTTACCATTCCTTCAGCAGGGAGCTCTCCTTTGACAAGTGGACCACCGACAATCCCGCCCTCACCCTGGACCACTTTCTCTCAGGTGCCCAGAAGAACCGCTATTACCTCCTCGCCCATGACGGGGAGCTTGTCCATCACCGCTTTGAGCACTGCGGCGTAGACGTGACAGGCTTTTTCAGGGAGCTCCCCCTTGAGGCATACAGGAGAAGCAGCCCTTTTATAGTGATGATGTCACCGGCACAGTACCTCAGGTTCCTCAGGATGAGAGCCTCCCTGATGGGAGAGCCCCTTGAGCTCCCTTTCACGAGCCTCCCCGACTTCCCTACCTCATGGTCATGCGGAGGCTACGGCCTCAGGACATTCAAGGAGGAAAAGGGCACCGACATCGACAGCCTCCCCGAGAAAAGCGACAGCGACCTGCTCTCGCTCTATGCCGAGTTCCTGGTGCTGCGCGATCTCCAGCGCTCAGACTGCGATCCCGTCGATGAGGAAACCTGGAAGATAATGGTGAAGATGAAGAAGGAGACGCTCCTTGAGACCTACCCGGGAGGGGAGCTCTCGCCCTATGAGAAGCAGTCCATTCTGGACGATATCGCCAGGGGAGTCAACATCTGTTACGACAACAGGCGCTTCCTTGACATGAAGGTGGCGGGTGCGGGGAGATGGGCTTACGGCAGCCTTGACTCCGGCGATTCCCGCTACCAGACTTATCTCCACGGGGCGGCGACTCTTCTTGAAGAGCAGGTGCACCGCATTCTTTCTGAAAAGACCGGGGGGCTTTTCAGAGACAGGGCCCGGGCCAAAGCCTTTTTTCTGGCCACAGGCCTTGAAAGGCTCGAAAACCTGAAGGGCTCCCCTGAGGAGCGCCTCAGGTTTCTCCAGGAACAGCTCTCAAAGACCATTACCGCCCAGGAAGCCCTGTGCTTCAAATCAAAGGAGGAATTCTTCCAGGAACACCTTGTGAAACCAGGTGAGACAAAGGATTATGACTACCTCTTCGCCCTCCTCAAGCTCTGGTCGCTCGTGCGGGCGGCAAAAACCTCATGCGCCTACTTTTTTGACGATCTCAACAACCATGTAAGCGAAGACGCCGTGCTGCGGATCGCCGAGGTGGTCCACCAGCTTGAGGATGTCCACGGCGAGAGAGTCTCTCCCGAGGTCTTTGAAAGCCTCAGGCAGTGCAAAAGCCGCTTCCGGGCGTCCCGGGGCCAGGGCCCTGATGTGACGGCTTACGAGGTGGCAACGCGGCACCTCAACATCCTGAGGATACGGCACTACATCACAAAGTATGAAGAGATAAGCATTGAGGCATTCAATGACTACATTAAAAACAACCCTTACGGCCTCCCCCACCCCGAGGGGAGCAGCAGGGAATACTACCGTGCCTTTGTCGGCGACAGGCTCATAGGCTTCACTTCCTTTGACGGTGTCGAGCTTGTCCTCTCAAGGCTCTCGCGCGAGGTTTCCCGCACAGGGAAAGACTTGCAGATCACCGTGGAGAAGCGGGATCTTGAGAACGGGGAGATCATCAACAGGCTCCAGATGGAGGTGAAATACAGCCAGCTCATTGCCGAAAAGCCTTATGTGCCCTCGGCAGCAGATCCTGACCTCTATCTCTCCATCAAGCTTGACGACAGGGATGCGCCTGTCATCACCTTCTTCGTCATGAACAACGTGGTGCCGGCCCTCAGTGAGTACGGCCTCGACAGGGAGCGCGTGCAGACCATATACGTGAACAGGGACAGAATCTCATTCGACTACGCCGATATCCACACCAGGAGCCGCCGCAAGGGGCCCTCAAAATCCTGCGACGTCCTGTACCTGCGCCGGGGACTTGCCATTGAGCAGTTTGCCTCGTCAAAATACAACCTGAAGGCTATCGCGAAAGAGAAGCAGCTCCTCTCGGAAAAAATCAAGGCCGTCGAAGAGGTGAACCACCTCTGGATGGAAAAGCTCCCCGGCCACCTGGAGCACTTCATGCAGAGCCAGAGGGTCCGCCAGGTCGTGTACGGATACAACGGAAGCGCCGGCATCCTCAAGCAGATAGAGAAGTCACCGCAGGCCCTCCAGAAAATCCTTGAGGGCACCGTGAAAGAGATCAAGGAGCACTCACTGGACATAAACTGCGACCTCCTCAGGCACTTCGTGCTCCAGAGAGTGTTCCTCTCCCATGACTATCACATGGGCAATTACGAGATTGAGCAGAAAGTGAAGCACCGCCGCTCCATCACCATGGAGGAGGCCGCAGCCGAATACTGCGAAAGGGAGCACATCCCCTACGTGAAGGAAATGATTCATTTCAAGCTCTGGAAATACCGGAGCGAGGAAATCAAGCGGTACGGGGAGCTTACAAGGGATGAGGAGCGCTGCCGCCGCTATCTCCACCAGAACATGGTTCTCAAGTCCTCTGCCCAGGGTGAAGAGACCTTTACCCTCATCACCCACCCCATTGTCTATCTCCACGGGGCCGCAAACGAGGCGAACAACGAAACCTATTACCCCGACAACGAGGTGATTCCCAGGATAATCGAGAGCTCCCCCTCAAGGGAGGTCTCCCTTCTCTTTATCCCCGGGAGCGTGGCTTATGCCGACCAGCTGAGCTACCTGAAAAAAATCAGGCGCTACATGGGAGAGAAGTTCGGAATCAGCGACATCAGGGGCGCCCTCTTCGCCACGGGAGAAAAAGAGGAGATCCAGAGGATCAGGGACAGGGAAAAAGGGATCTTCACCATTCCCTCCCTCGATGACAGCACCATCCTGCGGTATTTCCCCGAGGAGCGCCACCGCCAGGTGTCATCGCGCCACCTGGACATCGATTTCACCCGGGACCTCGATGAGATGGCCCAGTATCTCTCCCACTGCGATATCATATTTATCGGAGGAGGAAACTCATTCATACTGGGGCAGAGGCTCATGAGCCTCGCGATGAAAGGGGGGGAGCTCCCGTTCAGGACCGCCCTGAAGAGATTCATAGTAAGGGGCGGCCTTCTCATGACGCTCAGCGCAGGGACAATGGTGGCGGGCAGCAGAATCATCTCCTACAAGGTGAAGAAAATGGAGCGCTCCCATGATATCGAGGGCCTTGCCATCGTCAATGCCGCCCTCCAGGTGCATTTTGAGGAATACGGCCTCCCCGAGCATCTTCACGAGATCAGGGCTGCCCATCCCGGCCTGCCGGCCATCGGCATTGACACCTTCACGGCCCTCATCGATTTTGCCACATTGAAAGTGGTCACCCGGGACCCCTCGGTGGTGAAGAACTCCTGGGATCTCGACGAGACGGCGAAGAGAGACCTCGTCTCGGAGCGCCTTGTGGTCATGGGCTCAAAAACGCTGCAGATGAGAACAGACAGGACCGGCCTTTACCTTGACGGGCAGCCCGTTCCCGCCCTGAAGGGCCTGCTCTGCTGCCTTGAGAAAGAGCTGGTGGCACCATGAACATGGCACCATTGAAAATGCTCGTTGTCGAGGATGAGAGGATCGTTGCCAGGGACATCTGCCTGATGCTCGAGAACCTGGGATATCTCATATGCGGCATGAGCTATACCGGTGCAGATGCCATTAAAAAGGCCAGGGAAACAAAACCTGACATCATTCTGATGGACATCATGCTTGAAGGAGATATTGACGGCATAGAAACAGCCTCACGCATAAGGGAAGAGAGCGATGTGCCCATCATCTTCATCACTGCCTATTCTGACAATACCACGCTGGGCCGCATCAAGCTCACGGACCCCTCGGGATACATCCTCAAGCCCGTGGAGAGCCGGCAGCTGAAATTCACCATCGACAGCGTTCACAGCAAGGGCATTGCACTCATGAAGCTCAAGACCAATGAGCAATGGCTCGCCTCGACCTTGATGAGCGTTGCCGATGCCGTCTTCACCGCAGCCCCCGACGGCTCCGTCTCGTTCCTGAACCCCCTGGCCGAGCAGCTTTCCGGCTGGAGGCGGGAAGAAGCGCTGGGGCATCCTCTCTCCCGGGTGTGCCGCGTAGTAAAGCGCACTGTTGCCGGAGAAGAAGATACCATCATAGAAAATACCCTCTCCCTGGGCTCGCCTATGGCTTTCCCGGACGATACCTTCACCATCTCAAAGGAAGGTGCCGCCTTGCCTGTTGAAGGCTCTGCGGGGCCAATCAGGGACAAAAAAGGTGATATCATCGGGATAGTCGTCACGCTGCGAGACATCTCGGAGAGGCTCAGGATCGAGAAAGCCCTGAGGGAAAGCGAAGCGCTTTTCAGGGATCTCGCCGAGTCAAGTCCCACATCGATTCATATCTTCCAGGGCAACAGGCTGACTTACGTGAACCCTTCTTTCCTGGCACTGACCGGCTATTCAAATGGGGAGATTGCAGCCCTTGACCCCTGGCAGATAGTGCATCCCGATTCCATAGACATACTCAGGACCTACTGGACAGCGCGCATAAACAACGAGTATGCCCCTCCCCGCTACGAGGTGAAAATTGTCACCCGCACGGGTGAGGAGCGCTGGGTAGAGATGTGCCCTCTGAGGATAGAATACATGAACCAGCCTGCAGTACTGGTTTCCTCCTTCGACATAACCGAGAGAAAGCTCTACATCGAGGAGCTGAGCCGGGCCAAGGAGGAGGCCGAGCAGGCCAACAGCGCCAAGAGCCAGTTCCTGGCCACGATGAGCCATGAATTAAGGACCCCTATCAACGGCATCCTGGGAATGACCGATCTTCTGCTGGACACGGGCCTCAGCAATGAGCAGAAAGAGCTCATAGAGACAATAAAGAGCTGCACCTCGTCACTCCTCTCCGTCATTGTGGATATCCTGGACTTCTCCACCATCGAAACGGGGAGGCTCAGGCTCCAGTTCGACAATTTTGGCACCCATGAGCTCTTCAGCGCCCTCAGGAAGAAATTCCTTCCCTCCGCCTCTGCAAGGAAACTGGACCTGGAATTCACTACAGGCCGGGACGTGCCGTCCATTCTTTACGGTGATAAGATGCGCCTGCTGCAGATACTGGAAAACCTCGTGGAGAATGCCTTGAAGTTCACCGAAAAAGGAACTGTCTCCCTTCTCTGCGAGAGGCACGAATCGCTGGAGCACGCCGTTATACTCAGGTTTTCAGTAAAAGATACAGGGATCGGCATACCGGCTGACAAGATCACCCGCCTTTTCAGGTCATTCTCGCAGCTTGATTCATCGACGACAAGAAAATACGGCGGCTCGGGCCTGGGTCTTGCGCTCTCCAGAAAGCTCACCGAGATGATGGGAGGCACCATCGGCGTCGAGAGCCAGGTCGGCGCAGGATCAACTTTCTGGTTCACCGTGATGCTGGGAACACCTCCCGCTGAGAGGGATGAGTCCCGGAAAAGAGGGAGCGCCGATTCCCCGGGAGAGAGCAGCGGCCCCCTCAGTATTCTCCTTGCAGAGGATGACCTGACAAGCCAGGATCTTGTCAAGCATTACCTCGAAAAGAAGGGCCATTCAGTCACCATTGCGCAAGACGGGAAAAAGGCGCTTGAGACCACAGAAAACACGGCCTTTGATGCAATTCTGCTGGACATCAACCTCCCTGAGCTCGATGGCTGTAAAGTGGCGGAGCTCATCAGGGAAAGGGAAAAGTCAACAGGAGGCCATGTGCCTCTCATTGCCCTCACGGCCCATGTGATGAGCGACACAGTGGAAAGCGCCATAACACCCTTCATGGATGCTGTCGTCTCTAAAATGGCACATCCGCAGCAGGCATTGAAGGTAATAGAGGAGTTGACGTCTTCACTTTCGCACTCATTGGAGCCCCATCCACCTGAAAAAGATTCAGGAGAAGCCCTCTTTGACCGCCCTGCACTCCTTGAGCGCATTGAAGGTGATGAAGGGCTTCTCAAGGAGCTCATCTCGTTGTTTCTCAGTGATTCAGAGGTCCAGATGGAAAAGCTGAGGGCCCATGTGAAGAACGGCAGCTTTCCCGATGTAGAGAGAAGCAGCCACACGCTGAAAGGAGCCGCTGCGAATATGTGCGCCGAGAGCCTGAGGGGCCTTCTTCAGGAACTTGAAACAGCTGCCCATGACGGGAGCCTCGAGAGGGTCCGGCAGTGCGCCCTGAGCCTTGATTCAGCCTATGAAAGCCTCAAGACAGCGATGAACTATGAGCTTCGCTTCATCAACCCTGCAAAGTAATCTGCCCCTGCAAGGCCTGCTGCAAGAATGAGCGAAACAAGCGTTATCATAGCCCCTTTTTTCAGCGACTCCGGCGCATAGCGGAATTTCACTCTCCGCTCACCGGGATACACCGGGACGGCGCGGAAAATATAATCCGCCCTCACCACGGGGCGGGACTGGCCGTCAACGGCCGCCTTCCACCCGGGATAAAAAATCTCCCCCAGGAAAAGCCATGAGGGCCTCTCGACGGAAATCTCCACTTCAATGACATCAGGTGAAAAACTGGTTATCTCGGCAGAACCGGGCGGCGCGGCATCGTTTGTCACTGCAGGCGGCTCGCCGCCATGGGCAGCTCTATCCGGGCCGTCCTGGAGCACGATCACCTTCGTGGGATCGAGGGCACCACTCCTGAGGCCCTCAAGGAGGGACTCGCTCTTTTCCTCAAAGAGAGCATGAGACACGAGAAAAGCCCTGGGATATGAAGAGGTGAGCTTCTCCCCGTCAAGGGAAACCCTCCCTTTCTCCACCGTGGCGCGGAAAGCCCGGGAGGTGCCAAGAAGGCGGATCATGGGCGTGTCAAGATTCCTGAGGCCGAATACATTCCCTTTAGCCGTGAGCCTTCCGCAGACTTCCATGCCGGGAAGCTTTCCATAATCGCTGTAAATGAGGTACTCAACATACCGCGTGAGGCAGAATGAGCTGTAGCCCACTATATTTGAGACGCCTTCGATAAAAGGATAATTGATGGTCTCCTTGAGCTCATAGGGAGGATAATAGTGGACTCTCACTGGAGGGCTCTTCCAGGAAATCCCTGAGAACGAGGCTGCAAGCTCACGGAACCGGGCCTCGGTGATGGTGGGATTCCAGGTAAGGCCGAAGGAACAGCAGGATATGACCACTGCCACAAACATGGCAAGCTGGTTTTTCTCATGGGGGATTACCCTGAAGCGCGAAAAAATGATCAGCACCAGGGCGGCGCATCCCATCAGGAGATGGACGGTCATGCCCTTTGTGATGCCATAAGGGGACTGGACGATCAGCAGGGTGGAAAGCGCAGCGAAAAAGAGCACCGGCAGCGCAATGCTCCCCGCCAGGCTCTTCCTGCCTCCCGCCGGAGCCTCACGGGAGCGGGAGGGGAGGTATTCCAGCGCCACTGCCACCATATAGGAGAGAAAAAGAAGCAAAAGCACGAGATACCGCATTGGCAGGCGGAAGGAAGAAAAAATGGGGAGCCGGTAAAGGAGGCCGTAAAAAGGCAGATATTTCCCCAGGGCCAGGAAGAGCCCGGTGATGGCCATGACCAGGAAAGCCCGAAAGCGCCCCTTCTCTGCTGCGGGCAGGGTGAAGAGGGCCGCCATGGCGGCCATTACGGGGAAAATACCGACATAGAAGCAGAGCTCCCAGTAAAAATAGTCTCCCCTGAAGGGCGGTCCCACAAGGGGATGGCCCTGGTAATCAGGGACAAACCACAGGGCGAGATCCCTCAGGCGGAGCGAATGGGCTGTCGCCTCGGCCATGCTGATCGATGAGCTCCTGGTGGTCTCATGGAGATATTCATAAGTGGGAAAAAGCTGGATGGCAGGGAGCGAGACGGCTACGATGACTGCAGGTATGAGAAGCAGGGTAAGCCTTGCGAGCGTTGTTCTCTTCTCCCTGCTCAGATAGATCCAGCAGAAGAGTGCCACGGCCAGGCAAATGGTCATCTGCGGCGAGCCGGCGAGAAGATGGATGCCCGTAAAGGCTCCCAGCAATAGTGCCGAGGTGAGATTGGCCCGCTCGAGAAAGCGCTGGGCGAGGAGGAGGCCCGGGGGGATCAGGCAGTAGGCAGCAAAAATCTGTATATGAATGACATTGAGGACGGGAAAGCCTCCCAGCGAGAAGAGCACTGCCCCCCCGAGGGCGGAAGGCGGAGAAAAGCCTGTCTTTCTCAGGAACAGGAAGAAACAGATCGCTGCCAACAGAAAGTGGCAGGTCACGAAATAGACAATACCCCTCCCCGGAGGTACAAAGAAAAAAATCCATTCGGGGGGGTAGAAGAGGGCCGACTCCATGGCCCCGCAGAATGGCTGCCCCGAGAACATGTAAGGGTTCCATAAAAAAAGCTGGTGCGCTTTTCCCATCTCGTACTGGTAATTCCTCGCGGCGTAGCTCCACATCTGGATATCGTCCAGGTAAAAAATCTTCCCGGTAAAAAGGGGATCAAAAAGAAAAAGCAGGACGATGAAGACCAGCAGGATGAGCCAGGGACCATTGGACCGGGGATCAAGAAGGGATTTTATGGGAGATCATCCTTTCCGCAAGGTTCAAGAATCGCTCCCTCCTCTGCGAGCTCCCGCCGTACCTCACCGGCGTCAAGCTCACGGGGGGAGCACTTTCTTCTGAGCGCCAGAGCACATGCCGCACCAGCCGCATGGCCCGTCGCCATGGCAGTGGCCTGGACCCTCCCTGACGCATGAGCCTCGAAGGAGGCGGAAAAGCATTTTCCCACGACGAGCAGGTTGGCCGCTCCCGCGGGAAGAAGGCAGCGGTAAGGGACGCCGTAAAATCCCCGCCCCCCCAGGCTCACGGTCTCAATGCCCGAAGCGCCCGGCAGGTGAATGTCCACGGGAAATCCCCCCAGGGCCACTTCGTCAGGGAATCTCGCTCCCTTCACGACATCCTCGCCGGTGAGCACATAGTCTCCCCTGATTCTCCTCACTTCGCGAAGCCCCAGTGAAGGCGCCACGGCGGAGATCACCGAGGATTCAAAGCCCGGCACGGAGGATCTCAGGAACCGGAATATCTGGAAGACCTGCTCCCTGGCAGCCCTGTATGCCCCCGCTGCAGCGGCATTATCCAGGGGATCATAGCCGAGTACCCGCGTGGAGTTGATGCTCACCTCGTCGCTGTTGAGAGTCTGGTAGAAAAGAAGCCTGTCGCGCGGTACGGGAAGGGCAGCCTCGCGCCAGAGGGTGAAAAAGCCCGATACGCCCAGGGCCGGTGTTTTTCTCACATGGCTGAAAAGGGTCTCCCCGTGGAACTCATCGTGGTGTGACTCCATATACGAGCAGACTTTCCCGAGATCGATGGAGCGGACGGAAAAAATGAGCGTCGCGGGCATCACGGGCCCCGCTCTCCCCCTTTCAAAGGGGCAGCCTGCCCTGGCGGCCAGGGCGCCTTCGCCGGAGGCGTCTATATAGAGAGGGGCTCTTGCCTCGCCATGGCCGCCCGATGAAAAAAAAGTCACCGCTTCAATGCGTTGAGAAGATACTTTCGCCCCGGTGAAGGAGGTCTCAAGAAGGAGGGTGACTCCTGCCTCATCAAGCATTTCCTGAAGGAGAAGGCCGAGGGAGTCGGGATCGAAGGGAGTCACCGAGTGCGCCACGCCTATAGTATCGAGGATATGGCCGCATGTCCCGCCCCGCTCCTTCAGCCTGTCTATGATCTCCTGGGGAATCCCTCCGACAATCCTCTCCCCTTCCCTTCCGTGAAAGGTGAGCATGGAGTGAACTCTGGCAGCGACGGCCACACCGCCGGGGCTCGTATTCTTTTCCAGCAGGAGCACGCGGGCTCCCCGGCGCGCCGCGGCAAGGGCTGCCACGCCGCCGGCAAGGCCGCCGCCGACGATTACGACATCTGCTTCAAGGGTGCTCACCTGGAGAGGGCTCCTTCCCTGGAGGGATTCATTTTCAGTGAATTCCTTGCGGCGGGGAGAAATCCCTTTTGAGGGGGGCTGGACGACTCTCATCGCGCCGTTATCAGACAAACCCCTTTCCGTTATCCATCCTGGCAGGTGCCTATGAAAGCAATTGCCTCGCGGGGATTGCCCAGAGCCGATCACTCAATGCCATGGCTGAGTCGCCGTTATAACAGAGGATCGCAGCCCTGCAGAGAGGAGTCCCTTCAAGAAAAGCTTTAAGGTCTGAAAAATCACGGTTATGCCATCTCGCCGCGGATTTTATTTCTATGGCGAAAATGGAGCCCCCTGATTCAATGACAAGGTCGACCTCGTGACGCCCCTGGACATTCCAGAAATAAAAGCGGGCACCCGGGAGATGGGATTCCACTGTGGCGATGATATTCTGCATGCAGTAGCTCTCAAAAAGCGCACCCTTAAGAGGTTCGGGAGAAGAAGTACCTGAGAGGCTCACGCCGGAGAGGTAATCTGTCATAATATAACATATTATGGCGGCATTTTGACATATTGTCAAATTAAACCATGACAGGCACCGGGTCTATGGGTGAGGAACTCCTGAAGCGGGCCGTCATCGAAGGTGCCGGTGAGGCTGTCGAATTTCAGCGTGAATATCTTTGCCATCATGGGTATGACGTTTCTCCTATGTGCTGTACTGTGTATAACTTGATAAAACTGCGCTCATGCAATGGCAGGGAAGGCTTCATGGGCCGCCGAACGCACCCTGTCCCACGGCATCTCACCTGCTCACTGCTCCGCTCCCGGCAGGATGCTGCGGGGCGGGGGCCCTTTCGGGCGTGCCCTCCACCGCCACACCTGCCTCACTTTTAACCCGCAAAGAGTAAAAGCGTAAAAGTGCAAAGGGTTATTTGGTCCTCACAAGACGAAAGCCGATGCCATAGTATCGGTCCTCCGGGTCGTCGCTGAACCAGCTCGAAGACTGGCAGGCGTCGGAAAGACTACTGAAGCACCCGCCGCTAACGTCACGGAAACCGCCATCAACCTCATTGGACCATTCCCACACATTGCCGCTCATGTCATAGAGCCCCCAGAGGTTGGGTATCTTCAGCCCTACGTTTTTGGTACCATTGGGTGAATTATTCCCGCTATACCAGCAGTAATCAGTGCCGGCCCTGCAGGAATATTCCCATTCGCTCCGGTTTGTCGTGCCGGCGTTATTGCACAGCCTGTAGCCTTTCGGGCCCGCCGCATTGGTACTGATTGTAGGAGTTTCAAACCCGGCGGCCGTCACGGTATAATACGGGGTCACCCCTTCCAGGGAGCTGCGGTAGTTGCAGTAAAGCACCGCTATATACCAGGAGACCTGCTCGGCGGGCAGCAATTCGGATCCGGTGAAAAAGTTGGTATGGCCGCTGATATTATAGTAATTGGCCGAAGGCGTATTGAGGAATGCCATGAAGCCGCCGCCGGGTGAGGTCACGCTGAGGGTCGGGAAGGTATAGCCCGGCGAGTTGAAATTGATAGAATACTGGGTGCCCGGCGTGAGGCCGTAGAAGATTATCTTCTCGTTACTATAAGACGATGTGGCGTTCCAGTCTATCGTGGGAGGCGTGCCGTCGGTGAAGTAGCCTATCTTCACTCCCGCCGAGGGGGTGATGGAGGTCGTGACGCCTGCCGTTATCGCTGTCCTGGCAGGGATGTCGGCCTGCACGATGAGGTAATCCTTGGAAGGGTCATAGGGATTGTCGGGCCTGCGAGCTGGGTCCACTGCAAGGTCTGCACCACCGTGCGGTCCAATCCTGCCGTGTCACCCGTCACCGAGAGATCGTTCACCTCTGAGGTGATATAGTCAGCACTGGTGAACCTTATGGTGTAGGTCCCCGAAGCCATGCCAGTGAAGCGGTAAGTGCCGTCAGCGCCTTTCGTGGCAGTGCTTACCGTCACGGTCTCTTTTGGATTCCTCATGAAATCCTCGATGAAGTTCCCGCCTTTTGTCTGAAGGAGAGTGCACGTGGTGCCCTGCACTGGACTGTTGCTGATGGTGTCGTGGAGCGTGCCTGAGACAGAGTAGGTCTGCGAGGCGCTCCCGCCTCCGCCGCCCCAGAAGGCCGACCCTGAGTCACCTCCCCCGCTGCAGCCACTTATCCCCAAAAGTCCAATAAGGATGGCATGCAGCAAAAAGAGCTGAAAAGCCCCTCTCATAAGGCACCTCTATAAAATGCCGACGTAGATTCTATGATAGGATAAGGAGTTGAGTCGGTGGGGAAACAGTTTGTAGAAACAGGGTGGATATTTCTAGCAGGACATTCCTTTTATAAGGATTCTTCTACAAGATTTCACCACACCACCGAAAAAATCTTTCTTAAAAAACCAGTGATTACGCCATTTATACGGGTAAGGCACCACCAGGGGCATGCACAAGCGGTGCATTGGCAGGCCAATCACCTGCATATATCACATAACAGGACCTCCTTATTCCTGTTATTATATTTTAGCGTGAAACCAACAAATTACCTATATTTCTCATATGCTCATTAGTCCGCTTATGGGTGCACTTTAGTCTAGACACTATGAATATTGGAGTACCCCCGATCATAATAAATGTTTTTCCTCCCCCCCATTCCCTCCGCTCTTCTTTGTCCTTCTGCAGAGTGCCTTTTTTCTTCGCTGGAGAGGCTTTTAGAGGCTCTGAATGAAAAAATCGCAAAACAAGCCTTCCCGTTCCTCCATGACCCATGTGGTGATGACTCCAAAACCCAATGTACATGGGACATTCCGCAGATAGCTTTTTTGACTTACACTCCAATATAGGGTATAATAAAATAAAGGATACGCATGTAACCCCATGGCATATAAACCACTGATGAAAGGAGGATTATCGTGAATATCCCAGCCGGCGCTCACCTCAAGGAGGCTCCTCACCGGGAGGAAGCTTACCGCGAGTATCCCGGCTACGAGGCCGTGATGGCGGGCGGCCAGATCTTCCAGGCTGGCAATGGTGAGCCCCTGGTGACCTACGGCGCCGACGAGGTGCTCTCGCGCTCTGACAGCCGGCATATATTCCGCGATCTCACCGGGGAGGTCCTGGACTGGAACCTCTGGTGCCTCTCTTCTGCCGGCAACAGGCTCGACCTTCTCATAGGGGAGGCTCTTCATTCCCTTAACGGGAGGCTCGATAAGCTCGGCTACGTCCGTATCGGCGATTTTGTGCGCGAGGAGCTTGGGATCTCTTCCAGGAGCGGCTGTGAGCTGATGAGGAACGCCAAGGAGCTTCAGAAGCTCCCCCTCATCAAGGAAGCCCTTGAGAGCGGGAGGCTCCGCAAGAGCGCGCTGCGATATCTTTTCCAGGTCGTCACTCCTGAGACCGAGGCGGAGTGGCTTTCAAAAGCCATGCAGTCCACCATAAGAGATCTAGAAGAGGAGGTGAAGCGTTTTAAAGCCGGTGCCGGGGAGGCCGGCATCAACACATTCGGGGCCAAAGATGATGACGAAGAGGATACAGGGAGCCTCGCGGTAAGCGTGCGGGTTCCTTTTTCCGTTGGCGCGAAATGGGATCGGGCCATCGAGGTCTTCCGCAGGTGTGAGGAGGCGGAGCTCCCTTCGGAGTCGTTCGTGGAGGCCCTTCTTGCGGAGTTCGCCGCTTCGGCGCCGCTCGGGGGTATCGAGGCGCAGGGCTCTGAGGCGCCTGGAGCATCAGGCCGGGGCCTGATTGCAGGGAGCTTGGAGACTCCGAGAGCTGTCGGGGCTCCTGAATCTGCGGGAGCTTCGCTCTGCCATCAGCAGGGGAAAGGCTCCCAGGGCATTGAGGCCTCCCATGGCGCCTGCGCAACTCGCGGCGATGGGGCACACTCTCAGAGTGGCCTTGATGCTTCCGGCACAAGGGAGACAGGCGCCGATCCCTCCTTCGGGGAGAAGGCTCTTCTCCTTGGCGCCCTTGCAGGAGCCATCGGCTCCCTCGATGACGAGGCCTCCTTCGGCGAGCGGGAAAAAGAGCTGGCCAGGCAGGTCCACAAGGACCTCGAGGAAGTCTCTCATCTCTGGGAGTTCCTGCCCTGGAAGCCCGTCACGGTGGAGCTTCCCCAGGAGTTCCAGGCTCCAGGGACCCACAGACCCGATGCCGATACCGCCGTCACTCCCGATGGATCCCTGGTGCATCCTCCCGCAGATCCCTTCGAGACGGTCGCCCGCCTCCGGAAGATGGCGGCCCTTCGCCACTCCCTCTCCTTCTATCAGGGGAGGCTCCTGCGGACTCTCAACAATTTCGGACTCTATAAAGATATGCTCTTTCTGAGCCTGGGGCATTATACCAGGGAGCGCCTCGGGATGTCCCGCAGCACCTCGTATTCCCTCATCAAAATGGAAAGGAGCTATTTAGAGTATCCTGATATGCTTGACCTCGTGCAGGAGGGGAAGCTCACCCCCGAGCAGGCGCGCCTGCTCTCAAAAGTCTTCATTGAGGGGACCCGCGTCCAGGGGGCGTGGCTCTCCTACGCCCGGGAGGTTCCTGTCGCCACCCTCATCCAGGCTGTTGAGGGTTTCCTTCGTTTTGCGAAGAGGGCGGTCCACAAAAAGTGGGACATCGCTCCCGAGGCTTTCGAGGTGGCCGTCACGGGGAGGTCTGTCAAGAGGGCAGCCCAGGCATGTTCAAATACCCAGGAATCCAGTGGGGATATGGGTTTGGATGCTTCAGTCCAGATGTGTACACACGAGCCGGGGACCCCCTCCCGCCAGGATGGGCTCACCCCTGTCATCTGGAAGGTCACCTGTGGCGGTGCCCACCCTGAGCTTCCCGAGATACTCTCCATTCTCGCTGGAGAGACACCGAAAGAAGGGACCTTCGGATCAAATCCCTCAGACCGGGGCGCCCTTATCCGCTTCTTCCTGAAACGGGACCTCATCCCCCTCTGGAACCACGCGGTGCGGCTCTGGGCCGCCGGCAGGCCAGAAACGGCCGTCGATGACAGCCAGGAGCTTGCCCTCTTCATCGAGGCCCTCCTTGACACCTTCCTCGCCGCCTGGGACCACGCCGAGAAGAGGGACCTCCACAGCCGCGTGATCGCCCGGGATCACTACCAGTGCCAGGTCCCCGGCTGCCGGTGCCGGCGCAATCTCCATGCCCACCATATCAGGTACCGCTCCCACGGCGGCCCCACTACCGAGGGCAATCTCACCACCCTCTGCATGGCTCACCACCTCAGGTGCCTCCACGAGGGCCACCTTATCATCAGGGGCACGGCACCTCACTGCCTCACCTTCATTTTTCTCCGCCGCACACGAAGCATTTAGTGGCTGAGGCCCCGGAGAAGGCGAGCAGCTGAGAATATGCCAGGAGGCCGGGGGAAATTCTCCTCTTCAGCAGGCGTTTGAGTTTGTCCCTGCAGGTGTAACCAAGCACAGACAAACTCTGCCTGCCGGGAGAATTCCCCTGGCCTCCCTCTGCACCACAAAGCTTTTTCATGAAGAACCTCTTTGGTGGAATCCTGAGCAGCCTGCGGTGCCGCTTCTACCGGGCGGCGTCGAGCATCGCGAAGAAGTCGCTGAACTCGGCATCATTCCGGATATCATCAATGGTGGGCTCGAGATATGGCTCGTTGAACTCTTCGAGATAGGCCTCTTCAAAGCCCTGGTCAGCCAGGTGCTTCACCGCGCCGATGAACTCCTCACCGGTGAGGCCGTCAAAAGCCCCTTCCTCAATGGTATCTTCAGGGCTCCGGTATTCCTGCTCCTCATAACATGAAGGCTCACCGTAGAAAGAGCTGGTGAAGCGTGCATAGGGCAGATTTTTTGAGAGGAGCTTCTGGTAGAACACAAAGATATAAAACCAGCGGGTGATCTGCGAGGAGTGGCTGAAGCCCGCCGGAAGATCCTCTTCAGATTCATCCACGAGGGGCTCGTACCTTCTCTCAGGCGTCACAAGGGCGACCTGTGCAGGGAAAAGCGACTGGGGGAGCAAGGATGGCTGCTGAGAAAGAAGCTTTTCGCGAAGGCTTCCCTTCACTTCTTTCCTGCGGGAGGAAGGGCCTGGCTCATCTTCTCCGCCTTCATCGCCCTCTTCCCGCTCCAGGGCATATGCCCCCTGCCTGTCCCTGCCCTCCCACCGGGCGGTGCCGCGGGGTGCCTCACGGGGAAGGGCGACAGGTTCACTTTTCTCCCGGGCAGAAGCAGATATAAGGGCGCCGGATTCTTCAGCAGCCAGCCCGGCAGGCCCTGCATCATCAGTTTCGGCAGGCTCCTGCTGACGAGGGTGGTCTGCAGTGGCAGGAAGGGTATCTTCAGACCGGAAAGGCTCTGCCGGTGTCTCAGCGGCAGGCCCGGGGATTTCATCGGCCTCCTCCGTGCCTTCGTCGGACTCCCCACCGCCCTCATCTTCCTGATCCTCATGCTCTTCCTCCCTGCCCTGTCCCGAGCTTCCCTCCTTATCGCCGTCTATTTCCTCAAGGGCATCCTCGTCCTCATTCTCGGGTTTGGGACCTTCATCGTCAGTCATCATCCCACCCTGGGGCGGCAGGGCTTCGTAACCTTGTTTCTCAGCTTTCCTGAGGAGCGCCGCAAGAACAGCAAACTGGGACGGAGGCTCCATGAACGCGAGGAGCATGCCGCCCTGCCCGCTGCTGCTCTGGCTTGCGATGAAGCTTTTGAGCTCTGCAAGAAACTTTTCAACGCTCCCCGAGGCGTCAATGAGGCCGGAAATAAAGGCCCTCTGGGTCGCAGAGGCTGCTCCCTGGAGATAGCCGGCAATCAGCTTGGTCACAAGGGCCTGCACGACATTTCTCGGAAGCGTGGAGAAGGCCTCCTGGAGCCTTGCCTCCAGCTTCTGGAAAATGCTCTTGTCAGCGCCTTCGGCTTTCAGGAGAGCTGATGACAGTCTTTTCAGCTCAGTTTCAAGGTTCTCACGGCGCTCCTGGCGGTTCTCCACACGTTCCTGCCGGTTCTCCACGCGCTCCTCGCGGCGCTCCTGAAAACGCTCCCGAAGGCTTTCCGGCTTCTCCTCGCGCCGATCCTGCATGCGCTCCTGAAAGCGTTCCCGAAGGCTCTCCGGCCTGTCCTCGCGCCGATCCTGCACGCGCTCCTCCCGGCGCTCCCGGAGGCTCTCGGGCTTCTCCTCACGACGATCCTGCACGCGCTCCTCCCGGCGCTCACGAAGGCTCTCGGGCTTCTCTTCGCGCCGATCCTGCATGCGCTCCTGGAGACGCTCCCGAAGGCTCTCGGGCTTCTCCTCACGCCGATCCTGGCGGTTCTCCATACGCTCCTCTCGGCGGTCCTGAAAGCGCTCACGGAGGCTCTCGGGCTTCTCTTCGCGCCGATCCTGCACGCGCTCCTGGAGGCGCTCACGGAGGCGCTCACGAAGGCTCTCAGGCTTCTCATCGCGCCGATCCTGCACGCGCTCCTGGAGACGCTCCCGAAGGCTCTCGGGCTTCTCCTCACGACGATCCTGGCGGTTCTCCATACGCTCCTCGCGGCGCTCCTGAAAGCGCTCACGAAGGCTCTCGGGCTTCTCCTCGCGCCGATCCTGCACGCGCTCCTGGAGACGCTCACGAAGGCTCTCAGGCTTCTCCTCACGCCGATCCTGCACGCGCTCCTGGAGACGCTCACGAAGGCTCTCAGGCCTGTCATCACGCCGATCCTGGCGGTTCTCAACGCGCTCCTGGAGGCGCTCACGGAGGCTCTCAGGCTTCTCCTCGCGGCGGTCCTGAAAGCGCTCACGGAGGCTCTCAGGCCTGTCCTCGCGCCGATCCTGCACGCGCTCCTGGAGGCGCTCACGAAGGCTCTCCGGCTTCTCCTCGCGCCGATCCTGCACACGCTCCTGGAGGCGCTCCCGAAGGCTCTCCGGCTTCTCCTCGCGCCGATCCTGCACGCGCTCCTGGAGACGCTCCCGAAGGCTCTCCGGCTTCTCATCGCGCCGATCCTGCACGCGCTCCTCCCGGCGCTCCTCCCGGGCTTCCTGGCGCTCCTCCCGGGCTTCCTGGAGCTCCTCCCGGGCTTCCTGGCGGCTCTCCGCCCGCTCCCGGCGGCTCTCAGAAGCTACTTCCTGGAAAATATCGCGAAGGCGTGACTCGGTGTTCTGCCTCCTGAAGTCAAATTTTCCCTCAGGGCCTTCTGCGTCCTCATAATCGCCGGAAAGCCGCTCCTCCCGGGCCTCCTCAGCATCCCTCTTCTCGCGGAGGCGCTCAAGGGCGTCGTCAACGTCCAGGCGCTCCCTGAAGGGGAAGCCATCTCTAAAAAACCGGTGAATATCCATGCCCTGCACCGCCGTCTCAGCTTTCTGCCATGACTCTTATCTCATATTATAGCAGAAGATAAGCCTCCGGGGGAACGGTTAACAGAAAGATAACATCTGTAAGAATCCTGTAAGGAGGCTGTAAGAATCCTGTGAGCCTTATTTAGTAATATAGTCATGGGAGCACGAATGGATAAGAGGTGAGAGTTATGGTGAACACCACTGAAGAGAGCGGACTTTCAGGTGCGGAAGGATGCGACGGGGGCCACATGTCAGATGAAGCGGCAGCAGAGGGAGCGCGGAGACAGCCCCGCAGGACCCGCAGGTCCATAAACGCCGAGGAGCTTATCGACATTATCAACATCAGCTCCGAGTCATGGGAGACCCTTGATCCCGGCGATGTGGAGCCCGAGAAGTTCGACCGCCTCAGGAATTATTATGTTGATGTGGCAGTCTACAACAGGAAGCTCGAGCTTGTCAAGCAGGGATACTACGATGTCTTCGAGGAGCCCGACCTGAGGGTCTTCAATGACCGCCTCACCCTCAGCCTGAAAAGCCAGTTGAATCTCAGGGAGCTTATGGTACCGCAGGAGCCGGCCCCGTGCCCTCCGGAAGAAGCATTGGAAGCGGCCCCGTGCCCTTCAGAAGAGGCATCGCAAGAGGCCCCGCCAGAAGCCCCGGGGAGCGCCGGCCTGCTTGAGAGTATCATCGGCATCTTTTTCCCCGGCAAGCCATCTCAGGTGGCGCCATCGATAAGCTGATAATAGATCTTCATCACTTCGGGATCGGGGGGGATTCCCAGCTCCTTCTCGATCTTCCTCGAGTATTCATGGTACTTTTTCGCTGCGGCATCACGCCTCCCGGCCCTGCAGGAGGCCTTGAGGTAGGAGACGAGGCCCTGGCCGCTGAATTGATCGGTTTCCAGCATCAGGCGGGCATATTTCAGGGCTCCTTCATCATTTCCCCTCTCAAGGTGATATTCCGAGATTTTCGCAAGGGCGGAAAGATAGTGCTCCTGGAGCTCCTCCCTCCTGGTGAGGCACCAGTCCTCGTAAATGCCTTCAAGGAGCGCTCCGGAATAGAGGTTCTGGGCTTTCTGGCAGGCTATCACGGCTTTTTTCCTGTTCCCTGAAGCTTCATACCCCGCCGCTTCGGCGATGCAGCCTTCGAACTCCTCGACATCAAGCCAGTAGTGGGCATCGGTGTTGAACCTGATCAGCTCCCCGGATTTCACCACATACTCCTGAATGTCCATGTCATGGTAATGCTTCCTGAAAACGTTCCTGATACGCGTAAGGGTCGTGAGGAGATTCTGCTTGGCCTTGTCGGGAGGGCTCTCCTGCCAGAAGAGATCCATGAGCCTGTCTTCCGTCACGGGCTTCCCCCCGGCGAGGACAAGGTATATGAAAAGAAGCCTGGCATATTTCGTCTGCCAGAGGGCTTCATCGACGGGCCTCCCGTCAAGAAAGAGCGCAAAGTGCCCAAGGCACTGGATTTTCAGAAGCGGCTTCTCCAGGCTGCTTATCGTGGAGAAGGCCTCAGATGCCTTTTTTCTCACGCCGCCGTCCTGGGAGTCCAGCAGAAGAGAGAGTCCCTCCTTGCCTCTCTTGCCGCCAAGCTCCTGAAGGAATGAGATGATATATTCCTGCGCGGCAGGGCTCCCCTCGGCAAAGGCTCTTATGGTCTCCAGAGGATAATGCCTTATGAGAAGCCCCACGATCCTCCCTGTCTGCTCCCCTTCGATATTCCACTCTACTGCCGAAACGACGAGAGGGAGAAACTCAAGGCCCTCGTCGATGAGGAGCGTGCCTGCCCCCGCCGAATAGACCTGCGACAGGGTGTCCTCCAGGGCCGATCTGAAGCCCCCGTCAGGCATCTTCCTGAGAAGGAGGAGCTGTTCCAGCATGACCCGTGAGAGCTCGAGCTCATCACCCCACTTCTCAAAGATCTCTCTTGCTTTCCCGAGGGCAAGACCGGCCTCGCCGCTCTTGCCGAGGCGGCTCCAGATAGTCCCCAGGATCATGAAGGCATGGGCCGTGAGCAGGTGCTCACCTATTTTTTTTGCCGACTTCAGGGCTTCCTGGGCGCTTTCAAGGGCGCCCTGAAGATTTCCGCCGTGGGTGAGGATCCTTGCCCTGAGGAGCTCTGCCTCCACCATCAGATGAATCCGCCCCGGGGCTGAGCTCCCGGAGAGCTCAAAAAGCTTTGCAAGCGCCGAACCGGCAAGCACAAAATCCCCTGAGCGTGAGTAATGCTGGGCAAGCATGAGGATGTTCCTGAGGCTCTTCTCCTCTGCATCGCCGGCGCCGGTGCTCTCCTTCTCTTCCCCGACTGCCCTCTTGAAGGCATCGACCACCGAAGGATCATACCGTGTGCCTGACTCCTTCACGATTATCTCAAGGGCATCGCCGGCGCTCTTCTTTTCACGGTGGGGCCTCGGTGACACAAGGCTTATGTATGCCTCTGCCACGGCAAGAATCCTGGATTCCAGCGGTATCTCCTCTCCCTCTATGCCTTCAGGGTACCCTGAGCCGTCGAACCTCTCATGGAGATGGTAAATCATGGGAAGAAGGGGCCTCAGCCCCTCGACATCCTTCAGCATGGTCCTTGCGATGTGGGGTGTCTCCTTTATCATTGCCTGTTCGGACTCCTCGAGATAATCCGCTTTCTCGAGGACTGCCTCCTTGATGCCGAACATCCCTACGTCGTGGAGAATTGCCGCGATCCTGAGCAGGTCGAGCTTTTCCTGGGGGAATCCCATCTCGCGGCCTATTTTCATAGCCATGGCTGCCACGTCCTTGGCATGATCATGAAAATGAGCGTGGTCTTTCTCTACTGCAAGGATGAGATTCTCCAGCAGCTCGTGGTAATGTCGCTGCAGCTCCGCCACGGACTCCCCCTTTCCAACTGAGGTCCCGCAGCGCTCGAGAGAGCGCCTGATGGAGTCAATGAACTCTTCCATCTGGAATGGCTTCTTCAGGTAGTCATCAGCCCCGAGCTTTATCGCCTCTATGGGTGCCGAATCCGAGGCGAAGCCTGTCACCACTATGGCCCTGCTCCTCGAGTCCCGGGCCCTTATCTCTTTAAGGGTCTGGAGGCCGTCCATGCCGGGCATTCTCACGTCGGAGATGACAAGATCGAAGCTCTCGCCCTTCACCAGCTCCAGGGCTTCCGCGCCGCTTGCTGCAGTCCTCACATGGAAATCCTGCTTTTTCAGCACCCTCTCGATGGTGGCGAGAAAAAGCTCATCATCGTCAATTACCAGAATCCTTTTCATACCAAGCATCCTCTCCGCTCGCATGCGCCACCGGCAGGAGCACCATAAACTCGGAGCCACAGTCTTCTTTTGACTTCACCGTGATTTTTCCTTTCATCTTTTCCACGATAGTCCTCGCAAGCCACAAGCCCAGCCCGGTGCCCTTGCCCACATCCTTTGTGGTAAAGAAGGGGTCAAAGACTCTTTCCATGAGCGACGGGCTCATCCCTGTGCCGTTGTCAGCGACACAGAGAGAGACATTCATTCCCTGCCGCTCAATGACCACCGTCACCTTCCCGCCGGGAGTGCCCTTTGATGCTATGGCATCCCTGGCATTGAGCACCAGGTTCTCCAGCACCGAGACGATCTCATCATAAGTTCCCGAAACAGGAGGCGCCTCACCCACCCTTCTTTCCAGCTCCACGCCGGCTTCATCAAGGAGCGGCTTCACCTCGGCAAGAGCCTGGTCAAGGGCGGAAGCCAGTGAGAATGAGGTGACCTTCAGATCTTCCCTCCGGGCATAGAGAAGAAGGGTCTCCGTGATATTTTTGCAGCGCAGGGCACCTTTGCGGATCATCTCAAGTGACTGCTTCACATCGGGATCATCAGTGAACGAGAGGGCAAATTCCGCGTTGGTGAGGACAGTGCCAAGGGGCGTATTCAGCTCATGGGCAACGCCTGCCGAGAGCTTTCCTATGGAGGCAAGCTTTTCCGCCTGGAGAAGCTGTCCATGGGTCTTCTTCATGAGGGCTCCATAATGCTGTGCCTTTGCCAGAAGCGCGGTTTTCTCGGCGGTGAGCCTTTTCAGCTCCCCGTTGAGACGCCTCAGCTCCTCGTTTTCAATGCCCTTCCCCATCCCGAATGAATAGACATAGAGGGTGCCTGCGAGAGGGATAAGAAGGAGCAGCACCACGGGAGGGCCCAGGGAGGTATAGACCAGCACGGTGAGCACCGAAAGGGGAAAAAGGGAAAAATCAAGCAGGTAAGGGAGAAGATCATGCCTGTGAAGCGGTGCCTTTTTCTCTTCCCTCGCCTTGCTGAAGGACCTGACAAGGAACAAATCGCTTGCCACGTACCAGAGAAAAAAGCCGGCAGCCGGCAGAAGAAGGGCCGGAGTGAGCCTCCCGAAGGCGAGCGCCCCCCCGGCGCCGCAATATATCATCAGTGCAGGGATAAACCTTATGGCATCGCCGGAGGCATTCAGCACGACAGTCCAGAGTCGTTCCTTTTTGCCCAGGTCCGCGATGATGCCCCCCAGCAGGAGAGGCACAACGGCCTCCGGGCCAAAGAGCAGAAGCGACGCCGATATCAGCACATATCCCACATTCAGTGATATCATCCCCGCGAGAGGGATATCACCCAGCTTGATTCCCAGAAAGAGAGCCGTAAGAACGGCAATGACCTGCCATCCGCTCCCGGAAGGGAACTGCCTGCTGAAGATAAGAAGCATTGCGCAGAGGGCGCACCCAAGCAGGGCGCAGGATATGATGAAAATCCTGAGAGAGCGCGGAAGCGTTCTGAAATCTCTTTTCACGGGACTCGAGGATTCCTCTTGACTGTGCACCATCACCTCCAGCGCACATGAGATTTCAAGAAAGGAACTTGCTGATCCTCTCCAGAATTCATGGACCATCACATGGCCATGGAGCAGCCATAGCTCCCTTTGCTCATCATGTAACTGGCAGAGCCATTTAATAACAGGATGGAGAGTATGCTCTATGAAGTGCGATTACTGTCAGACGGAACATCAGGAAAAAGACCTGGGAAAGCACAAGGACCAGAGGGTATGCTTCAAGTGCGCCACAGACAGGGGCATTCCCGCCGATTTTGAGGATTTTCTCGCCGAGACGCCCCTCAGTGAAGAGCCCAAGCCTGGAAAAGCAGTCACCACTGTTCAGAAGGACCCTGGAAATGTGACCGTCACTTTCCTGATAAGCGCCCTTCTCGCTGCGGCCTGCGGATATTTCTGGCTCCACCAGTTCACTACCACAGGCATAAAGCTCAACTACCTCTTCATTGTGCAGGGAGTCCTGAGCGGCGTGCTGGTGAGGCTGCTGCAGAAAGGAAGGGGGAGCAATTACCAGAATATCGTCTCCATCATGGTGATGCTCTCGTTCCTCTTCCCTTACATGAAGCTCATGCAGCTCAATCCTGACTTTGATATAATGCAATGCCTCAAGGATTTCGGATGGCTCATACCGGGTGTTTTTATCCCCTATTTCATGCTCGCTGATTTCAGGCCGAAGAAAAAGGAGTAGCCGGGAGCCTCACTACCACAGCACCTCGAAAACATCGGAAGAGTCCGCCCCGAGAGGATGGACTCTTCCCTTCAGCAGGGCGCCTTCATTTTCCCTGCAGGTGGACTCACCGATGAGTATCTGGCCGGGCAGGGCCTCGCTGCAGAGCTGAAAGGCTCTCGACACGGTCTTCCCGACAACGGTGTAGTCCTTTCTCTGGTATGACCCTATATTTCCCACGATGGCGTCGCCCGTGTAAATTCCAATACCCATTGCAATCGGGGCTTCATTCTTCTTGGCCCTGATCCTGTTATACTTCTTGAGGGCTTCCATCATGCCTATTGCAGCTTCAAGTGCCCGCTCGGAATCGTTCCCGTAAGTGACGGGGGCGCCAAAGTACGCCAGGATGGCGTCACCGATGAATTTGTCAATTGTCCCCCTGGAGCGGTGAATCACCTCCACCATGAGGGCGAAGTAATCATTCAGCATGGCGACAATCTCCTCGGGCTCCCTTTCCTGTGAGAACTCGGTATAGCCTCTTATGTCAGAGACAAGGACCGTCACTTTCTGCCTGGTGCCCCCGAGGGCCGATTTCTCAGCACCGGTGAGAATATCGTCCATGACCTGCCTGCCCACGTATCTTCTCAGCTTCACGCGGATCCACTCATGCTCGGCCACCTGCCTGATAAGCTCTTCAAACCTCGCAATCATCCATGGCGCTCTCAGCAGCTCCGCCTTGTCCAGGGCCTTCTCGAGGATCTCAAGGGCCCTCAGCTTGTCACCCCGCTCCAGCAGCATCGTGCCGGCCTGCATCTCCATGCCGATAAGGTCAAAAGGCATGTCCAGCTTCTGGAGAAGCGAAAGGGCCTTTTCATAACACTTATCCGCTTCCTCCCACTCTCTCCTCCGCCAGTGGAACAGGCCGCGAATCCCATGGGCCTCTGCAAGAAGGCGCTCATTCCCAAGCTCCAGGGCGCTCTTCTCCACTTCATCGAGAGTCCGCTCCACGCCCTCCTCTTCGCCAAGGAGGACCATGCCATGGGCAAGATCCTTGCGGTTAATCATTACCCATACCCTGTTTCCAAGCATTTCCGCAATTTTCAGGCTCTCCCTCACCAGATCGCCTGCGCTGCCTGCATCGCCGGAGTGGAGGTACGTCCTTCCCATGTTATTGCACATCACCATCTGCCCGAAGGCATCTTTCTGCTTTCTGCAGAATTCCAGGTCCCTGGCGAAATACTCAAAGGCTTTCTGATGATCGGCCATCATCAGATGGGCTCTTCCAAGATTTCCCCACGTGATGGCAAGACCCAGCCGGTCACCGGCCTTTTCCTTGAGCGCCATGGACTCCTCAAAATTGCTCACTGCCTCGGCGAGATCGCCCATGTCAAAATAAAGCTGGCCCCTTGAGTCATAGACTCGCGAGGCCTCTTCAAGAAGGCCGAGATCGAGGGATATCTCAAGGGACGCTCTGAAGTCATCGAGAGCCTTTGCTTTTTCCCGGAGCCTGTAGTGAAAAATGCCGCGGTAATGGTGAAAGAGGGCCCTGCCTTCTGCCTGGTGGGGCCCCTGGATCACTGCTGCGGCCTCATCAAATAACCGGCGCGCTTCTTCATAAGCGCCGCCCTTGATGGCAATGAGGGCGAGCTCCAGGAGCGGGAATATCTCTCCGCCTCTCAAGAGCGGTTTTTCCCGCTGCAATGCCTGGAGGAAATACTGGCGGGCCGCCTCCCCCTCCCCCCCGAGGCTCTTGATCCTCCCAAGGAAAAAGAGAAGGGAGCCTCCTGTGGATGGGCTTCCCTTCTCCTCAAGAAAAAAAGCATATGCCTCAGGGAGCTTTCCTTCCCTGACGAGCGCAAAACCCCGCTCGAAAAGACCCTGGGTGAGATAACTCTTCATACCGCTAAACAGCTTTATTGAACTTCTCTATCTCGCCGATATACTTGAGAACGGCCTCGGACCAGCCGTCTATGTGGAGCCATGCCCCGTACCCCACGCCGTTCTTGTAGGAGGCCACATTTATCATGTAGCCGCGTGTCGCGGGATCGTGCACTTTGTCATGGGCCTGCTCGTCGGTGATGACCACAAGCCTGTCAAAGCGGCAGCTTTTGTTGCAGTGATCTATGGCGGCCCCGAGCATGGTGCTGCCGTGAGGCTGCGAGCTGATTATGGCGTCTCTCAGGGCAAAGCCATGGCGGGCAGGGATCTGAATGGTCTTGTCGGTGAAGGAGAATATCTCCACATCCTCGCAGAGCTCCCTTGCAAGCACCGCCAGGCCGCATGCGGCATCCATCCTCGTCATGTCGGACTTCCCTGAGAGGCCCGCATCCATTGAGCCTGAGATATCGACAAGGAGCACCGTCTTTCCGCCCATTTTCTCAGCACCCTTGAGGCATTTCATCATTGCCTCCTCCAGGTAAGGCTCCCACTGGGGGGCATGCCGGGCTGCAGAGATGAATCTGAAGGGCAGGATCCTCTCGGTGTGCATGGACTTGATTGATTCTATCACAAGCTTTTCATCGACAGAGGCCTGCTTCATGTTTCTCAGGTTCCTGAGCAGGGCAAGGGCTCCCAGCTTTTTCTCCTTCATGAGCCTCTCCCATGTCTCTTTCTTGTCCTTCCCCGCCGAGAGAGATACCTCCCAGGTATCGGGAGGCGCAAGAGTGCCTTCGGCAAGCTTCTTCCAGATCTCCCCCTGCTCCTCGCTCGAAGGCGAAGGATGGACCAAGAACATCACGTCCCTGAGCTTCACTGCCCCCTCGCGGTCATATTTTGCGAGCTGGTAGGCATCGAAGCTGGTGAAGGCCTTCGCGAGGCCCTTCTTCACCTGCCCCGAGAGAGGCTGCTTCCCCTCCTTCCAATAAATGGCAAGAAACTCTGCCAGCTCGTCGGCTCTCTGGATAACCCGCGGAAGGGTATCGGATACGAATTTCTTGTGGGGAGCTGAGCGTGCCATCTCTCTCACGATGAGAAGGGGCATATGCCGGAGCTTCATCTGCTCACGTGCTTCGATGGCCAGCAGCGCCACCTTGCCCGGCTCCACCTTAGGGATCAGGTCGGCTATGCGCTTCGCGATTTCAACGCCATCCTCGTAAAACTGGTCCTCCCAGAGAAGGCAGGCCAGCACGGACCGGCGCAGCTGAAGCTCCGGGCTTATCGACCGCGCGGGAGCGCCTTCGTGAGTCCTCTCCTGTACCTTTTTGTTGAGTTTCGCCATTTCATAGCCCTCCTTTCAGGCAGTCCCTCTTTCCCGAAAATGAAAACCGCCGAGGAACAAGCGGCAAGAGTACGGCTGGCTCCTTGCGGGGCCAGTTGTGGTTTCAAAGCCACTCGAAAATGGTTGAAGTAACTCTTACCTACACCATCGGCGGTCTGTCACTGCGTAGTGTCGGGGAACAGGCGGACAGGGCATTTGTCGTGGGTAACGAAGTATCCCTGTCCTTCACCACCGACATCATGATTCTAGCAGAAGGGAGATCACCTGTCAATTCCCCGGGATCTTTTTGGCCCTCAGGTCTTCAAAGGGGATATTCATTATGGGATACCTGTCGCTGTCACGGTAATTGAAGTGCCACCACTCGTAAGGATAGACGGTAAAGCCTTCCTGCCCCATCAGGAAGCGGAGCACTTCTCTGTTCCACCGTGAAAGGGAGGTCCCCCCCTGGTATCCCGGGGAGGAGCGCTCCCCGAACTCGTCGTAAAAGCCGCCCATGTCGAGGGCTTTTCCCGTTTTCAGGTCATAGAGCGTCACGTCGGCGGCGACTCCCCTGTTGTGAACCGAGCCGGTCTTAGGGTCGGCTACAAATTTCTTCTGGCTGTCAGGAGTGCCGTCCCAGAACATCCTGGTCACGTACCACGGGCGGTACGCGTCGAATATGACGAGGCCAAGGCCATGAGCCTTGAGCTTTTTTGAGACCCTTGCGAGGGCTTCCGCAGCGGGGCGCTGAAGATATGCTTTCGCGCAGCTGTAAAAGGGCGCCCCCATGAAATTGTTGGCGGTGGCATAGCGGATATCAAGCTGCACCGAGGGATCAAGGGTTATCATCTCCACGAGGTCGGGCGCAAGGAACTGCCCCTCTTCAGCGGGCGGTTTCGCCTTGAGAGCCTCTTCGCGGAGATCCTTTACTGGCTTTGACGGGTTTATTCTGCCCGTATGCGGGACTCTCTGAAAATACCTGCCCCCGGCCTTGCAGACCGTCACCGCCCCTGTCTTGCTGGAGAGGAACTCCAGCTTCCATGTGCCGAGAGCATTATCCTGGGGAAGGCTCCACGAGGCAGCGCCCATGGGCCTGAGGGGGATGTATTTTTTGTGATAAAGGAGATAAAGGGCGTTGTTCCTCTCCAGAACCGTGATGGACTCGCCACCCAGCTCATAATCTCCTATTACCGAGAGCATGGAACCTGATGCTGCCGGGGGCTTTCTCGCAAAGAGCTCCTCCTCGGTAGACACCATCTGGGCTGAGAGATATCCGGGGAGTCCCAGCGCCAGAATAAAGATGATCGTGATGACCAGCGCCAATCTTTTCATGATGGTAACTCCTTCCCTGAGAAAGCCTTCCTGGGAGCGGGCCTGCAGCCCTTCTCTATTTTATCCCGAGCAGCTCCTTGAGCCTTGCCATGTGATTCTTGAGAGGAGACTCTTCATCGTAGCTTCCTGAGTGCTTGTCCTTCCCTTCCAGGAACTCTTTGACAAGCTTCAGGTCATCGGCAGTGATCCCCCTGAACCTTGAGGGCTCCTTTTCGCCGCCGTAGCGCACCACGAGCACGAGCTCCGGCTCTTTCACCTTCGGGCTGCATTTTCTGCAGAATTCCGATTCATCAATGGAGATGAAGCTGCCGGGCATCTCTTTTACAAGCCGCCTGCACTCAGCAAGGCCTGAATTGATAAAACCGGAAGGGCTCTTCCAGTTCCTGGACTGGGAGACGTAGAGGGTCCGCATCCCGCATGAGGGGCAGAGGTATTCGGCTCTCTCAGGAGGAAAGGCCACTTTATAGCATTCGGCGCCCATCTTGAGAGCAGAGGGAGGGGCACTATTCGCAAGCTTTTCAAGCCTCAGCCTGGCTTCATCCCTCGTAAGCGCGGCTGATACCGGGGGAACGGCACGGGACTCTGCCGCTTTCACCTCGACGAGGGAAAAGCTTCCACGGGAGGCTCCATGGGGTGCCCTGCTCATTCCATGAGGCCAAAAGAGAAGAACAAGAAAGAAAACCACCGCGAGACCGGTAAAGAGATAGGCCATCTGATCCTCCTCCCTTGTGATGATAAACCTTCTGCCCGGGCGGCAGAAATCCCTTCGTTCCTGCCCCCCCCCCGAGCCATTGAAAGATCTTCAGAACGTGATGATAGCAAAGCCCCTTTCCCTGAAAGCCTCCATTGAAGGATGGCCCGCCATATCGGAGAGGAGGGAAATCCCGCGGGCTTCCGCTTCCTTGAGGGTGCCCGCCTTTGCCGCGCAGGCCCTGCACAGGCCTGCAATGATGCCGGCAGCCTCGGCTTTGAGAAAATGCCCCCCGAGGGGCGAGCTTTCATCGAGAAGCTGGGGAACAAGGCCGCATGCCGCGCCCTCTATCACTACTGCAACAGTGAGGCCCTTCTGGTGCATATCAAGAGCGTTAAGGAGCACATGCATGAAGCACATGCTCTCTCCATTGAAAGCGAATAAGGCAATTCCTCCCCCCCTGCTCTCCTCCTCACAGGCCCTGTCGGCTGATGTCCTGTAATAGGAGCCCCTCGCATAGTCGTCAACAATCCTCCTGCGCTCCTCTTCAAAATCCCCGGTACGGGGCACTGCATTGTCGCGGTCACCCATCCTGCGGCTCCTTTCTGAAGGCCTCGCCTGAGCGGTCCCGGACCAGCAGAAACACAAGGAAAAGGAGGTCCGCCGTGATCCCCAGGAGGCCAGTTATCCTCATGGCATCGGCAATCTGGACACTTTTGTTCAGGAGATGGAGCTGCCCGAAGAGGTAGTTCCAGTCATGCTCACCGCCGCCGAAAAGAGGGAGGATCATGAACCGGGCATCGCGCATGTAAACGCTTACGCCGAAAAACTGGGAGAAAAACCAGAAAGCCGCCGCTCCCCCTGCAAAGTGATCCTTCCTGGCAAGGAAAAAGTAAAGGGAAAAGGCCAGGGGCAGGCCGAACTGCACAATAGTGCCGCCCAGGGCGCCCCAGAAGTCTCCGAATATGGCAAAGATGAAATGGCCCGCTTCATGAAAGGGAAGGATGGCATATTCAAGGGGGCCAAAGGGGAAGGTGTAGTCCAGGGCTCCACGGGGTTCAGTCTTGGTATAGTAAGTAAAGGAGAGGATAACCAGGATGATGAACACGGCCAGGTGAAACCACCACCGCACGCGCAGCTCAATCTTCTTCGCCTCATCCATTGCCTGCCCTCCTGCCGCCCTTTACCCGGTATTGTGAATATACTCGAGCATGGCCTTCATGCGGAGTTCAATGTTCTCCGCTTTGTT
>JAVHLM010000011.1:60141-141574 GCA_031082125.1 Candidatus Eremiobacterota bacterium
CCCCCCTGCCGCCCTTTACCCGGTACTGTGAATATACTCGAGCATGGCCTTCATGCGGAGTTCAATGTTCTCCGCTTTGTTCATTGCCTGCCCCCCTGCCGCCCTTTACCCGGTACTGTGAATATACTCGAGCATGGCCTTCATGGTGTCCATGTCTTCAGATCTTATGATAAAGTAAGTGTCCCCCATTGCCGGGGCAAAGAGGGACGGCATGGCGCCATCCTTCACCACGTGATTTCCCCAGGTCCTGAGCACATCCTCATGGGAGTGCACATAGTGCTTGCAGGCTTTTCTCCCGATATAGCAGCAGTAATATTTCCTTGTATACCGCGCCTTGAACTCGCCCGTCATGATGAGGTTCGCCCACTCCCCGTAAATATCAATATCGGTGGCATAATTGAACATGTCAGTGGTAAAGCCCCCGGGGGGGCGGACGTTCACTTCAAGCCCCATGAGCTTTCCATCCCTGTGGGTCCTGAAGTATTCCAGGTGGAAAAACCTCTCCTTCACCCCGAAGGCCTTGAGGGTCTTTTTCCCTGCCTCCACGAGATCAGCGGGAATTGAGCGCAGGGAGTAGTAATAGACATGGTCTCCCTCCTGTATCGCCTCCATGATTCCCTTGTTATAGACATGAGAGGTATAAAAGACGGGGTTCCCCTCCCTGTCGGCGAGGCCGTCAAAAGTGCAGGTATCGCCGAAGACATATTCCTCAATAAAGTATGAATTAGGGGGATTTGATGAGAAAAAGTGCTCAAGCTCCCCGTCATTGTTGATTCTTTTTGTATTCGATGCGCCCACGCCATTATCGGGCTTCACCACCACGGGATATCCCGCTTCACTGAGGAACTCCTTCGCTTCGGGAAGGGTGGTGACGACCTTTCCCTTTGCCACATCGATGCCCCCTGCCCTGTAAAGCTTCTTCATTCTTGATTTCAGCTTGATATCATTGATCTTGTCGGCTTTTATGCCGGGTATGTTGAAGTCGGTCCTGAGCTTCGCCTCCTTTTCGAGCCAGTACTCGTTATGGGAGTCAAGGCGGTCCACCTTCCCGTATTTATGGGTCACATAGGCCACGGCCCGGAGAAGACTGTCGTAAGACTCCATGGAATCGACTCTGTAGTACTCAGTAAGCGAAGAGACAGCGCCGTTCCCGAGGCGCTCAAAGGCCTCATCGGCGATTCCTATGATATTGGCTCCCCTTTTCTTGAGGGCGGCGCAGAAAAGATGGTACTGCGGCGGGAAGTGGGGGGAGAGGAATATCACGTTCATTGCATCACCTCTAAAACCAGGCCCCTGTCACTCGCAGGTAGTCGGCAATCTCGCTTTTCCCTGCCCCCACCACCGCGGTGAGAAGAGTCTGGCCGTCATTGTCCTTGGCGTTGATATCAGCGCCCTTGCCCACGAGAAATTCCACGGCATCCTTCTTGTCACCAAGGGCTGCCTTGAAGATGGGCGACTTCCCTTCGTAGTCCTTGGCGTTCACATCGGCGCCGCCGGCGAGAAGGACCTCCGCCATATCGACACGCCCCTGCCCCACGGCAACGTGAAGAGGTGTTTTGCCTTCAAAATCCTGGGCATTGATATCGGCCCCATGGGAGACAAGCTTCACGCACATTTCCCCCTTGCCCTCAAGGGCAACCCAGTGAAGGGGCGTCCTGCCCGTTGCATCCTGGTCGTCCAAGACAGCGCCCTTGGCAACAAGCATATCCACCAGATCTCCATGGGTGCCATGAGCGGCCCAATGAAGGGCCGTGGCGCCGTTCTTGTCCTGGTCCGTCACCGATGCGCCATGATCAAGGAGAAACATGGCAGCCTTGACTCTGCCATTGCAGGCGGCAAAGAGCATCGGTGTGAGACCGTCGCTGTTCTTGCCGCTGATGTCCGTTCCCTTTCCCAGAAGATCGCCGAGGGCTCCCATGTCCTCTGACATTATCGCGTCGAAGATGGTTTTCTGTTTCTTCTTCACCGGCTCTATCATCTTTGTCTTTTTGTCTTCAACAGGTCTGGGCCGTGTCTGGCTTGCCACGGGAGGCTCCGGTAGAGCATTGATCCCGCCGACATCCTGGGCTTTCCTTGCCCCGGGATAGACAAGGGACCCACCGGTGGACGATGTTTCCGTGAAGATCGAGGCTCCAGTGGCCTGTACTGTTGATGCCTTGGTGATAAGGTAGATCGGCAGGCTGCATACAGGCGCAAAAAAAGTGAAGATTGCCCACCCGAGGGCCTCACCTGCCGCCTTGTTTGATTTCACTGCGTCCTGGTATACCCACCATGCACCCACAGGGCCGCTCAAAATCCACAGAACCGATAAGCACCCCTCCATACGATCCTCCCCCTTTACACGGCCAATTCAAGCTTTGTCGTCACACGGCTCTCCACATGGGCATCCCCGCTGTCAATAACGGTTGCCGTGGTCATATGAAAGCCCAGGAGCCTCCCCTGGCGGTGGGCAAAAAAGACTTTTCCCCCCGCCGTTATCTTTGCATGAGCGTTATCTCCCGCAGGCAGTGATGTTCCGGGGCAGGAGACCGCTATGACGGCGCACTCCAGATCGCCGATAGGCAGAAGGCCCTCATAGGTATATTCATAATCGAAGGTCAGGCTCCTTTTTTTCCCCCTGAGCTCCGACGGAGCGCCTGCAGGGAAGAGGACCTCGCCCGATCCTCTCCAGGAGTCGCCCGGGGAAAGGTCCCGCTCAGGAAAAGAGGGATAGACAAAGGGCAGCCTCACCGATGAGGCGATAATCTCGCCATTTTTTCTCATAGTGACCGTGAGGGTCTGCTCCGCCGGCCTGAGAGGTGTCGTCATGCTGTTCTTGGTGACGGAGCCCTCCCTTATGGAAAATTCTGCGTCAAAGGCATCGGGAGGGACCTCCCTTACTATTCTCTCCTCTATGAGCATTTCCAGGCAGTATTCATGGGTCGCTGCCCGGTCGCCTTCCCGGACATGCTGCAGCGAGCTCGTCACAACGTGGTATTCCATCACCTCGTCCTTGCGGGGCTGGTAGGCAAGCCTTATGGTATCCTTCTCCGGCACAGAGTACTCCTCCTGGTGGTTCAGAGGCACAGGGTCGTTTCACCCATAATTACACAAAAAAGGAGAGGTTCCTCCCCAAAAAAGATGGACAGCTCCCGCTCACGGCCGTGAGCGGGAGCTGTCCACCCATGTGCGCCCTGAAGCTTCCTAGAAGAAGAAAGGCATCATCATGAAGGGGAAAAAGCTCATGCCGCCCGAGCCGAACATGCTCATCATCGAGAGAAACTGAAATGCCTGGCGCTGCTCGATATACTGCTTCATACGGGGATCTTCCGTCTGGACTGCCTTCTCATCGGTCTTTCTGTCGGCGGCATTGTAGACCTGCTGATCGCCTGGATGGGGCAGGCCGTATTTGGCGACAGTATGATCAAAGCTGTCCCTGCTGTAGCTCCCCAGGGCATAGGCCTCACGGGCATGGATCCCGAGTTCCGTTCCCTTCTGAGAATCGCCGAGTGCCTTGAAGGTCTGGAGGTTCACATACTCCTTCTCCCGCTCCGGCGAGAGCTTCATCTTCTCGGCCTCAGAGCGCGCTCTCACATCGACGTCCCTCATTATGCCCCTGATCTGCTCCTGCATTTCAGGGTTCTGGCTCCTTATGGAGGAAAACACCTCGTCGCTTTTCTGGGAGAACTTTTTGGTGAGAAAACTGTTGTAATCGATATCGGCCCTGGCTTCATCAATGACGTCATCGCCCGACCTGGGACGGGGAGTATACTGGCTCGCGAACTCCTTGACCAGGTTGGGATGATATATTCCCGTTTCGCCGTCAGAGGTGCTGACGAACACATCGCTCGATTTCTCATCAACTCCAAGCTCCGTAGTGGCAGCTATCATGTTCCTCCCGTTGGAGCCTGTCACATAGACCAGGTTTTCCATGGTGAGGTTCCTGGAATTTACGTAGAAATTAGGATTGTTCACCTGCTGTGCCATCTGGGAGATCCCCTTTCAATGATACTTTTAATGATTACATTTTCTTGTGTCACTATTCTCATTATAAAGGGCTTATATTTCCTAATCTTTAAGAAAGTATTAACAAAATATTGCCAGGGAGTTAAAGTTTCGTTTCAATTGTAAACTTTTTCCTTGCCTGCAGGCAGCCAGCCTCACTCATTCCAGGCCTCGGCGGAAAGCGCAAAGCGGACCATTGTTCCGGCCCCCGGGGCGCTCTCAATGCTTATCCGGGACCGGTGATGTCTCAGGATATGATCCACCAGGTAGAGGCCAAGGCCCATGCCCCTGCTTTCCCCGCTCCCCTGCGCGAATTTCTGGAAAAGCTTCTGCTGATCGGCGACAGTAATCCCCTTTCCCGTATCGGCCACCTCAACGGCCAGGCCCTTGCCCTCCCTCTCGGCCTTCACCGTGATAGAGCCTCCGGGTGGGGTATGGTGGAGGGCATTCAGGACGAGGTTCTGGAAAACCTGCCTGATGCGGAGACTATCTCCGTAAACTTCCGCCCCGCGGGGACATGAGAAAGTCAGGGCCACTTTCCCGAGACCTGATGCGATGCTGAAAGTGTGCTCCATCTCGCTGAAAAGGCTGGTGAGAGAAAAGGAAGCGAAGTGATACTTCAAGTGCCCCGCTTCAAGCTTTGAGAGGGTTATGATATTTTCGATGATAGAGAGCATTACTTCGCTTGAGTGGTGGATGATGTTGTTAAACTCAAGCTTCTCCGCCGATATGCCGCCGAACTGCGGGTTTCCAAGAAGAGCGGTAAAGCCGATTATGGAGGTGAGCGGTGTCTTGAGATCGTGGGTGAGCGTGGAGACAAAGTCCTCCCTCATGACATCCATCTCTTCCGAGAGCCTGCTGCGCTCCATGGCATAGCGGATCGAACGGATCAGTGTCTCCCTTTTCAATGCCGATTTGGTGATAAAATCCTGGGCACCCATCTGCACAGCGGCAATGCCTGTCTTTTTACTGTCAAGGCCCGTGAGGATCACCACAGGGATTTTACGGGCTTTTTCAATAATGGCGCTGAGGGTCTCAAGCCCATCGCTGTCGGGAAGGGTCAGATCAAGAATCACAAGGTGGTAGAGAAGCACCGAGAGCCTCTCGCATGCATCGGCAAGTGTGCCCACCACATCAAGATTTATGACAAGATCGCCGTCCTGCCGCTCTCTGGTGTATTCCCTTATAAGTGCCACGTCAACGCTGCTGTCTTCCACAAGAAGGACCTGCACTGAAGCGTATTCCATACTTTCACCTCGCTGTCCGGGCTGCCGTTATTTCCCCTTTCCCCAGCCACCGGCCCCCGACCCCTTCTTCAGCGTGAACCTGAACTTCGTGCCCTGCCACGGGGCGCTTTCCATCTCAATACGGCCCCCATGGGCCTCGATTATGTACTTTACCGTGTAAAGGCCGAGCCCGGAGCCCCTCTTTTCCTTGCTGCCCTGGGTGAACTTCCTGAAAAGCCTCTCCTGCTCATCGGGCGGTATGCCGTATCCTGTGTCCGTCACCATGACAAGCACCTGATCGCCCTGCTCCTCGGCTGAAAGGGTGATGGTGCCTTCAGGGGGAGTATAGCGGAAAGCATTGCTCACCAGGTTGTAAAAAACCTGCCTTATCCGTTCGAGATCAGCAGATACATAAAGGTGGGGAGGGCAGTCAACGACAAGCGCGGTGCCGCTCTGGAAGACCTGCGGCTCAAAGATTCTCTTAAGCTCTATGAAAAGATTCTTCAGCAGAAAATCCTCAAAACGGTATCCCATGTCGCCCATCTCGATTCTCGCCGCGCTTTCGATATTGTTGATCAGCGCGAGCATGAGATCGCTTGAGAAGACGATGAGGCGGGCGAATTCTGCCTTTTCTTCAGAAATGTCGCCATAGAAAGGATCTTCAAGCATCGAGGCAAAACCCTTGATGGAAGTGAGGGACGTCTTGAGATCAAGCGAAAGGGAGTTGATGAAGCGCTCCTTCATCGAGCTGATCTCCTGTCTCATCCTCTGGCGCTCCAATGCATAAAATATGGAACGGACAAGCTCATCGCCGCCTGTCTTCCCCTTTACCAGGTAATCCTGTGCCCCCCTTCTCAGAGCCTCTATCGCAGCCTTCTCATCATCGATCCCGGTGAGCACTATGGCGGGAACTGCCTGTTCCTGAGAAAAAAAGAAACCGATGGTTTCAATGCCCTTGGAATCAGGGAGGGTCAGCTCAAGGAGCACCAGGTCGGCTTTTTTTCTGGAGAGCTTTGCAAATCCCTCGGAAAGGCTCTTCGCCCGGGAGAGGTGGAAGTCATTGCGGGAGCTGCTCAAAAGCTCACAGAGGTGATCGTAGTCCTCACCGTCGGCCTCAATGGCAAGTATCTTATAGGGGACTTTTTTCATCGGTGCTCCGGAGGAAGCTCTCTCTTAATCCAGGTTATATTCGCACTTATATCCATTTTTCCTTGCGCGAAGGAATTTAGGAAAAATGAGAGAATGTATAGAAATTTCGCAGAGATCCCGGCAGTTCATCAAAGCATCTCAAGACGCAAAGCGACACAATTTCAGATACAATCAGCTTTCAGGACATTTTTTATGCAGAGAGTCATATGTTTCATAATTTTTTCGTGCCTGATAACTTTGACGGCCTGCCAGGCCGCTGAAAAGCCGGGACCCCTCTCCTACAGCCTCACCCTTGACCAGGCTATCGACTATGCCCTGAAGGAAAACAGGACCTATGACAATGCGAAGATGTCCATCAAGTCCGCTGAGCTGAGCTATCGTGCTGTGCAGAAGGAGTGGCTCCCCAAGTTTACCACCAATTACTCCTATGACAGGACCTTCAGCGACCTTACTTTCTCCGCATCGGCTCCGGATATAAATGATCCCAATTTGATGGATACCTACAGCATCTCCTTCCCCCAGGACAACTACATGTGGACTACGTGGTTTTCCATGCCGCTCTTCTCGGCATCGCTCGATACGCAGGTAACCATCGCCAGGCTTGGCATCGACGTGGCCAAGGTGCGCCTTATCCAGGCGAAGAACGAGCTGGTGGCCAATATAAAGCTCTACTATTACACGGTGCTCAGGGACCAGAGATTCATCGAGTTTCTTTACCAGAACCTTAAAAGCTATGAAGAGCTTGAAAGGCTCAATGACCAGTATCACCGCCAGGGCCTGGTGGCGATGAACTCCGTGCTGGAGGCCCGCGTGGAGAAGGCCAACGCCGAGCAGGAGCTTGCCAACTCCATAAGGAACGCCGATGTCTCCCTTGCCACACTGAAAACCGCCATGTCCATGGACATCACCAGGAATATCACCATCGAGGACATGCCCGAGAAGGCTGTCTTTGATCTCACCTTTCTGCAGTGTATCGAAGCTGCAAAGAAACAGAACCCCGAGCTCATCGCTTTCCAGTTTCTCAAGAGCCAGGGAGAGCTTGCCGTGAAGCTGGAAAAAACGGAATATACCCCTTCGCTGAACCTTTCCGCCTATTATATGACCTACGGCGACACGCCGGGCATGCAGCCCGTTCCCGGCATTCCCGGCAGCCTCCTCACGGGGATGCTGAGCCTCAACTGGATGTTTTTTGACTGGGGGAAAAAGGCCGACGAGGCAAAGATAAAGCAGGTCGAGCTCGATCAGCTCAGAAACAATGAAAAGCTCACCTATGACAGGGTCGTGCTGAGGATAAAAGAGGCTTACAGCCAGCTCAGGACTGCGGAAAGAAATATGGAGACGGCAAAGATCGCCATCGTATCGGCAAGGGAGAACCTCAGGATCTCAAAGCTCCGTTATCAGCAGCAGGTGGCTCCCCAGAAAGAGGTCATAGATGCCCTCACCAATCTGAAGAGGGCCGAATATAATTATCAATCAGCCTTCTATGCCTATCACATCGCCGTGGCGGGCCTTGATCAGGCCATGGGAAAAGACACGGCGAGGATCATAGAGAGCCAGAAAGGCGATGTGCGGAAGTGAAGGCGCGGCAGCGGGCCGATCTCATGTGATAACTTAAACTCGAGAGGTTGACTATGGACAAGAACAGGATTATTCAACTCGTGCTGATGGCCATTTTCATAGGCCTCATGCTTGTTGCGGGGTGCAACTTCATCAAGGAGCTCCAGGGCGAAAAGAAAGAATCAAAGACCATCATCGACGTGAGCGGCCGCATCGAGGGTGATCAGTTCAACGCCGGCGCGAAAGTGACGGGAAAAGTGGACCGTCTCCTTGTCGATGAAGGTGATACAGTAAAGAGAGGCCAGCTTCTTGGCTCCATATACTCCGAGCAGCTCAAGGCCAGCGTCGATTCAGCGAAAAAAGAGGTTGAGATATGGAAAAGCCGCATCATACAGTCCGAATCGGCGCTGGAGCAGGCCAAGGCAAGAACCCATGCCTCTGTCAATCAGGCAGAGGCAGGTCTGAACGTGAACACCTCGCAGCTCAACAAGGCCCAGGCCCTTTACAAACAGAGCGTGGCGCAGCTTGACCAGTCCGTCCTTGCCGTCAGGCAGGCCGAACTGGACCATGCCCAGGCAGGGGCCAGCCTCAAGAAGGCAAAGGCAAACCTCGATTACAATGACAAGGAATTCCAGCGCTACAAGAACCTCCTCAAGGAGGACGCCATCCCGAAGACAAAATATGATGCCGTCGAGACACAGTACATCACCGCAAGGGAGGATTTTGTGCTGGCGAAAAAGCAGGTTGACAAAGCCCTCACCGCCATTGACACGGCGAAAAAAAACCTTAATGTCGCCAATGCCAACGTGAATATCGGCATTGCGGGGATCAAGGAGGGAGCCTCGTCGGTCGAAGCGGGAAGAGCCAACGTAAACCTTGCCCAGGTCGGGTCCTATGATATCGAGCAGCGGGAAAAAGATGTGAAAATGGCCCATCAAAGCCTTGCGAAAGCCCAGGACGCCCTCAAGTCTGCCTTGGCGGACCTTGAGGACTCCCGCGTCTATGCACCGATTGACGGCAGCGTCATCAACAAGATAGTGGAGCCTGGCGAGGTCATTGCAGGCGGAACTCCCCTCGTCACCGTCGTTGACCTCAACAAGCTCTATCTCCGGGCTTTCATGCCCACAGAGAGGCGCGACAGAATAAAGATCGGCAATGCCGTAAAAATCACACCCGACGGCCTGGACCAGAGCTTTGAAGGTGTCGTCTATAAGATATCCGACAAGAACGAGTTCACCCCCAAGAACGTGGAGACCAAGGACCAGAGAACCAAGCTGGTCTTTTCCGTGAAAATCAGGATACTGGACAACAAGGAGAAAAAGCTCACGCCAGGCATGCCCTGCGAGGCCCAGATTGACACGGCCAGGAACATCTCCACCGAAGGCCTGGATAAGCCGGAAAAATAAGGACGTGCCTGATGGACTCAATTCTCACCGTGACCAGTGTGTCCAAAAGCTTCAGGAAGGTTCAGGCCCTCAAGAATGTCTCTCTTAAAGTGAAAAAAGGCGAGATATTCGGTCTCATAGGCCCCGACGGCGCGGGGAAAAGCACCCTGATCTACATCATAGGGGGGCTCCTGCGCCCGAACGATGGCTCGGTGACTCTGCTGGAGAACGACATGCTCAAAGATCCCGAGGTGGTGAAGCCTCACCTTGGCATCCTTCCCCAGGGCCTTGGCCTGTCGCTGGCCGCCGAGCTCTCCATAGAGGAGAACGTAAATTACTTCGCCGAGATCAACAGCGTGGACCCGAAAAAGCGGGAAACCCTCAAGACGGACCTCCTGGAAGTGACAAAGCTGATGCGCTTCAAGGACAGGGCCGCCAAGAACCTCTCGGGCGGCATGAAGCAGAAGCTCGGCATCTGCTGCACCCTCATCCACTCACCCAAGATGGTCTTCCTGGACGAGCCCACCACCGGCGTCGATCCAATCTCCAGGAGGGACATCTGGTATCTCATCAACAAGATCCTGAAGGAGAACGACATCACCATCTTTCTCACCACCTCCTACATGGACGAGGCTGAGCGCTGCCACCGCATGGCCCTCATGCACCTTGGCGAGGTTGTGGCCATGGGTGATATCAATGACCTCACCAGGCAGATCGACGGCAGGCTTATTGAGATCTACGTGGACGATCAGCAGAAGGCTCTTGGCATCTTCAAGAATATGGAGGCGATAAAAGTCATTTACCCCGCCGGGATCAAGCTTAACGCCATATACAGCGGGCAGGAGGCCGCCGGTGACTCCATCAAGAGCTTCGGTGAGGCCCATGACATCAAGGTGAACCGCATCGAGGAAGTGGTGCCCACTCTGGAAGACGTGTTCCTGTCGAAGATTATGAAGCAGGCCGCAGGATTCAACCAGGAGGCCCTCGAGGAGTTCTACAATGTGCCGGGGAAAACGCAATGCAGGAAGAGCAGCGACGATATCATGATCGAGGTGAAGAACCTCTACAAGATATTCGGGAACTACACGGCAGTGGACAACGTGAGCTTTGACGTGAAGCGCGGCGAGATATTCGGCTTCCTGGGCCCCAACGGCGCCGGCAAGACGACGACGATAAAGATGCTCTGTGGCCTCTTCCCGCCCACGAAAGGCTCGGGCAAGATAAGCTCCTTTGACATCATGAAGGAGCAGTGGAAGATCAAGGAAAACATCGGCTACATGTCGCAGAAGTTCTCCCTTTACCGCGATCTCACCGTGGGCGAGAATATCGAGCTTTACGCGGGCATATACGGTGTCCCTGAAAGCGACCTCCAGAGAAGAAAAGAGCTCATCCTGAAGGTGGCCGACCTCGAGGGGAAGGGGGATATCATCACCGACAGCCTCCCCATGGGCATCAAGCAGCGCCTGGCCCTGGGGTGCGCCATCATCCACCAGCCTGAAGTGATATTCCTTGACGAGCCCACGTCAGGCGTCGATCCCATCGCCCGGAGAATATTCTGGGACATCATCTTCTACCTCTCCCAAAAAATCTGCGTCACCATTCTCGTGACGACCCACTATATGGACGAAGCCGAGCAGTGCAACAGGATCTCCCTGATGCACATGGGGCGCCTGATAGCCCTGGGAGCTTCCCTGGAGCTGAAGAAGAAGGTCACCGCAGAGATAGGCCTGATGCTTGAAATCCTCACGACGGCGCCCTTTGAGAGTTATGACATCCTGGGGAGACATTTCGGCTTCTGCAACATATTCGGGAGGACCATCCATCTCTATACCAGGGATGGCGCCAAGGATGAAGGGAAAATAAGACAGCTCCTCTCGGAGCAGAAAATCGAGGTCCTGGACATGAGAGAAAAGCTCATGCCTTTTGAAGATGTCTTTGTCTATTTCTGTGAAAAAGCCGAAAAGGGGGAAATCTGAGATGTTCTCTCCGCGCCGGATGTGGGCCGTAACCATGAAAGAAACCCAGGAGCTCGTGAGAAACTGGATGAGCTGCCTTCTCACCATCATCGCGCCCATCATTCTCTATTTCCTCTTTGCCTACGGCTTTCCCCTCGAGGTGAAAAACATCCCCATCGGCGTCCTCGACGAGGACAGGACAAAGACAAGCAGGGAACTCATCGATACCTTCTCGGCGAGCAAGGTCTTCAAGATCAAGCAGTACATCGACCGGTTCGAGGATATCGATACTATCATCAGGCAGGGAAAGATCAGGCTCGTGCTGGTGATACCTGAGAAATTCGAGGAGAGAATCAGGCAGGGGATGCCCCAGTCTGTCCAGGTCATCATAGACGCCATTTACACGAGCAGGGCACAGATGAGCGGCGGGTACGCTGACACCACTGTCGCGGCCTTCAGCGAGAAGGTGTTCAACGACTATTTCAGGAAACGGTTCGGCCCCGGCCAGGGGGCGGGCTCAGGGATGCCCGTTGAGCTCTTCGTGAGCCCCTGGTTTAACCCTACTTTCCGGAGTGAAGATTTCATCATCCCCGGGGTCATCGCCATCGTGCTGGTCTTTCTTCCGCCGACCATCATGGCCATCTCCATTACCAAGGAAAAGGAAACAGGCATGATACTGAACATGTACTGCTCACCGGTCACCAAAACCGAGTTCATACTGGGAAAGGCTGTCCCCTACACGGTCCTCACCTATGCCAACTGCCTGCTCTTCATATTCCTCTCCGTGTTCTTATTCGGGGTGCCTTTCAGGGGGAACATTCCCCTCATGCTGGGTGTCTCCCTTCTCTATGTCATAGTCGTGATAGGTATCGGTGTCTTTGTGGCGGTTCTCGTTCCCACGCAGATAGCGGGGATATTGATCACCTCCATAGTGAACCTCGTCCCCACCTTCATGTATTCGGGCTTCATGCTCCCCATCATATGCATGGATCAGGCCGGTAAAGAAACGGCCTATATGCTGCCTCCTACTTACTATATTGACTTTACCAGAAAGCTCATGCTCAAGGGGGTGGGCCTCGAGTACCTCTGGGAGGACATTGTGGTGCTCTCGGCGATGGCCGTGGGCCTCTTCGTCATCTCCATCATACTTTTCAGGAAAAGGCTGGGGTAACAGCGATGGGCTTCAAGTTCTTCACCCTTCTCAGGAAAGAGGTAATCCAGTTCACAAGGAATACCGTGCTGCTCGTCATCGTCCTCTACGCGGCCACGCTCGACGTGTGGATGGCCGCCCAGGTCACGTCGGACCTCAAGAACTTCCCCATCGCCATCTACGACATGGACAAGAGCCAGAAAAGCTACGACCTGGTAAGGAAGCTGAGGCCTCCCTACTTTGTCATCCATTCCTACATAGACGATGAAAAGAAGGTGCAGGACCTCATCCTTGGCGACGACGTGGGCGCAGTGCTCATCATACCAAGGAAATTCCAGGATAATATCGTCTCTTACAGGGGAGCCCGCGTGCAGCTTGTGCTGGACGCCACGACAAGCAACACGGCAGAGATAGCCGCGGGGTACGTGGGAGCAATCATCGCTGATTTTCAGAACGAGATTCTCACGAAGGAATGGCAGGTCTCGACGGTGATGTACAAGCTCATGCCACTCATCAGGAGCGAGACGCGCTTCGCCTTCAACCCCAACCTGAATGATGCATGGGCGATGACGCTCCAGGAGTTTTTCACCATCTTCACCCTCATCGCCATCCTGCTTCCCGCCACGGCAATGGTGAACGAAAAGCAGTTCGGCACCATCGAGCAGCTCATGGTGACGCCCGTGAAGCCTTACGAGATAATGTTCGCCAAGGTGCTCCCCATGATGGTGGTCTTCATTTTCGCGAGCTTCATCTGCATCTACACCATCCTGATACCGCTGATCCATGTCCCCTTCATGGGGAGCCTGCTGGAATTTCTCATCGTGACCACCGTGTTCTGCTTCACCGCGTCGGGGATAGGCCTCCTTGTCTCGACGCTCTCCAACAACCTCTCTGAGACCGTCCTGCTCACCCTCCTGGTCCTCTTCCCCATCATGTTCCTTTCGGGCACGTGGGTGCCGCCGGAGGCCATGCCGCCCTGGATGGCGTTCCTCGTGAACTTCTCCCCCCTGAAATATTACCTGGACCTGGGCTACGGCATCATTCTGAAGGGCAACTCCCTCCTCTTCATGTGGACTGAGTTCCTCAAACTCACGGCTCTCGGCGTGGTAGTCTTCTGGATAGGGGCCCAGCGCTTCAAGAAGATGTTCGGGTAAAATCGGGGACAGACTCCCCGAGGATTCCATGGGCCCTGCGAAGTCGGCACCACATGAGAAAGTTGAAGGACAAAATGCAGGAGGATGGGATTCTTTCGTGAAATAGAGCAAGAGCGTCAGCTTGGGGTGTCTGGAGGTGGACGATGAAGCTTACTACCGAGGAGATAATGGAGCGGATCAATGCCTATGTGAACTATGCCCATCGTATAAAAGAGATAAAGGACCTCCTGCTTGATTTTGAGATATATGGCGAAGAGGATATCGTGGAGGCGGCGATGATCCAGCAGGAAGAGCTTCTCAGGGAGATCCACGTCATTTATCAGGAAAGAATGCTCCCCATAGTGGAGGAAATAGCCCGTCACGTCGATGACAACAGGCACCTGCTCACTCAGCCCCGGCGGGAGCCCACGGCAGAGGAGGCATCACAGAGAGAGGTTCAGGCGGAACAGCCAGAGGGGGAGGCGGAGGATCCCGATGCCATGTCACGGTCAAGCGCAAAGACCTTGGGCGATGCATTCCTTTCATCAATGAAGAAGAACCTTGACAAAAAATGAAGGACGAGAAACAGAAAACACTCCTCATCTTCCCTCCCCAGTGGATCCCCCTGAATCCCCACTTCTCCCTCGCCACCCTTGCAGGCCACCTGAAAGGTGAAGGGCATGAGGTGGTCCTTGAGGATATCAACATAAAATTCTACCGCCACATACTGTCGCCGGAATATATGGATTATTCGGCGGCAAAGGCGGAAAACAGCTATCAGTTCCTCAAGCAGAAGCTCATGATCACCCTGGCGAGCAATGATGACTCCCTTGCCGCCCAGATTGACAGCGCGAGGCTGCTGAAGATTGAAAAAAATCCCGGGAGACGGGAACAGATGATCCAAAAGGTCAAGGAAGAGCTTCCCCTGGCTTTCTCCGTCTTTGACTCGAGGGAGAAGTTCTATGACCCTTTCCTTCTCGTGAAAGCCTTCCTCACCGTCGATAAAGCCCTTGAAATCGCGTCACTCCCCTATTATCCTGCAAAGATAAGGTTCAATGACTTTTTCACCCCCCGCTTCCCCCTCACCGTGCAGGGGATCATTGATTTCACAAATGATGCAGACGAAAACATGTTCCTCCCGTTCATGAAGAGGGAGGCCACGCGGCTCCTTAAATATCAGGCCGATATCATAGGCATCTCCATCAACTCGCCGACACAGCTCCTCCCGGGATTGACGCTTTCCAGGATCCTGATGCAGAAAAAGCCGGAGGGATGCCACCTGAACATAGGGGGCAACTATTTCACAAAGCTCAGGGAGGTGATTCTCTCCCGCAAGGAGCTCTTTGACCTCTTCACCGACAGTATTATACTCGGCGAGGGGCAGAAGCCGCTGCTGAAACTGATTGCGGCACTCAAAGGAGGAGAGAGCCTGAAAGGCGTCCCCTCCCTCATATATGCGGATCCGGAGCTGGGGCGGCCTGTCTATACCTCCAGGGACATGCCCGTTCCCCTCAACGACCTTCACCACCAGGTGCTGGACGATCTGCCTCTGGACAGGTATTTCGTACCTGATCTGGCAATCTCCCTTCAGTCCAGCAAAGGCTGCTACTGGCAGAAATGCACCTTCTGCGACACTGACTTCGGTGTTGAGCCCGATATCAAAGACGTGGACCGCCTTATCGATGAAATCAGATTCCTCAATACCTCTTATGGCATCAGGCATTTCGAGTTTATCGACGAGTCCATCACCCCTCAGTATATGGATGCAATGGCCCGGCGGATCATCAAGGAAAAGCTCGACATCACGTGGTTCTGCAACGCACGGACAGAGCGCGCCTTTACCAGAAGGCGCCTTGATCTTTACAGAAAGAGCGGCCTTGTCATGCTCCTGTGGGGTGTGGAATCGGGAAGCGCGAGAATAATGAAGCTCATCAACAAAGGCGTGGATTTCGAGAAAAGGCTGGAGATCCTCAAGAGCTCAAGCGATTCCGGTATCTGGAACTTTGCCTACATCTTCTTCGGCCTTCCCACCGAGACAAGAGAGGAGGCGGAGATGACCATCGACCTTATAAGGGATCACACCGATATCATCCACTCCTATGGAAGAAGCGTCTTCACTCTCGGCAGGCATGCCGCCCTTAAGGACAAGGCGGAAAAATTGGGCCTCGTGGAATGCATTATGGACGAGCAGGAGCTTTCAACAAGCATGGGCTACCGCTCCCTCACAGGAATGACGCCCCGCGAAGTGATGGAGATGGCCGATATCTGCAAGGCCGCCTGCCATCTTCAATATGGCGAGCCTCTCTGGATGTACCTCAAGTACAGGGAGATCCTCTTTCTCTATATCAGCCGCTACGGCATGGACTTCGTGCTGAATCATAAATTCACCGATGAGCAGAAGCGCACCATTCATAGCATGTACGGCTCCTGAGACAGTATAGGCAATAATTGCACAGCTCATTCTGAAAAAATGAATCAGAGAATTTTACAAAATATTAATGATATTCAGATTTTTTTCAGAATTAATTGAATTTCAATTCACCGGCGCCGGTGATAAAGCGGGTAAGATAATGAATATCCTGGAATCTGGAGGCTACTATGGAAGGAATACCTGGAATCCCCAACTTTGATTTTTCAAGAATCGAGGAACTGTCAGCAGACCTGCAGGAGCAGAAGATGAAGTGGGAAAATTCCCTGGCTCAGAAGCCGCAGGCTCAGGAGCCGCAGGCTGAGGAGCCGCAGGATAAGGCGGTAAAACCCAAGGCGGCTCAGCCCCAGCAGGGTGCGAAGGCAGGAGAGGCAAAGGGAGCCGGCAGAGGAGTTGACGGGATGACAGGAGCTTCCCCGGCTGCAGGAGCCGCCGGAGGCGGAGAGCCCATCATCAATAAGAACGGGACCAGGATGAACGCCCAGGAAGTGGCCACAATTGCCGACATCTTCAAGAAGGCCGGCAAAAGCGGCATGAAGCCGGAAGAGCTGGCGAACAAGCTGAGGGAGAGAGGCATCGAAGCAGAGGTCACCAAGATCAACGGCCATCCGGCCATCAAATTCGCCAACGGCGATGCCTTTGTCGATACGAGCGCCAATGGCGTTCTTGATACCGATGACAAGGAGTGGGTCGAAGCGCTGAACATATTGAAGGGAAAATACGGAGCCAATGCTCCCCAGCTCCAGGGCGGCTCGCCCCTGTCACCCCTGGCGAATGCCGGCGGCCTCGGCGGCCTCACCGGCGTTGGCGGCGATGGACAGGCTGTCACTCCCAACAATGCTGCAGATATTGTGAATGCCTTCGAACAGAATACCCAGCTCCAGAGAGGCGAGGCGGGCGGCCCGCAGCTCCCCAATCCCACAGGTGAAGGGAAGGGTCAGGATTCAGGGCAGCTGAAGAGCGTCATGGCGGAGCTTGACGGCTCGCTCGGCGAGAAAGGCTACAAGGGAAGCACCGCCGAGGAGCTCCTTCAAAAGGGTGAGCTGGAATCAGTGCTGGGAAAATATGGAATTCAGATGCCTGACGAGCTCGAGCGGAAAAGCGCCGGCGATTTCGTGAACAATCTCTTCAGGGATGCCCTGCTGATAGCCAGCATAAAATAAGGGCTCCAGATTATAGCCGGGCAATGCATATGGGGCAGGTTCTGAACCTGCCCCTTTGCTTTCCCAGGTGCTGATCCAATATTAGATGAATCCCTATTTCAACAGTTCCGAAGGCAGATAATAAATTAGACACAATCGCAAGTGATCCAGTTTATGATCCAGTTTAAGTGGATCATGATCAAGTTTTTCCCGGATAACATCAAGGCTTTTCAGAACTCGTCAATTGGGCTGTCACATATTCTTTACCAACAGGGACAAAGATTATTTTCGGTGAAACAAACGGCTCCCTGGGAGGGACTGAACGATTACAAAAATTCTTCCGCCCGGAAGCGGGTCCGACTTGAAATGCCCGAAAACCGGCCTGGCCGCTCGCTGGCTGGCGCGTAACAGCCTTCAGGGTCATTTTTGACCTTTTCGCCTCATCCGGGCCATTGGAAGGACACTGGGTGATGGCGTTTTATCGTTGCCGTGATGAGGTTTCAGAGAGGTGACCTGTTTGATATTTTATCGCTGATATGCTATGATATAATCATGGATACACATGTAACCCAATTCATTGCTGCCCTGTTTCTCCCTGATGAAGAAGAGCTTCTTCACCTCGGTGATCCTTTTTCTTCCCAGGATTACGAGGATATGCTCCTTCTCCCGGAGCCTTATGAGCTTCCCGCTGAAACCAGTCACCAGACGGAGCGCCTGGTAAAAATCACCAGTGAGGGCCTCATCCCCGAAGCGGAAAAGCTCACGGAGGACAGCTCCTTCGGCTCAATCGACAGGGATGAGCGGGCAGAGCGCATTGATTTTCTGCTCTGCGAGGCAGTCCGCGGCCGCCTGGCACTGGATCTCGTGCTTGGCGGTCTTCTCGTTACTCTCAAATCGAAAGGAGTTGATCAGTTAGGATACCGCTCCATGGGGACCTTCGCCACGGAGCATCTCTCTTTCTCGGGGCGCACCGCATCGGAGCTGATGCACAACTATAAGCTCCTCAGGAGCCTGCCCCTCACGCGGGAGGCCTATCTGCAGGGCAGGATCGCCAAAAGCGCTCTCAGGCATCTTTCGAGGGTCATCACGCCCGAGAACGAGGGAGAGTGGCTCGGTGTCGCCCGGGCGCGCTCTCTGTGCGGCCTTGAGAGGGAAGTGAAAAGGGCTCTCGCGGGAGAAAATGCCGGATCGGCTCCCGCTTCCGGGGTAAGCGATAAGGCACACGATGCTGAGCCTGAGGGCACGATGATGTATTTCAGCGTGGCACCGTCCCTTGCCCTCACCTGGGACTTCGCCCTCTCCCTCTTCCGGGACAGGGAGCACTATGACGGACCGCTTTCGGGATTTGTCGAGGCGCTCCTTGCGAACTTCCTGGCCTCAGGGAAAGTGGCGCCGGAGCTTCCAGCCCTCGATGCCGACGGGAACCGCCCCATATTCTCCCGGGGGGGTCCCCTCCTGAAAAGGAGGATGAGAAACCGCCGCGTGAGCGCTCCCGGCGAGGTCAGCGGGCAGGCCGGCGAGGGAGAGGCCGGTGAGACTCCGTGGTCATCACCATGGAGCATCTTCTTCCCGTCGTGGCTTGAAGAGGCCCGGCCGGAAAAAGTTACCGGGGCCTCCGCGAGGGCAATTGCAGGCCGCCTGATCAGGGCCGCCTCGATCCGCCAGAGGCTCGACGTGGCCGCGGGGATGCTCCTTCGGGCGATGGATGAGCGGCAGCTCCACCGCCTTCTCGGCTATGAATTCATCGAGGACTATGCAGGGGAGCGCTGCGGCTTCTCGATGGCGCAGACCCGCCAGCTCATAATGCTCGCCGAGGGATTCCGGCGCCACTCACTCACCGATGACGCCTTCAGAAAAGGCGTCATCACCAGGGAACAGGCGCGCCTCATTCTTCCCCTCGTGGACTCCAGGAATGAGTCACAGTGGATCGCCTATGCCGCGAGCGTGCCCACCGTTGACCTCAGGGAAGAGGCGGGGCGTGTCGCCAGGATCCTGGAGTATGACTGCCTGGTCCCCCACAATTATACTCTGCTTCCCGGATTCCGCTACGTCACCGACGAGAGGCTTCACGACCTGCCGGAGGAGGTGCAGGACTGCATACGTGACGGCTCGTGGTACAAGGGGCCCTCACTTGATTCTTCGTGGCCTCTTGAGGCAGACGACGAGGAGCTCTTCGCTTCCCGCGACAGGCGCTTCGATGCGCCCTGGAAGTATTTCAGCGGTGTAGAAGAGATGATGGCCTCCGAGGCCTCCATGAAAATTGAAAAAGATTCGCGCCTGTGTGCGGGGCAAAAAGCCCGGGAGCTCTGCACCATCCCCCGGGGTGAGAGCCCCGAGGAGACCTTCCTGGTGGACATCCTCTCGGCAGGGAGCCCCTCAAGAGCTGCCACAGGAACCATGATGATAAAATTCTTTCTCCCCCGGGAGCTTGAGGTGCTCTGGAACCTCGCGGCCCATGCCTTTCTCGTCAGGCTTGCCCTGGCGGAAGGCGCTGACAGCCTGGTCCTCCCGGAAGAAAAATTCCTTGCCGCCCTCATGGCGGACTATCTCAAGACCGAGGGAACCTTGAAAAAAGCGGCCCATCATCACAAAATCCTGAAGCGCGACCGGTTTCGCTGCCAGACCCCCGGCTGCCGGTGCCGTCGGAATTTGCACGTGCATCACATCATCAGGCGCTCCCAGGGCGGCACCGATGACCCCTGGAACCTCATCGTGCTCTGCGAGGCCTGCCACCTCCACCTCCTCCACGGCCTTCGGACCCTCACCGTGAGGGGCAGGGCGCCCTTTGAACTCACCTTCACCTTCGGCTCCCTCTCTGAAGCAGGGGCCCCTTTCCTGGTCTATCAAAGAGGAGTCCGGCGGGAATCAGCGGCGCATGCCGCCGGTGTCTCCCCGGGCTTCTGAAGGCCGCTTTTCCAGAAGAGATAAAATGATCGGGAATGATCCTCCAGGGGAATGGCAGTTATCATGGAGCAGTCCTCCGGGGGCCTCCAAGCATCATTATAGAGAGGCACCCCTGCCCCCGGGCGGATCGGGCAAGGGCCGTTGATTGCTTGATCCAGTGAGCCTGCGACAGAAAGGTGATGAGATGAACCGCATCGTGGAGATCGTCGCCTGGATTCTCTCCCTGCCTGTGGCGCTGTGGCGGGCGTCAGCACCGAGGAAGTATCTTTCTGAGCTTGTCACTTACTCCATTGACGGCATGGAGTGGCCTGACCTGCCGTCGTGGCGCCTGGAGGTCTCCGGAGAGGTGGAAGAAAAGCTGGTCCTGGACTGGGATTCATTCAGGTGCCTTCCCCGCTCTGAGCTGAAAAGGGATTTTCACTGCATCACCGGCTGGAGCGTCCTGGATGTAACCTGGGAGGGAGTCCTCTGGAAGGATTTCCTTGCCCGGATAAGGCTCCTGCCTGGCGGCAGATTCGTAAGGTTCATCTCCCATGGCGGCTACTCGGCTTCATTTTCACTGCAGGAGCTTGAAGGCGCCATTCTTGCGGACACCCTGGAAGGCCAACCCCTTGCCCCCGAAAGAGGCGGCCCGCTGCGCCTTGTGGCGCCCGAGCTCTATGGCTATAAGAGCGTGAAGGGGCTCAGGCGGATCGAGATAACCGCGGCCCGCCTCCTGGGCTTCTGGGAGCTCTGGGGATACGGCCCCTCCGGAAAGATAGGGGCCACGGAGAGAAAGCGCATCGCGAGGGCAAAAAGGTGATGGGCCTCATGGATTCATAGGGAGAGTGTATCATTGCCTGGATTGTGTCCTTCTCCATACGGACTCCCCTCGGTTCTCCGATACAGGCAGCTTCCCTGCTCTACAGCCTGAAGATAAAGTGGTTAGGTGAAACAATTTCCAGGGTGCCTTCATTGAGCCATGTAGAGAGCCGCTTCTTATCCATGCGCATAAGGGCCTCGCGTTCGGCGGCATCACGATTCTTACGGCGCGTGCCCCTCTTCCGGCCCAGGACTGCCCGGACAGCAAAAAAATTCTCTTTCTTTTCCCTGATGAATCGTTCGAACTCAAGGGTTCTCATGCTTAAGCCTCGCCACTTCCCCGCAGAGCTCCCCAAGGGCTGCCGCAGTGTGCTCCTCAACGCACCTTCGTTCAAGATAGGCACGGTCAATGTTGTCTCCATACATGAAAAGCAGCTCTTCGGCCCAGTAGCCGTCATCGGTGGACTTCCAGTGAACAAAGGCATTCAGCCTGTCCACTATAAGGTCCTCTATGCCGATGAGAGCCACTTGCAGGCCCTCCACTTCAACGATGGTGACCCTGTCGCGCTCTTCCCCGGCGAGTGCAAAGCCTGGGATTTCAATGAAGAGGTCGAGTTCCTCACTTATCCAGTGCCTCCCCTCCTTCCGGAAGCCCCATCCATTGAGCAGGACCCCGAGAGATCCGGGATCCGCATAGACCAGGTCCACATCACCGGTCGCATATCCGCCGGTAGAGTAAAACTCAAGTGCAAATCCCCCCACCACAACGGGCCTTTCTTTCTCTGAACCAAGTGCCTCAGACATGAGACCAAGGAAAAATAAAGTCCTCTTAAGGGGGTCCTGAATGGTCTTCGCTTTATCCAGAAGCTCTCGATAACGCTCCATGGCACCTCTCTGCAGGTATTGCCGAATCTTCCACTTCATTATAACAGAAAGAGGAAAGACCATCAACAAGAATCAGGCGTGTGGCCTCATGACACGCCACTATTTGACCACCCAAGCCCCTTTCTGCTATAATCGCTCATGACTGGAATATTCTGTTCTCCTGGAGTATGAAAAATGGACTCTCCGGCAGCGCCTTCCCTCGATCTCCCCGTTGAAATCCCGCTCGATGAGAGCCTTTTCAGGGATATCCTGGGCAGCATCAACGCCCTTGTGCTCCTGCTGGATCCCCAGGGCCGCGTGATTCACTGCTGCCTCTCCTCGGAGAGCAGCCGCTTTTTTAAACCCGGCTCAGTAAATGGAAAGCCTTTCTGCGAAATTGCCCCCCTCACCGACGAGAAGGGAAATGCCGATCCCGTATGCTCCACGCTCAGCGAAGGGAAGAGAGAATTCCATTATAGAAGCGCGTTGACTGCACTGAACGGTGAAAAAGCAATCATTTCCTGGTCCCTCTCACAAATCCCGGCAGGCGGCGGCACCCTCAGGTATATCGTCGCCACAGGCATCGACATCACCTTGCAGGAAATGATGGAGAAAAGAAGCAGTGAATTTGAAGCGCGCGTCAGGAGCATCCTGGCCTATGCCCCCCTTGCCATCTTCATGATCGATGACACGAGCGCCATAGTGATTGCCAACAGGAAAGCCGCGGAGCTCACCGGCTACCCGGAAGAGGAGCTCAAAGGCAGCTCCATGGATATCCTGATACCGGAGAGCATAAAGGCACGGCATGAAGCGCTTCACCTGCAATATCTCAAGCATCCCACTGCACACGTGATGGGCGCCGGAAAAGATATCAACTGCCTTCGCAAAGACGGGAGGGAAGTTCCCGTGGAAGTGGCCCTCAGCCATATTGACTCACCTTCAGGCTCACTCACCGTGTGCTTTGTCTCAGATATCACGGTACGCAAGACCATCGAATCAGAGCTCAAGAAGGCCCGCGAGGAGTTCATCGCCATCCTGGCCCACGATCTCAAGAACCCCCTGGCATCAATGATGGGATATGCCCAGATCCTGCAGCGCAGGCTGGGTAAAGAAGCCGACAAGGACGTCTTTGAATACCTCATGATGATAAGCCAGTCCGGCAGCATCCTGCTGAACCAGATCAACAACATCGTGACTGCATCACGCATGGATGCCCATATGAGCACGTACCATTTCGAATCGTTCTCTTTCTCCGAAGTCCTCGAAAAAATGAAGGCCCTCTTCATGCCCCTTGCGCAGTTCCAGGAGATCACCCTTGAGTTCTCATCAAGTAAGGACCTCAAAGTCTACGGAGACAAAGACAAGCTCAGCCACGTATTTGAAAATCTCGTCATCAACGCCTTCCGCTACACACCCCGCGGGGGGACGATTGGCATAGAGGCCCGCCCTGAAGGCGAGATGGCCGTCATCAAGGTCTTTGACACGGGGAAAGGCATCCCGGCGAAGGACCAGGAGCACATTTTCGAAAAATACCGCCAGGTGCAGGGCGAGAAAAAAGGAACAGGCCTGGGCCTCTACATTGTGAAAAATGTGCTGGAAGCCCACAGGAGCCCCATCGCCCTCGAAAGCTCCCCGGGTAAGGGCACGTCGTTCACCTTTTCACTTCCTGCGACGAAAGAAAAGGAAGCGCCGCTTGCCGGCAGTTTCCTCGTGGTGTGCAGCAATGAGAAGCTGCGCTCCTCCATCACGGCATACCTTGAATCGGAAGGAACCCTGCCCGAGCTGGCCTCAAACGGCATGGAAGGCCTCCGCATGGCTTCCACGGGGGATTACCATTCCATCATCATCTCAGATGACCTGCCCGATCTCACGGTGAAGGACTTCATGAAAGCCTTGAAGCTTGGCGAGGCAACGATAAATGTCCCCCTCATCGTCATCACAGAAAAAGATTCTCACAGCCACGGAAAGAAACCGGCAAGAGCGCTCCGCTGGCCTTCTGATTCAGGGCTGCTGAGGGGAATGCTGGAAGAAAGGGCTTCACAATAACAGCCTATTGATCTGCATGGGCAGTCTGAACTTGTTCCCTGGAGGTGCCTTATGGTTTCAAAGCTCGACGACAAAACCACCACTCTGCTCAAGCTGGAGTATCCTTTCCCCCTCTCTTACCCCTATTTTTCCATGAGAAACGCCGAGGAGTTCAAGACAAAGCTTGACAAGTCCATCGAGGTTCTGGAAAGCCTTGTGAAATACCTTGCCACCATCACCCTGGGCTCCCTGCTGAGAGGGCCCGTGACGGCGGAGCACGCCACGTTCCTTCTCTCCTTTCTGCCGCGGCCTTCTCTGGGCACCTGGAACGCCGTCCTCAGGGAGACGCTGAGCGCTCATCACACAAGGCCCGAGGACCTCTTCCTGCCGGAGATATACCACTTCTATTTCAAGGCAAACAAGAAGCAGTCCGAGAATGCCAAAATCATAGACGAGCTTATCAACGAGAGAAACAGGCTGGCCCACGGCGGAGGCCCCTCGTCGCCCAAAGACTGCGAGGCGAAAGCCGAGGAGATAGCGCCGAAAATAGAGGACCTGCTCCTTAACCTTTCGTTTCTCCGCGATTACGATCTCCTCTTCATACGATACTCAAAGAAGGAGGGGGAAACTTACCATCACTCCGTGAAACGGTGCATGGGCGCTTTCGCGCAGTTTGAGAACCGGGATATCTCCACTGCCTCGGCGGAAAATGCGAGCCACATGTATCTCTACCACAGGGAGCGGAATGCCCTCCTCGATCTTCATCCCTTCGTGGTCTTCAGCGACAGGTTTGAAGGCGCAAGCTCCCAGGAGATTTTCTTCTATAACAGCTCCCAGGACAACAAGGCGAGCTACATGAACTACCAGTCGGGCCACTCCTTCAAAGATGCCGATCTTTACGGCGACATCGAGGCCCTCACAGGGAAGCTGAAAGCTTTCGCCACGGTGAAGGAGGTCCGCTTCGAGGAGTACAGGAAGCTTGTCGTCGAGGCATGGAAATTCGGGAAAGTCTCCCCTGAAGACAGTGAGAAGCTTGCCCGCAGGCGGGAAGAGCTCAAGATATCGCCCGAGGAAGGGGTAAAAGTCGAGGAAGAGGTCAAGGAAGAGCTTTTCTTACGCCACATGGAGGGCCTCATAGGCCTTCTCTGCGATGATGACAGAAAAATTGAGGCTTCGCAGACCATCATCAACACCGGCGTGAAAACAGTGCCCTGTCTTATAAAATCGCTGGATAACGAGAAGGCTCTTGACGAGATCGTGGCTATCCTTGCAAAATTCGGCAATGAGGCCATACCTTCCCTGAAGGAGGCACTGGGTGATGAAAAGCGGAAAAATGGCGCCCGATCAGCCTTGAAAGCTCTTGGCAACCAGGCCATATTTGAGCTTCTGAAGGATCTCGAGAAGGAGGAAGAGATACCCGGCACTGAGGAGACTCTGGTCTTCTTTGAAGGGCAGGCCGTGGCACCCCTTATCGAGGTTATCAGGGCGCGGGAGCAGCGGGCTCAGGAAGGCGGTATGAAGATCGTGAGCCTCAGGGAGGACAGGGCCTGGATCCGCGCCAGGGAGATCCTCAGGAATATCGGGAAACCTGCGGCAGAGGTGCTGGTTACCGCTCTTGACGATCCCCTTATTGAGGGCACGGCATCACAGCTCCTCAGCGATATTGGCAGCAGCTCCTATGAGCCCCTCGTGAAAGCTCTCCGGGATGAGGCTCTGAAGGGAAAGGCCCTGGCGATACTTGGTACTTTCGGTCCTTCCACGGTCCCCGTGCTTCTCGAAGAGGCGGGGAAAAACGATGGCCTCTCGGCCCTCGCAGAGGAATATATCCTCCGTTTCGGCAAGGACAGCCTCCCTTACCTTGCTGAAGCGCTCAGGCTCGGGACGTGTACGGGTCTCGTGACAACCCTCCTGGCGCGCTTTCCAGACGAGAGCCCTCCCCTCCTCATCCCCCTCCTGTCAGATGAGAGCCTCGCGCCCACGGCGGAATCACTCCTCCTCCAGGCAGGAGCACCGGCTGTCCCCCCCCTGGTGAAATCCCTCGGTGACAGCACCCGCGGTGAAAGGGTCCAGGCCCTCCTGGGCAGATTCCCTCCCAGTGCCGTGCTGGAATCGCTCCTTGCCGAGATCAGGCTCAAGGGGAAGAGCATCATTGACTCCACAAGCCTTGCCGGGAAGATTGAGTCGGGCATGAGGAGTGTTCTGAAGGATCTCCAGAAAAGCAAGATCTTTGGTTCCGTGCAGGAAACACTGAAAATCAGGAGCGACTCCCTCGAAGAAGCCCTCAAGGGGATAAGGGATCCCTTCACCAAGAGGGCCTTTTCCCTCATCACCTCCATGGAGCCTGCCACGCTCTCTGAGCTTGTTGCTTACCTGGATGACGATCAGCTCTTCGATTTCATAAGGCTTGCCTTCGTGACTGTCGGCGCAAAAGGAGCCTCCGTGATAATTGACGCTATACCCCGCTACACCGAGAAGGCACGGGATCACGCAGTCACTATCCTTTCAGACATGGGAGCTCCCGTGGTGCCGCTCCTTATCACGGCCCTCGAGGACGGGGCTAAAAAGCCCGTGGCGGTGAGCGCCCTTGTGGCTACAGGAATTCCCGCCGTGAAGGAAGTGGCAAATGCCCTCATTGACGACCTGAAGCGTGAGACTCTCCAGGGCATTCTGAGGGAGATTGGCCCCGGTTCCGTCCGGGAGTGCCTCCCTTTCCTGGGTGTCCCCGTCATAGGCGAAGCCCTTGACGAGGTCTTTCTCTCGATGAAGACCGAAGCCATCACCGCGACACTCGTTGAGTGCCTTGAGGTATCTTCCTCCAGGGCTCATGTAGTGAACCTCCTCAGGAGATTCGGTGAGAAAGCCACGCCAGCCCTCATCGAGGGACTGAAAAAGGAACCTCTTACGGCCTCTCTGATGGAAGTCCTCCATTCAGTGGGCCCCGCGGCGGTGCCTCCCCTCTTCGAGAAAGTCCGCGGAGAGAGCGGCGCCGTGCAGAGCTTCATCAAAAACATCTTCAGCCTCGGCCAGAAGAGCACCCCGTCCTCGCCGTCCAGGAAGGCCCTCGTGGAGCTCTCTGCCTCGTGGTGCGATCCTCTCATTACCATAAGCCGCGACGCCAAAAACAGGGATCTCGCCATACCGCTTGTGGCCGAGACGCTTGTCTTCATAATGTCCCGCAGGGATCTTGCAGAGGGCCCCGTGAGCCTCTCGAAGATCAAGGAGTATCTGTCGGCTTCAAGCCTCACTTCCCAGGTGAAGACCGCCCTTGACTCCCTCAAGAGCTATCCCGACCAGGTAATCGCGGAGACAAAGGCGGCGCTCGAGGTGTAGCATGGATGCAGATATCGTCATAATAGGCGCCGGTGTCGTGGGTCTTGCCGTGGCGGCCCATCTTGCCGGCACGGAGAGGGTTCTTTATGTCCTCGAGAGGAACGAGAAGTTCGGCCAGGAGACAAGCTCCAGGAACAGCGAGGTTATCCACGGGGGCCTTTATTACAGGCCGGAATCTCTCAAGGCACGGCTCTGCCTCGAGGGGAACAGAATGCTTTATGAGTTCTGCGAGAAGCACGGCATTCCCTCGAGGCGGATTGGGAAGCTCATCGTGGCAAACAGCGACGAAGAAAGGGAAGCCCTCGAAAATGTGAGGAAAAATGCCGTTGCATCAGGAGTAAAAGGGATCCGATGGCTCACAAGGCAGGAAATCATTTCAATGGAGCCTGCCATTGCCGCAGAAGAGGCGCTTTTTTCAGAATCTACGGGTATTATTGACTCGCACCGCCTCATGCGCCATTTCCTGGTGAAGGCCGAGGAGCAGGGAGGGCAGGTCGTATACCGCTCCTTTGTATCGGAAGTGGAAAAGCTCGATGACGGCTACAGTGTGAAGGTTGCCCATTCCTGCAGGAACTGCTTTGATTTCACCACCAGGCTTCTTATAAACTGCGCCGGCCTCGATGCCCACAATATAGCAGCGGCTCTGGGCCACCGCCATCGGATCCACTTCTGCAAGGGAAGTTATTTCAGCGTGGGTAACGGAAAAGAGAGGCATATCAGCCACCTTGTCTATCCCCCGCCTGAGATGGCCGGCCTGGGCATACATGCGACACTGGACCTCGGTGGGCGAATGCGCCTCGGGCCTGACACAGAGTATGTCCAGGACCCTGGAGATTACCATGTTGACGAGACCCGGAGCGATGCCTTCTTTGAGAGAACCCGCCCATTCCTTCCCTTCCTGGAGGCCCGGGACCTGGCTCCTGACATTGCAGGGATGCGCCCCAAGCTCCAGGGCCCGGGGGAAGGCTTCCATGATTTCCTGATTTTCTTTGATCCGCCGGGGGCACTGCATCTGCTGGGGATCGAGTCGCCGGGCCTCACCTCGTCGCCTGCCATAGCCCGCCTGGTGGAGGCTATGCTGAAGGAGCAAGACCTCCTCTGAAGAGCTCAGCGCGACTCACTGTGGTATGCAAAAGCGCTGTGATTATGGATCGACTCCGCTGATTCGCACTCCACCTCGAACCAGTCAATTCTCGAATCGCTCCTGAGGAGCAGCACGGCATCCCTCACCACGTCCTCGACAAACTTGGGGTTCTCATAGGCCTGCTCCGTCACGTACTTTTCATCGGCCCGCTTCAGGAGGGGAAATATGGCGGCGCTCCCCAGGGGCTCGAGGCCTGACACGAGCTCCTCGATCCATATGAAAGCGCTTTCAGGGTAGTGGACCCTCACCTTGAGAACAGCTCTCTGGTTATGGGCGCCGAAATGGGAGATCTCCCTGCTGCAGGGGCAGAGTATATGGAGAGGGATCTTTACCCCGAGCCGGAACAGGAATTCCTCTTCCATGAGCACGCCGCTGAACTGGCACTCGTAGTCCAGGAGGCTCATGGCCTCGCTCACAGGAGTGCTCTTGGCAATGAAGTAACGGAAATCCAGCTCAATCTCGGCTCTCCGGGCACCAAGGCTCTTTCTCACGGCTTCGAGAATCTCCTTCACCTCAATGCTCGAGAGCTTCCGGCGGCTCCACCCGTAGAGCTCCTCGACAAACCTGCTCATGTGGGTGCCGCGGCACTCATGGGAAAGGTCGGCCGAGAGGGAAACCCTTGCGAGGACGGGCTGGTACGACCCGTCGGGGACCCTGATCTCCAGGGGCAGGTAAATATCCTTCACTCCTGCCTTCTGGAGGGTTATTCCACGGTGATCCCGGGAGCCCTGCACATCCTTCATCGGAGTGCTTCCCGCTGGTCCCAGGGAGGCATTGGGAATAGAAGAGGTGCCTTGCTGAAGCTGGCGGGCCACACGAGCATGAATTCTCCCTTCTGTACCTGCTGGATAAGGAGGGGATGGCTGTTCTGGTTGGTATAGCTCTCGAAATGCTCGAATCTTATTTTCCCGAATACGGTATCGGCATCAAGGGCAAGGAGCCTTGTGCGGAGGCCGTCTCTTGTGAGGGTATCCCCTCCTTCCATGCATTTCGCAAGGACCTGCATGGTGGCATAGGTCTCGGCGCTGTGGTACTCGGGGTACACCCCATAGCGGCTCCTGAAGGTCTTCACAAAATCCCCCGCACCGGGCCATTCAACAAGGCGGTTCCACTGGGTCACCGTGAAAACATATTCCACATCGCCTTTCCCTTCGCTCAGAAACTCGCTGAGGCTGAAGCCGGCTCCGCAGCCCGCAAAAACCCGGGGATTCAGTTCCACTTTCCGCGCCGTTCTCATCAGGTTGAGGCCGTCCTCTTTGTGGGCAATCATCACGATGGCTTCAGGCTTCTTTGCCTTCACCTCCCTGAGGAGAGGCTCAAAAGTGAGGGACTGGTTTTCAAAGCCGCTTGACTGCTTTATTTCAAACTTCATGTCGGAGGCGTACTTCCTGATGTGCTCCGAAGTTCTCACGCCGAAGTCATCGTTTTCATACAGCACCGCAAGGCTCCTTGTGTGAGTGCAGTTCTTCAGAAAGTCCAGGACCGTGACGGCATAGTAAGAGGCAGGGGCATTCATCCTGAAGACCCACTTGTAACCCCTCATGGAGATCTCTTCAGAAGCGCTCGTCGGCGAGATGAGAGGTATCTTTCCCTTCTCGGCCTCTTCTGCGATGGCGATGGTGCAGAGGTTGCTGTAAGAGCCGACAAGGGCCAGCATCTCCTTGGACTCGGCAAAGTGCTTCGCTGCTTCCCTGGCTTTGGTCTCATCACCCTGGTCATCTACGTAGACTACCTGGAGCTGGTCTTTAGGCTGCTTTCCGGCATTCAGGTTCTGGAGCGCCATATCGATTCCCTTTTTCATGGACTCGCCGAAGCTCTTCCTGATGCCGGTAAGAGGAATAATGACACCGATTTTCCTTTGAGGGGGGCCGCATCCCCCGATTAAAAGGAGCAGAGCCACAAAAGCCGCAAGGACCGCCGCACCCCCGCGGGGAAAAAACCGCCCGAACCCTGCCACTATTCTCCCTCACTTTTCACATAAGCCTTGTTCACCTCTTCCAGGGCATCCTTGTACTTCAGCTCCCGGGCGACCCTGGAGCGAAGGTTTCGCATGGAATTGTAGGAGTTGAGCGCCTCGGGGTAATAGCAGTTGTAAAGAGCGCTGTTAAAGCCGTGGGTGATGAGGATCTTTATATGGTTGAGATCGAGGGAGAATGCCTTCGCCGCTATATAGAGCTCCTTGGTGACGGTGGTATCGGATACGAGCCTGTTGTCGGTGCAGAGAGTGGTGCGCAGGCGGTTCTCCAGGTATATCCTGAGAGGGTGGGACTCATAGGTATTATGCTCGGGATTGGTCTGCAGGTTGCTCGTAAGGCACACCTCGATGGGGATCCTCTCATTCATGAAATATGACATGAGAAGGGGATCCTTGTAAAGATTCGTGCCATGGCCTATCCTCTTTACATTGTTGCAGGTGACGGCCTGCTGGATGCTCTCGGGGCCGAAAGCCTCACCGGCATGGACCGTTATGGGGATATATCCGTTCGTCACAATGGAAAAGGCCTTTTTGTAGCGCTTCGGCGGGTTGTCCATCTCGGCGCCCGCCAGGTCGAATCCCACGATATGGTGATCCTTTTTGGCCATCTCGACGGCGTGCATGGCCGTCTCAACTGCCATGAGGACTGATGCGCTGTCGTGAGTAGCGTAAGGAAGGGATTTCATGAGGTTATCCTCTATGCCGCATGACACATAATGGCGCATGGCGCATATTATTATGCCTGTCACCATGTCATATTTCCCCTCTGCCCTCGCAAGGCCCCTGCACACGGCGGAGGTGATGCTCTCCATGTCGAGCCCCTTGTTGGTATGAAGAATCGGGGCAAAACGCACTTCGAGGTACCTTACGTTTTCCTGTGCGGCGTCCTCTGCAACTTCAAAGGCTATCCTTTCCAGTGATGCCTCGTTCTGCATCACTGAAGTGGTTATCTCAAAGGCCTTGAGATATTCGGGAAGGGACTTGTTCTTCGCGTAGACAAGGTTATCTTTCACGAGAAGCTTTGAGAGCTCTTCCCTGCTGACAGGATAGGGCATGCCCTGTTCCTTGATGAGCTCGACAATAGTATCTATCCTCAGGGAGCCGTCGAGGTGGCAGTGCAGATCCGTCTTTGGAAGGCGGAATATCTCCTGGTAAAGGGGATCAGATTTATCGACCTCCAGGCGCTTTTCCTTCTTCATATGAGCTCCTTTCACTTGATTTCCATGTATCTTCTATCTACAGTGGGCCATTCCTGCCGTACGCCCCGGGGCTTCAGCCTTCATCAAAAGGAGTTCTCAGGATCTTTCACGAATCTCACCGGAAACTCCAGCAGGAAAGTCCTGGTGATTCGACACTCAGAGAGGAAAGGGCTGATGACAAGGTTTATTACCCCTGACAGGGCGCTTTTTGTGCTCCTCTGCTTTGAAGGGCCTGATCTCTATTCGCAGGCCGGCGGGCTCGGCATAAGGATGACCGAGCTTTCGAGGGTGCTCTCGGAGCAGGGCTTCATCAACCATTTCTTCTTCATCGGCGACTGTAACCTGCCGGGAGAGGAGAAAAACTATGGCCGCAAGCAGGTGCTCCACCGCTGGTGCCAGTGGGTAAGCGGCTACCACCCCGAGGGCGTTTACGAGGGAGAGGAAGGAAAGCGCAACGAGTGGGACAAATCCCTTCCTCCCTACCTTGTCGAGCATATCATAAAGCCTGCGGCCTGCGAGGGCCGGCCCATCGTCATACTTGCCGAGGACTGGCACACGGCAAGGACCGTGCATATCCTTGACGCTCTTCTGAGGGAGCAGGGCCTGAGAGACAGCTGCATCATTCTCTGGAATGCCAACAACGAGTTCGGCTTTCACCACGTGGACCTGCGGGCTCTTGACGCCATCTGCACCGTCACCACCGTAAGCTCATTCATGAGAAGGCGCCTCCTCCCTTACGGCGTCGATCCCCTGGTGCTCCCCAATGGCATACCCGGGAGAATCATAGGGTCCGTCGATCCTTTCCGCAAGCATATCCTGAGGGAGAGCTTCAGGGGCCTCCTCCTTCAGAAGACCGGCCGTTTCGACCCCAACAAGCGCTGGATGGAGGCAATTCACGCCCTGGCCATCCTCAAGGAGAGCGGGGCCATGCCCCACCTCGTGATGAGGGGAGGCCGTGAGCCTTACAGGAGGGAAGTAATGGGCCTCGTGGAGCGCCTGGGCCTCTCCCATGCCGTCATAAGGGTCTGTGATCCCTCATACGAGCATATTCTTAATGCCCTGAGGCATCACAGCCAGGCCGATATAATCGAGATGGACTTCTATGTGCCCGAGGAGTTTCTGATGCTTCTTTACGGTACTGCCGACACGGTGCTGGCCAATTCTGGCTACGAGCCTTTCGGCATCGTGGGGCTCGAGGTCATGGCCAAGGGGGGAATAGCTATCGTGGGTGACACGGGGGAAGATTATGCAAGGAGCTTCTTTAACAGCTTCCGTGTCCAGAACGATGATCCTGCCGAGCTCGTCTCATTCATACTCCGCGTCAACCTGGACAGGGGCCTCCATAATTTCATGAGGAACAATGCCCTGATTACAGCCCGTGAATATGTATGGGAAAATGTGCTGGACAAGCTGATCTTCATGGTGGAGGAGATCGGTACTGCCTTAGGGCAGCTTGTCTAGCCCTTTACTTTTTCTCCCAGGTCGTGATAATACTTCATGACGTGAAAAGGGAGAGTGTTTCCTCACTTATCCCTGTACCATGAAAGGAGCTGTTATTATGAGCTTTACCTCTTCAGACCCAGTTTCTTCCGTCAGCCAGGGCGACTGGACAGTGGGCACGGGCAGAAAAGCCTCGCAGATGGATGCGCAGAATTCCGAGTATGCGGATCAGATGTCACAGTCCCGGGAAGCCCAGGCAAACCAGAAGGCTGAAGCGGAAAAAATGCAGGCGGACCGTGAAAAAACCATGGCAGAGTCGCAGAACAAGGTGATACAGGCCCAGGCACAGCAGGCAGCGGGTTAGCAGAATCAGGCGAAGCTTTCGGTATGATGGCTCCCCCTCATCCCCAGCACCCTGTTCACTTCCTGTCCTACGTCAATGGAGTGGTTCAGGATGTCTGTGGCCTGGGAGGCAAGCTGGAGGCCTTCGTCAAGACAGAGGGTTGATCCCTCTTCGGTATTCTCAATGTACCGGACCATCTCTGCCAGCGCTTCGAGCATCATCTCGGCGCCCCTGAGCGCCGAGCCATATTCTTCATCAATGAGAGCCTCCAGTTCGGGATCACTGAAGGGGGTTCTTTCCATTTCTCTGAGGGTAACAAGGCTTGCCTCAACTTTATTCCCGATTCCCGAAAGGACCTGGAGAAACTCATCGGGCGAGATTATGGCCTCCTTCAGGTCAAGACAGGCAGCTTCAAGTGTTGCAAGGTGTCCCCTCTTCTGCTGCGGGAGCGTGAGGCCTTCTGGTATCCTGGGAAGCACGGCGCCGCAGCTCATGCAGACTCCATCGCCTTCGAAATTCTGTGTTCCGCACCGTACGCAAATCATGGGGACCTCGCTTCTGTGGGGAAATAGTTCTCTTCAGGGGAGGGTGATCCCTTTTTCGCAGGGGCTCACTGGTATGGTTCAGGCAGACTGTGCCATCGGTTCTTCTATTATCCGGAGGAAAGCCTCGACGAGCTTCGGGTCAAAATGGGTGCCGGCGCAGCGCTTGAGCTCCTCTACAGCATTCTCGACGGTCATTCCCTTACGGTAAGGCCTGTCGGAGACCATCGCGTCAAAGGCATCGGTGATGCTCACTATCCTCGCCGCAAGGGGAATATCCTCGCCCTTCAGCTTGTCAGGATAACCCGAGCCGTCATACTTTTCATGGTGGTTTCTTACCACGGGAAGCACATGGGACATCGCGGGGAGAGGCTTCAGAAGCTCTTCGCCGATAAGGGGGTGCTGCTTGAGGACCTCAAATTCCTCGTCGGTAAGGCGGCCCGGCTTATAAAGGATGCTGTCAGGGATCTTGACCTTTCCTATATCGTGCAGGAAGCTGCAGTTCTTGAGATCGATCACGCCGAGATACTTTGAAAGGCGCTCTTTCACCGGCGAGGGCGCTTCCTTGAGATCGAGCTCCACTTCGCCGATGTCGTGGAAGCGGGCTCCATCCTCAATGCTCCTGAGCTGCTTTTCATCGGTGACGCCAAGCTGCCTTGCCAGTGAAACCGAGAGGTCAATCACCCTGGAGGAATGGTCAAAGGTAAAGGTGCTGGAGGCTTTCATAAGCATGTATATGAGCTTTGCCGCCATTTCATTGCCTGTCCAGCTCTCCTTCTGGGACTTCTTGATGACGGATTCAATGCTTGAAGCGGCATTCTGTACTGCTTGGTTCTCCTGCTTGACCTGGGTCTGCCTGGTCGCCTCAACCTTCTGAACGGCGTCTTTCTGGACATCCTGCTGCGCCTTCTGTTTTACCATAACCGTGCTGTCTTGCTCTGCAGGGGCTTCGCTCCGTGGAGGCTCTTCCTTCCTCAGGGAGATCACGGCGGCCCGTGGTTTCTGTCCCTGGACTGCTGCCACAAAGCTTCCGGGATCTCTCCCCTGCTCTCCCTCTCCTTCTCCCGTGCTCCCCTGTTTCATTGCTGCCTTGGGTTCCACGACACGGAGGAAAGGTGTCTGGCCAGTTCTGGGCTCATTCTTCACCTGCTCGGCAAGGGAAGGCCTGTTGGTCTCGGCACCAGCCACTGAATCGTTGATGACGGAGCGGGCATAACCTCCGGGATCCTTTGACCCGCCCTCTGCAGAGATGCGCGTCATGTGCTGGCTGCCTATCTTCTCAAGGGGCCTGGACTCCGCTGCGGCCTTTCCACCCCTGAGAACAGAAGCACCCATGGTTTTCGTGAATCCCTGGTGCTTTTCAGAGAGCTGAATCCTGCCCTGAAGGCCCTTTGTCTCTTCATCCCGGGCGGCAGCGGGGGCGGCAGCGGGAGGGGCTGCCTGCATGCTCTTCTGGGCCTGGGGCTTTTCATCAGCTCTTGCAACGAGGCTGTCAATCTTCTCGATAAGGGTTCTGTGTGATTCCATAGTTTCAGGCACAGCTTTTGTCACCGGCGGTGCTGAGGGAGCGCCTGAGGGGGCAGCCGAGGGCACATTCTCAGTTCTCGGCTTGATCACCTGCGAAGTGGAAAGAAGGAATTCTCTGCCAGGGGAAGCGCCCTTGTCCGGTGCACCCATGAAATAAGCATTCTCCCTGCTTCCCTGAATGTCTGCGTCTTTTCCCCTGGACGGGAAAGCTTCCGATTTTGCCGGCGCTTTCATGGCCACTTCGGGGCTTTGCAGGATTCTATCCCGTATCGACGGCTCTCCCGGGACTTTCATTGAGTCGGCCCTGGCAGGCGCCTGAAGCCCGGAGTCTTTTTTTGTTCCAGCCCGCGGGGAATTCTGCCGGCTATCGCTGTTCTCTGAGATCTGCCTCTTTCCCGGGGCCTTGATATCTTCGGGCCTTATCAGCCTGAGAGTATCGCGCATTTCCTTCAGGGACCTGACTTCATCGACATGCCTGTTGCTCTCTGCAGGAGCCTGCGGCTTTCCTGCCCCTTCCTCGGCGGGCTGGGAAAGACGCTTGTCATTCACTTCCTGCTGCGGAGCAAGCAGGGAAGTCCTGAGCACCACGCGCGTTACCTGTTCCTGAGGCACTTCCCTCGTGGCGACGGAGACCTGCCTCAGAGGATCTTTGTCTTTCTCACTATTCTTGACCTGGTTCGTCTCGTTCTCTGACAGCACCTGCAAGGCAGCAGGAGCCTGAATTGTCGGGGAAACTTCACGTGAGCTTCCTGCATCGCGAACGATTGCTCCCGCCTTTGATGGATCGCCTGCGGAAGGGGCCTGGAGAGCACCAGGAGCCTGGCTGCCCATGCCTGTCTCGCGGACAGTGCTCTTCGCCTGAACCGGCTCTGCATCTACGGTATTCTTGCTGGCAGGCTCCACCGTCCGGGCTGCTCCATTCTCTCTCTGCTCTGCTGCTGGAGGAGGGGCATAACCCTGGGAAAGGGGCCTGGCAGACGTCTCAGGGCTGTTCACCGGGGTTCTTGTGCTTTCAGTGCGGGAGATCTTTTTCTCGCCAGAAACCTTTGCCTCCTGGACATTGGCCTGGGCAGGCTCTTTCTGCCGGGCCGCATTGCCCGGGAAACCTTCCCTGCTTTTTTCCTGAGAGGCTTCCTGAGGCTTCACGGGGGCCTTCTCCTGCAAGAGGGCCTTCCCGGCGATATCATGAGTTTTCCCATGCTCCCCGGCAATGGCACGGCCCTGCTCTCCCGCTTTTCCTGCCTCGGCTGCCTGCTGGCCCTTATCACAGTTTAAAGCCCTGGGTTCCTGCGGTGACCCTGTTTCGCCTCGCCTCTCGGTTTTCCCGGCAATCCCTTCACTTTTGACTGCACTGCCATGATGCTTGGTATCAGGCGCCGTTCCCTTTGATGATTGTGAGGGGGGAGGCACAGCAGAGACAGGTGACGGCCTCACACCGGGGATATAGGCAGCATGGGGCTGGGATATGCCCGGGACATCTTTTCCGTGAGAAGCTCCACTGTTCTGGTTCTTTTGAGGGTCAGCTCCTCCAGAGGAGCGCGGGACTGAAGCTTGCCAGGGAAGACTTCCGGCAGCCTGGAATAGTTTTTCAGCCTGACTGTTCAGGTTGTGGCTCATATGCTGTACCTTGGAGAGCACATTGTCGTTGAGGCTCACTACCCTGTTCTGCACGTCGCCTTTTATATCAATGGTCTTTGACTGCAGCTCGCTGTGTATACGGTCAATCTTGGGTGATACCGATGATGACAGCTCCTGGCTGCGTGCAGAGGAGGAATTGTTTTCACTGTCAGCCTTCTTTTCCGCAACCATGTCTTTCACTCTTGGCTTATTTTCCACTCTATTTGCCTTCATATCCCTTGCAGCGTCTTTTTCCACCGGCACGAGAACTTTGCAAAGCTTTTCCTTGCCTTCGACGACGGGCGTCACTGGCACCTTATTATCGTGCTGCCTGTTATGATGGACGCCATGATGGCCATGGGCCGGAGATCCGTGATGAGCCGCCGGTTTATGGTTCTTTATGAGCGGCGAGCCAGTGAGGCTTTTCGCATGGTGTGCCGTACCGGCTGGTGAGGGCACCACCTTTTTAATAAGAGCCGGCACTACTTTTTTCGTGGCCGGTGTCTTTCCCCCGCTTACCGTGAGGGCCTTCACAGGCGCCTTGGAGTCTGATGCAGTGCTCTTTTTCTCGGTGCGGGAAGAGGACGCAGGCTTCTCCTTTGAGCTCTCCACCTCTTCCCTTACTTCCTTTTCTGCCTCGGAGGCCTTGGACTTCAGGTCGCCCTGCATTTCCTGGGCCACGCTGCTCAGATCGGATCTCACTTCCTGGACTTTGGGAGAAACCTCATTCTGAAGGCCCTTTATGTTGGTCTCCACTTTCTCGCCCACATTGGCGGCATCATTGCCGGCCGGGATGCCCTTGTTCCCGAGGTGCTTCTGTACCTCCGACGTTGACTGCGACAACTTGTTCTGAATCTCGTTCCCTATCGACTCGGCCTGAACCTCCACTTTGTCCTGCACGTCGCCGGCCTTGGAGGTCACATAGGAGCCGAGGTCTTCCACCTGTGACTGCACTCCCTCGGAGACACTCTCTGCCTTTGAGCTTACTTCCTCATTGATAGTGCTGGATTCAGACGGCGTAACCGACGACGATTCCGTATCAGACGAGACAGCGGTAGCATCAACGGGAACAGCATTTATCGCAAGGTCACTCGTGAGGTGATCCTTGCCGGGAACTGTTCCGTCCGGGCTGACTGACGTGCTGTTCGGCTTCCCGTCAGGGTTGCCTGACGTTCCGTCAGCCACCGGATTGCTCCCGCCGGGTACAGAGCCGCTGGTGCCGGTTCTCCGGGCAGCTCCTTCCATAGAGGTATCTGTGGTGTTTCTCTGCGCCGACCCGGTGGTTCTCCAGCCTGTTTCCTTTGCGGGTGCCATACTCTGAGCGCCCTCCGCACCCTGGCTTTCCCGGGATGTGCTGCCGCCCGCGGGAGCTGTCTGGGCATAAGCTTCAGCCCAGGCATTATATGCTTTTGCCTCTGAGGCCCCGGAGGACTGATGATTCTGATCGGCACCGTGGTGACGACCGTGGTGATATCCATCATGGTGGCCACCGTGGTGACGACCGTGGTGACCTTCATGGTGGCTGTCCTGGTGGCTGTAATAATTACGCCAGAGGGCATTGAGGGAATCTGTCTTTGTATGTCCTTCCTGGCGCATATGCTCGACCTGCTGCTCCAGTTCCTTCATGGTATGCTGTATCTTTGCCATTTCGGCATCCATTGAGGTCTCGGGCATACCTTCCAGCAAGCCCTGCTTCTGAGAGGGAGTTTCCCTTTCACCGGGAGCATTTTCTTCTCTTCTCATCTCTTGAGCTGAAGCATGGCCATGGCCATGGTGCCTGTGATGAGTAGAGACATCATCGCTGCGCTCAGTTCCGTTTATGGGCGGTGCATAAGAGGCCTTTACCGCCGAAAGCCTGTTATTTTCCTCAGCGGAGCCGCCGTTGATATAGCCGTCGAAGAGGCGCTCAAATTTGCGATAGAGGCCAATGTTATAGAGATCATGGGCAGCCCTCTGCACCCTGTCCGTTCTCGAAGGAGAATACTCCCTGTCTGCCGGTGAGACTGACGGAGCGCCTGCCAGCAAAGATGAGGATGACAGGGAAGATGACGAGGAGGATATCGAAGGGCTTGAAATGCTTGATGAACTGCTCTGGCTCCTGGAAGGAGTATATGAGGATACTGCCGAGGTGGAGGAGACTGTATCGTTGTTCTGAGAACGACTCTCTTCTGACATGGTGCTGCCTTTCTCCCGCTTTCCCTTACTCTCATTATTACCTATTTTTGACAATGATAAAATCATGAATTTGTAAAAAAGGTTAACACAAAGTTTTCTTTTTGTTAACCTTTATTTAACAAAACCCGGCCAGCCAGTATCGGCAGCAGAAAAGGGATTATTAAAAAGCCTGAGGAATGGGAATATACGATGACCTATAAAAAAAAAGCCCATGTCATGAAGCTTTTCATAGATAACAGGACTAAAACCCTTATTGAAATAAGCTGGAGCCACCCATGACAGGAAGATGCGTGCACATTGTCGGGAATACTGCTCTAAAAGGCTTCCGTACTTACTATATGGATAAACTTTTCAACGAGGATCGGATCAAAGTGGGTTCCTGCGCAGCGCTTCAGTTCCTTCACCGCATCCTCAAGAGACATGCCTTTGCGGTAGGGCCTGTCGGAAACCATTGCATCAAAGGCATCGGTAATGCCGACTATCCTGGCGGCAAGGGGAATATCCCCGCCACTCAGCCTGTCAGGATACCCGGAGCCGTCGTATTTCTCGTGATGGTGCCTCACCACGGGGAGCACATGGGCCATTGACGGCAGGGGCTTGAGGATGGCCTCACCGATGACGGGGTGCTGCTTGAGCACTTCGAACTCCTCGTCGGTGAGGCGGCCGGGCTTATAAAGGATGCTTTCAGGGATCTTGACCTTGCCTATGTCATGAAGGAAACTGCAGTTCCTCAGGTCCATCACTCCCAGGTACCGGGAAAGCCGCTCTTTCACATGCTGCGGCGCTCCCTGGAGATCAAGCTCCACCTCGCCGATGTCGTGAAAGCGGGCGCCGTCTTCAACGGTCCTGAGATCGTCCTCGTCAGTAATGCCAAGCGCTCTGGCGAGGGCTGCCGAGAGCTCAATCACGCGCGATGAATGTTCAAAAGTAAAGGTGCTTGAAGCTTTCATCAGCATATAGATAAGCTTTGCCGCCATCTCATTGCCAGTCCAGTTTTCCCTCTGGGACTTCTTGATGACCGATTCTATGCTGGTGGCTGCATTCCGGGCCGCTGCCGCTTCCTGCATGGAAGGCGCCTTCCTGCTCTCTCCCACCTTCTGGGCATTCTCAAGATAACGCTCATTCTTGAGCCTTTCCTCCTGGCGCGCGCTCTCGAAGTGCACCTTGTCACCTGCTGACGTGGGATCGCTGCCTGCTTCACCGGTGCTTCTTATTACCCTGGCGCCTTTGAGCAGGGGGCTTCTCGAGAACCTTCCGCGGTGCTCACCCGAAAACTGCCTGTATTCACCCTCGTCCTTGAGCTTTCTCTCACCGGGCACCACTTCATCAACGATCCTTACCAGAGAGGTCGATCCGCCCTTCTTCACTTCAGCTTTCTCGGGAATGACGATGAAATTCCTGTTCATCTCGGCAGCCACAAGGGGGGCATGGGTCGAGAGAATGGCTCCCGGCATGGTATAGGTCTTCTCGGTATTTCTTATGGCCGATATTTTCTCTATGCTGCCGTTCAGGGATTTTTGAGTCCCGCGCTCCTCCTTGGGATCATGAGCCTTCCTTTTGGTCACATGGGATTTTTCCTGGAGAGGGGTTCCCCTGGTGAAGCCATCCCTGTAAGTAATGGAGAGAATGGCGCTCTTTTCCTCTATGTAGCCTTTCTGCAGAGGGATTGAATCGCTTTTAGCCACCTGGCTCCTGGAGGAGGCGGTAAGACTCCCCTGGATCTCCTCCATGAGGGGTGCCCTGGCTGTCTCATGGACCGAGCCCTCTCTCACTATCTCCTTTATCTCATGGTTCTTTGCCACCGGCGTGATGGGAGAAACCTGGGGCTCCCAGATCTTCGGGGAGGCGAAAAGATATGACGGCTCGATAAGGAGCGGCGCCTTTTCCCAGTGCTTCACGGGGACCGGCATCGCCTGGGGAACGGATGGCGCGTCGGGCGGAGTTTCCTGAACAGGGGACGCCGGCTTTGAAGGGCTGTCCTTGAGCGAGGGGCCGTCATCTTTCGCTTTCAGAGGCGCCGCTTCCCGAGGCACAAAAGCGTGCGTGACTGGCGGCGGGGCCTGTATCGCTTCGGCTTTCGGGGCCTGTATCTTTTCCGCCTTCGGGGCCTGAACCTCAGTAAAAACGTGAGCCTTCTCCGGGGGTTCCTGTGATCTTTCCTTTATAGATGTACCTGTCCCTTCAGTGAGGCGCACTCCACTCTTCTCCGCCGGGACGCTTTCTCTGTGAATGCCGGCAATGTTCGTTTTCCTTTGATCTGGCGACGGTATTTCAGGGATATTCCCTGTCCTTACTTCCGGTTTTGCCACGGAGGCGCTGTGAGAAGCCTGGAGGCCTCTCCCCCCGGCAGTCTCCTGGCTGGGTTGCTTTGTCCTGACTCCCTCATTCTTCGGATGCACTTCCGCACGATGGTGTGCCTCATTATTGCTTCTTCCCGCCAGGGTTTCGTTGAGCGCCATAAGTTTCTGAAGGGTGCTCCAGGCTTTCTCCGGTCTTTCGGAGAGCTCCTTTGGAATTGAGGCCTCTTTTTTCAGGCTGGAAAGCTTGTCCTGCACAATCCCCTCAGGGACAAGGGCACCGGGCTTTGAAGGCACGGCTTCCTGAGGCGGGACTTTCACGTTCACCGTGCCGGGCTTCATCTGCATTTCGGTTCCAGGCTCCTGAGCTCCGCTCCCGGGGACCTGTGAAGATGGCCCTTTTTCGGCAGGGCGTGTCTCGGGAGCTCCTTCACAGACCTTCCTGAAGCCATCGGTAACCGACCCTATTTTCTGCCGGGCGTCACTTTTTATCTGCTCGGCGGTGCTTTTTATCTGCGTGGAAAACTTCTCATAGAGGGACCTCATCTCTGAGTTGAGGTTATCCCAGTTGCGTCGTTTTGTTTCTCCATTCTCAAGGACCTTGCTCTTTTCTTCCTGGATCTGCGAAACAGGCTTATCTTTCACGGAAGATCCGGCAGGAGCGCTGCTGATGATCGAGGGAGCTCCCAGGGATTGTCCTCTGCGGGACCCTGAAAGGCCTCTCATCTTTGAAAGCTCGTCGCCGCGTTCCATTCCTGATGCTGCCGCAGTCTGGATTGAATCCATCTCGGCGAAGACCTTGTCAAGCTTTTTTACCGAGCTTGACTGCACTCCTTCAATCTGTGCCGATATGCCGGACTCAAGGGTATCATAGCCTGAGCGCAGCTCCATATCAATTTTTTCCACCTGAGCCTGGCCGGCAGGCAGCACCGCCTTTTCGACGGATTCCATGACGCGGCAGGACTCGCCTGCCCCCGTAAGTGCGGCACTGGCCCGTTCCTGGATCTGCGATGAGAGAGAATTTACTTTTTCTTCAACATCTACAGAGATGCTCTTTATGGTGTTGTCCACATCAGAAGATATTTTTTCGGTACGGGAAGCCAGGCGGCTTTCGGTGTTCTCCATGCTTGAGGTATTATTAAATGACCGCTCATCGACAGGGCGCTCGCTTCTCCTTTGAAGAAGCCTGCCGTTTCCCTCCTTGTCATCAGTGCGTCCAAGTAAAGCATCGAGAAAAGACTTTTCATCCCTGTCATTGTTCTTGCCGGACTGGCCTGTCAGGAACGGGTTTTCTTTCCCCTCTTCAGCACCGCCCAGGATTCTTTCAATGACTGAGCTGCCCTTGCTGTCATCACGACTGCCGCTGCTGTTTCTTAATAAGGTGTTCTCCCCCTTTTCAGAAACCCCGGCGGGAAGGCCTTCAAAAAGAGTTCCCTCTTTCCGCCCGGAGGCTTGAAGAAGCGTACCATTCTCGACTTTCTCCAGGATCTCATTTTCAGGCCCATTGAACTGCCCAAAGAATTTTTTCGCCTCTGCGAGGCCGGAAATGGTGCCCCCTGATGCCTGGGAAGGCTTCTCCCCCCCCTGAGGCCTGCCTGTGCCTTCGGTCTTAATTGCGCCTTCTGGCTTTTCCTCAGGCTGCAGGGCTGCGCCCATAGGCTTCTTTGTCACCTCTCCTGCGGCGGGAGATCCCTGGGATGAGGTGGCATCGGTAAGTCTCTTCATGACCAGGTCGAGAAGGTCAACCTGTGACCCTCCGTCCTGGCGGAGCTTTCTGGTGGTGCTCACATCGTCGAAGAAACGCTCTACAAGGAGTTTCTGCTCATTTGACACCTGCAGGGCGAGCCTTTGAATGGCGGTAATCCCGTTATTTATCCGGGCGAGATTGGCTTCGACGGGTTCCCGGGAATTTTCACCGCCATGGAAACCTGGGCGGTCTATGCTGTGCTGCTCATCTGAAGCGGAACAGATGGTGAAAAGAGGATGAGCTTCCTCTGCCCCTCTCAGACACTGATAGGTGCCGAACAGTTTGTCAAGGGTCCCTGTGAGCCAGCTCATGCCATCAGGGGATATGCCGCTCTCGTAATGGCCGTGACTGCTTTTCACCGGCCTCTCCGGCAGACTCCCCGGTGCAGCGGGTTGAGTCCCCCCCCGGGCTTTGCCAGGCATTCCCGCGGAAGAGGGCTGAGCCATGAGGGCGGCAATCTTTTCACCGGCACCTATATTGATAAATGAATCAAAAACACCTTCAAGGACGTCCAGCACCGCTGAAAGGCAGGCCTCCCTCGGGGTCTCGTCAAAACCGTAGACGCTCCTGAGGGATGAAGCCTGGGAGGCCGTCGCAAAGGAGGATTTTTTTACAGGAAGCCCGTCAGAGGGGACAGAGAGGGCTCCATGAAAAGAAACAGCCGTCACGGTGAGTTCCGCTTGCTGTCTATAGTGTTCCTGGCTCATCCCCGTTCCTCCCTCGACGATGGTGCCACCGGTTCCCCTGCAAAATCTGTTGCCGATGTGAACACCGCCTGGTGGTATAGCCTATTCCCCTCATGAGCCATATCACATTCTCCGACCCCTTTCTCTAGAGTTTTCATGTTAAAATTTTGTAACCACTGTTAAAATTTCGGATCATATGATGAGAAAATTGGTAACAAATCATTCAGCAGCACTCTTGCAGGATATTCGCAGAAACTGCGAATATCCTGGTGTACAATAGAAATCAAGAAGTCACTCTTGCAGCAGGCAGGTGAGTAGTTATGAACCTTTCACCGCCAGGGGTCGTTGTCCACCCCACCATCCCCGTGCTCCAGCAGGCCCAGAAGGATGACGGGAGATCAGGGCATGCCGCTTCCCTCGGAAGGCGCCATATGCTCTTCTCCGGCCTGGTGGACATGATCCTTGCCACCATGAGAGAGAGACCGAGAGACATTGAATTCCTGGGGCAGTATCTGCTGGTGAAAACCTCCATGGAAGAGATGAGGGACGATGAGTTCTTCTCATCGATAATCCCCTACAGAGGATTCATAGAGCTCATGGTCTCGCTGATAACCACCTTCAGGGAGGCCCTCGTGACCTCTGAAGATCTCTTCAGGGCTGCGCCGGAAATGGGAGACTCCTGCCGCAAGTATGAAGCTCTTGCAGCCCTCTACCGGGAATACCTCACCACCCTGAGAGAGGGGCCTGCCTGGGACAGGGGAAGGCACGCTGAATGTGACGCGCTCTGGGATGAAGCGGGAAAGAAGATGAAGGCCCTGGAGCTGCTGGAAAGCCCTGAGGCGCTCCCTCTCATTGATTCCCTCGAGGAAATCTCCTTTGAAAACATCTACCGCCTCTCAGCCCTGGATTTCAGGCTTATCACCACCCTGGCCGCGAGAGCCCTCAGGCTCTCGCCCGATCACCCTCAGAAAATAACATTCCGTCTCCCCTACGACCCATACCGCCAGGATGCGTACCGATATCTTGAGCGCACCGTGCTCCAGTTCGAGCACCTTGCCGACTCGCTCCCCCCCCTGACCCTGGACTTCCTTCCCGGAGGCGCCCCTGAGCCCCTCCTTACGGCAAGGGATTACCTGAAGGCCCATCTCTTCACTCCGCCCGAGGATCTCATTGAAGTCATCCCCGTCAAGGCCGATGCCACAGTGCGCCTCATCAGGGGAGGCGATATGGAAGACGAAGTGGCCGAGATATGCCGCGAGATAAGGGTGCTTCTTGAGGGGGGCGCAGCCCCGCGTGATATCGTAGTGGCATTCAGGAGCCTGGTGGGATACGGCGAGATTGTCGCCCAGGAGGGGAAGAAATTCTCGATACCCTTTACCTTCCCGAGGGGGAACCCTCTCCTTTCAAGCCACCTCGTGAGGATCCTGCTGGCGCCTTTCAGGATAATCGGCTCCAGGTTTTCCTCAAGGGAGGTCCTGGAGTTCCTGAGCTCATCATTCATTGACTGTTCGTGCCTTTCCGGCAGCGGCCCGCCCCTCTCGGAGAGCGACCTCGATGACCTTGTGAGAGGCGCAGGTATTGTTGATGACGGTTCCCTTCCCTGGGAGACTGCCCTGGAGCGCTACAGGGTGGCCCTCATCGAGGAAGAGGAAGATGAAGGCGACCGTTCGGGGAAAAGAGCCCTGCTTCTGGAGAAAATCGGGAGGGCCGCGGCGGTGATCGCCTCACTCAGGGCAATCCTCCGGCCTCTTGCCCAGGAGGCTCCTGTTCACCGCTTCACGGGCATCCTGAAGGGATTCATCAGGAGTTTCGAGGTGGAGAGGAATGTCCTGGCCCCCAGGGCAGCCCTGGCAGGTACCGCCTGGCCGCTTGACCTCCTGCAGCGCGACATGTCGGCCCTTGAAGGCTTTGTAAGGACGCTGTCCGACATCGAGAGGACCTTCAGGGCGCTCAGGATAGAAACAAAACTTACCACTGCAGAGTTCTACGACCTGCTGGTGGAAAGCCTGAGAGGCGCCCACATGGCAGCGCCAGGCGACCAGGACGGCATAAGAGTGCTTGATGCCTATGAACTGGTGGGCTACCGGGCGCCTGTTCTTTTCGTCGGGGGTCTGGCCGAGGGGAGCTTCCCCGTGAGGCATTCCCAGGACGTGCTTTTTCCCGACGAGGAAAAGGAGGAAATGGCGGCGATCCTGGGGAGAAAGCTCTTCATTTCCACCGCCATGAGCCACTGGGAAGATTATCTCCTCTTCTTCAACGCGGTAAACACTGCTGAAAATACCCTTTACCTCACCCATCCCACAAGGGACGAAAAAGGCGAGACCCTTATGCCTTCATACTTCCTGGAACAGGTGTGCGACCTGGTGAGGGAGGAACAGGATGGCATGGCACTCGTGGCCCGCGACACCACCGGCGCCCGTGGATTGCCCTCACCTTCCCAGCTTTTCAGAAAGGCTGACCTTGAGACCTATCTTACTTACAGCCTCTGGCGCCCGGCGGGAGAGACCGGGGGAACAGACGTGCTCCCTCTCCTTGGCGGATACCTTGAAGAGAGGAATTCGGGCGGCCGCCTTGAATGGATTTTCCAGCGGTGTGCCACCGAGAGGCACAGGGAGTCCTTCCTCATGGCAGCGCAGGACGGTGCACATTGCTCTTTTTTTGGCGCAATAGCACAGAAGGATCTTCTCGAACACCTGGCGCAACGCTGGGGCAGGAGCCACAGGTGGTCGGCCTCGCAGCTTGAAGATTATGGCCGCTGCCCCTTTGTTTTCTTCATGAAGCGTGTGCTCAGGGTGGAAAAGGCTCCCATGCCGGAGAGAGAGATAGACGCAGCATCGGCAGGCACCCTGATCCATGAGATTCTTGAAAGGTTTTACAGGCGACTCAGGGATGAGAACCTCCTGGCAGCCCGCGATGAGGGGGCCCTCTTGAACCTGATGAGGACCATGGCGGATGAGATCTTCCAGGAGTGGGAGCGCTCCAGGCCCACAGGCGACCCCCACTTCTGGGAGATAAGAAAGCAGAGCATCCTGCGGACGCTGCTCCTCTGGCTCGGCTATGACCTGAAGCCCTCTCCCTTCACGCCGTGTTGCTTTGAGATGGAGTTCGGGACCGGTGAGAGCGGGGAGTTTTCTTTCCAGGGGGCTGACGGCCTTCCCCTCCTTTTCACCGGCAAGATCGACAGGGTGGATGTTGATGAATCCACGGGATCCATAAGGGTCATTGACTACAAGAACTCAAAAAGCCAGACGTACAAGGAGAAAATCAAGGGGAAAAACATAGGGACCTTGAGCTTCCAGGTGCCCCTCTATGCCATGGCCGCCGCATCGATACTTGAAAAAAAGGGCCTCAAGGCGACGGCGCGCTCCCGCATAAAGTCGGGCTATGCGCTGCTGAGGAAGCCCGAGTACCTGGCGCAGGACTTCAACGATGACGAGTTCCTTACCTATTTTTCAACAGACAGTGAGCTTATCAGCTCCCCTGGCGAAGGCCGGAGAAGCTTCCCCCTGGAAACTTCCCTTATCGTGGGGCGCATCCGCGAGGGATGGTTTGTTCCCACGGGCGTCAACTGCGACTATTGTGACTACGGCGAAGTGTGCCGCTTCAGGATGGAAGGCGAGGAAGAGCATGGACAGGATAAAGTGGTCTCCTGAAAAGGAGCTGGTCTTTCTCTTTAAAAAAAACCTCTGCGTGAGCGCAGGCGCCGGTTCCGGCAAAACTGCCGCCATCGTGGAGCTTAACTCGCGGTTCCTCTCGGGGGATACGAGCATAGAGGACAGGCCCCCTCTCACCATCGACGAGATCCTGGCCATCACCTTCACAGACAAGGCTGCGGGAGAGATGAAGGAGCGCATCAGGAAGATGATTGATGAGCGCCTCAGGTCTGAAAGGGAACCCCTGAAGCGCCGGCGCTGGATCGATGCCCGGCGGGCCCTCCTCTCTGCCCATATCAGCACCTTTCACTCCTTCTGCCACAGGATGCTCCGTGAGCATCCCCTCGAGGCCGGCATCGACCCCCGCTTTGAGGTGGCCCGGGAAAAACAGGCTGCCGCCCTCCTCGAGGAGTGCGCCACAAGGCTGGTGCTTCAGAAGATACAGGCCCGCGACGCCACGGCGACGCAGCTGGTTATGGATTACGGCATGACGGCCCTTGTCAGGATGCTCATGGAGACCCTCGCCACTATCCGATCTTCAGGCGAGAGCACTGCCATCCTTGAGGATCATTTCCACACCCATGAGGAAAAAGCACTGAGGGACCTCGAGGATGCCAGGGGCCGCCTGGTGGCAGCACTCGCTGCCATATTTGACGCAGTAAGGACAGGCCAGGTCAAAAAAGAGACAAAGTTTGCCGATGCCGCCGCAAGGCTCTCTCCCTCCTTTCCCTCCCTGGAGCAGGCCATACTTTCTCTTTCAGCGTCATCTCCATCAGGAAACCTCAAGATCCTTGATGAGCTCCACGGGTTTCTGAAGGGCAGCGTTCCGGCAGCGGTAAAAGGCCTCTGCGCTGAAGGGAAGGCCATCGCTGACCCGAAGGCGGGCGAGATCATGCTCATATGGAGGTTTTTCCAGTCCCTGCCCATGCAGCATGCCTTTGCCTCACTCCTCTCAGAGCTTGAAATCGAGTACCGCCAGGAAAAAAAATCCATGGCCCTGCTGGACTTTGACGACCTTCTGCGCCTGGCCTGCGATATGCTCAGGAACAATAAGACTCTCAGGAGAAAATACAAGAAAGCCTACCGGGTGATCCTTGTCGATGAATTCCAGGACACCAATGAGCTTCAGAGGGAGATCGTCTACCTGCTTGCCGAGAAGGAGGGAGATGAGCACAGCCCCGCTCCCGGTGACCGCCCCGAGAAGATTGCCCTTGAGCCGCGGAAGCTTTTCGTCGTGGGAGACGCCAAGCAGTCAATATATCTCTTCAGGGGCGCCGACGTGGAAGTCTTCTCCCGCGTCATAGACGATGTGAAGAGCAAGGGGGGAGAAGTGGTCTCCTTCTCGGAGAATTTCAGGACTCTCGATGCCATCCTGGAAGTCATCAACCCTCTCTTCGGGAGCCTCATGCAGGGAGGCACAGGCAGTGCCTTCATAAGGTTCCAGGACATGGACCATCTCAGGCCCAGGAGGCAGTATCTGCTGAAAGAGAGCCGCGTGGAGCTCATCCTCACCGCCGATGAAGGCTCCGCTTCAGCCCGGAGGGCCCTGGAGGCTGATGCCATAGCAAGGAGAATATGCCTCCTTGGCGATCCCTCACTGGGTGTCACCGTTATCGACGAGGATGAAGAGGGGAATCCTCTGCAGCGCCCTGCCCAGCCGGGAGACGTGGCACTCCTTTTCAGGACCCTGACCCATGTGCGATCCTATGAGCAGGCGCTCCGCGCGTACAATATCCCTTATTATCTTGTGAAAGGACGGGGATTCTTCCGCTGCCAGGAGGTTCTGGACATACTGAACGTGCTCAGGTACCTGAGCGGCATCCACCGTGACGTGAGCCTTGCAGGGGTGCTCCGCTCGCCTCTTTCGGGTACCAGTGACGAGACGCTTATAAGGCTCGCCATGGCAGCACAGGGCTTATCTTTCGCAGAGGCCTTCAGGTCTCGCAGGTATCCCCCCCTCCCGCACGAAGAGCACATGAAGCTCACAAGGACAGCGGAAATACTCTCAAAGCTGGAAGACCTCAGGGATACCCTTCCTGTCGGGGAGCTCATCGGCGAGATCATCTCATCCTTTGACCTCGAGGCGGTGCTCCTGTCAACCTTCCAGGGAGCGCAGAAGGTGGCCAATATCCGCAAGCTCGTGAACATCGGGAGAAGCTATGAAAAGGGCACAGTCTCCACCCTTGAGGCCTTTGTGTTCCAGATGGAGAAGGAGGTAAGGGAGGAGTCCCTTGAGGCGGAAGCGCAGCTTCTCGGGGAGCTCGAGGGAACCGTCAAGATTATGACCATCCACCAGGCCAAGGGCCTTGAGTTCCCCGTCGTGATAGTGCCCGACCTCGGAAGAACCGAGCCAGGCAGGACCAGGCCCCTCGCCTATGCCCCGGGGAGAGGCATCGCCTGCCGCTATATCGACTCAGAAAGCGGAGATGCCTATGACAATTATCTTTACAAGCTCATCAAGGATGAATACGGCGAAAAGGAACAGGCTGAGTCCCTCAGGCTCCTTTACGTTGCCCTTACCAGAGCCCGTGATTACCTTGTTCTGACGGGAGCTCCCATCGGGAAAAAGAAGGAAGGGACCTGGAGGGAGAAGATCCACGGATTTCTCGGCCGGGAGGTGATTGATTCCTTCACCGCCTCAGGCGAGACGGAAAAAGAAGTGATCCTCTCCAGGGAGGGAGCTTCATTCCCGAGACGTTACAATGGCACGGTGAAGCTCCTCAAAGAGCAGGCCCTGTCGTTATCGCGGCCGCGGCGGGAGCTTGCCCCCGTTGATGCGGAGCCTTCACTTGCCCATCCCGGCAGTACCGGAAAAGTTGAGGAAAACCCTGACGAGGCACTGCCGCTTTTCAGCAGGGAGCTGGACAAAGGCACCGGCGACCTCGTCCTGGCGCGGTGCCTGGACTGCAAAAAGCCCCTGCCTTCAACGCTTTTTCTCACTCCCACCCACCTGCTCACCTTTCACGCCTGCGAGAGAAAGTATCTTTACGACAGCCTCATGCGCCATGGTGAAGGGGCGGGGATGCCCCTGGACAGCCAGTCGCCCGAGGAGATCAGGGAAGCCCAGGGCTGGGCCATGCACCGCATTCTCCAGGAGCTGGACTTTCTCAGTGACAGGGAGACCCAGCGAGGGGAGCTGGAGCACCAGCTCCTTAAAATCGGCCAGGGAAAGCCGGATCTTTTCAAAAGGACGAAGCACATCATGCAAGCCGTGCTCAGGTTCCTTGATGCCCCTGAGACAGCCAGGCTGGGCTTTTTTGACGCCAAAGCCCGCCTTTACAGGGAGCATCCCTTTTTCCTGAGGGTCGAAGCGGGCGTCGAGGTGTTCCTCCACGGCACGATAGACTTGATTATCGACGGCGGCAAGGGGCCCGTTCACCTCGTGGATTACAAGTATTCACACGCTGACAAGGATAAGCCCTCTGATTACCGCATCCAGCTCCTCTCTTATGCCATGGCGGTGAAAAACACCCTGCCGCACCGCGATCTCGATGCCTTCCTGATCTTTATGAGCGACGATTCCGTGGAGTTCCGCCAGGTTGACGTGGCAGATGCCGCCCTTGGACGGTTCCGGGAATCCCTCGCTCTTGCCTGCGGTAAGATGCGGGACCGGGCGGGAGAGGAAGAATGGCCGATGGCAGAGAGAAAAATATGCACAGGGCTGTCGTGCCCTTACAGGGCAAGGTGCTGGTATTGACATCCCATGTGTGGTAGAATATATATACCATTCACTGGGGGTGCTTTACCGATGAAAGGAGAGATGCCATGAGACAGTCAAAGAATTCAATGACTGCAGCGATCCTGGCGGCGCTGTTGTTCCTTGCACTCTCCCTCCCGCCCGGGGCCCATGCCGCGAAGCAGGGGACCAGGTGGGCCATCGTCGTCGGGATAAACAAGTATATGAAAGAGGTAACACCCCTTCGCTGCGCGGAAAATGACGCCCTCCAGGTCAAAAACGCCCTGATGAAGTACGGGGGGTTCAGCGAGGATAACATTTTCCTCCTCACAAGCGACCAGAAGGGAAACAGGATGCCCGACAAGGGCACCATAGTAAGGTGGCTTTCATACATAAAGCAGAACGCGAAGCCCGACGATCTCTTCGTGTTCTTCTTTTCAGGCCACGGGATGGACATGGAGAAGGAGAGCTTTCTCCTCACCATGGAAAGCGATCCTTACAGCCGGGAGACCCTGGAGGAAAGCTCCCTCAAGGTCTCAAACCTCAGGAAATACCTGGAAGAGATGCCGGCGGCAAAAAAACTCCTTTTTATAGATGCCTGCCGGAATGATCCCCGTTCAGGAAAGGGCGAAAAAGATAACCTCCTCACTGACGATTTTGCCAAGAGGCTGAAAATCAGGGCTCCCCTGCAGGCAAAGCCGGCGCAGGCCGGCATCGAAGGTGGTCCTTCGTTTAATTCCACCTTCTTCTCCTGCAGCAGGGAGCAGCGCTCTTATGAATGGAGCGAGAAATCGATGGGGTTCTTTACCTACTACCTGGTGGACGGCATGAAAGGCAGCGCCGCCGACGAGAAAGGGAATGTGACCCTTCACTCCCTTGATTCCTACCTGGGACAGAAAGTGGCATCGGCGGTGAAAAGGGAGCGGGGCTCGGAACAGAGGCCCTTCAACCAGTCAGAGGGCTCCGGCGGCTACCTCTCTTTTGTCCTCTCCAGGCCGGGAAAAGTGAATGATTCAGAACCGCATGGGGTGCAGCCCGTGGAAACGCCGGTGTCGCAGAATCCCGTCCAGCCTGCGGGGCAGGGAACGGTGAACACCACCTATGGGAATCCCTCGATAAACGCAATTCTGATTAATATGTATGATAGACAGGATATGACTAAATATTCTGAAATCATGGCTTCTTTCCAGAACAACCCCAATGCAGTGAACAAACAGGAACTCCTCAACTACTTTAGCGAGCTTACAAAGAATTCCAATACCATGGCCATAGTGAATTCATATATACAGAACGGCTGGAACGTGAATGAGCAGGACACCACGGGTGGCACTCTGCTTCATCATGTGGCAATGAGGGGTGATATGGAGACGGCGAAACTGCTTATCAAGAACGGCGCCAACATTAACGCAAAAGGATCCAGTGAAATTACTCCCCTTTATATGGCTGTTTCTAATGGCCAGAAGATTATGGCTCTCTTCCTCATAGAGCAGGGAGCAGACTGTATGGCAAAAACGAAGCCTGTTCCCAATACCGACGATCTCGGAGGGCATACCCCCCTGCACGTGGCAAGCGCTATCTGTGACGGTGAGGTAGTGAAAGCGATGCTCGACAAGGGCGCTGACGTGAACGTGAGAAACAGCATAGGTTCCACCCCGCTTCACAATGCCGCTGAAAAGGGAAATATCGATGCTGCAAAGATACTTCTCCAGTATCATGCCGATATCAATGCAAAAGTCCAGAGCCTGACACCTCTTCAGCTCGCCCGTGCGAAAAACCAGCAGAAGTTTGCCGAGTTTCTGCAGTCGCAGGGAGCCAGGGAATAAGGAAATCCAATATGATGACCTTGAGGCATATTATTGCTTTTCTCTCTGTAATTGCGGCAACCAGTTTACTCTGCCCCGGCAGCGGAAGCTGTGCCTCGCGGGAGTGCGGCCATGATACGGCGTCAGTCATTCCTGACGCAAGGCCGGTGAAGCCTCTTATCACCCCGGGCGTCAAGGTCCCTCCCCCTGTTCCGTCGCCCCTCCCTTCCTGTGCCCCTTCAAGGCAGGGCGATCTCGATGACCGCTTCGTATGGGCCGTCTTTTTCAAGGACCTTGAAAAAATGAAGTCCCTTCTTGAGGAAGGCGCCAATATCAACGGGAGTGACAGGACGGGGATGCCGGCCCTGGTGAACCTCTGGAACGGCAGACTCTCCGATTACGGGCAGGTGCTTGATTTCCTCACATCTCATGGCGCCGATATCAACGTAAGGGACAGCTCAGGCCAGACCATCATTCACCGCATGGCCTGCGAAATGAATTTCAACAGGCCTCTCTATGACTACCTTGCGGCCCACGGCGCCAACCTTGATATCGCCGACAATGACGGCTACACGCCCCTTCTCTGGGCAGTGGCTTTCAGCAACGAGAGGATGGTTCGCCTTTTGCTGGCGGGAAACGCCGACATGACGGCAAAAAACAAATACGGGCTCACGGTCCTGGAGAGCGCCAGGCTTGCCGATAACAAGAACATCCTGCGCCTCCTTGGCGGGAAGATGGAAAGGAAAGCGATGGGAGTCCCTCCTTGCATGCTCCTGGACCTTAACCCGCAGATTAACACGCACCTGCTCACCCTTTACCAGGGTTTTGACGTGAAGAAACTCCAGAAATCGATGGCGGCCTTCCAGGCCAATCCAGGCCCCGCCACCACGGAGAAGCTGCTCGCGTGCTATGCTCCATTGAAAAAAAACAACCTGGCTCGAAAAGTGAGAATGAGCATCCAGAAGGGCTGGAGTGTCGATGAAGAGGACTCTTCAGGCGGTACCCTTCTCTACCATGCAGCCCTGGTGGGCGACCTCGCCACGGCAAAGCTTCTCATTGAGAGCGGTGCCGATATCAATGCCAGAGGGGCCTGCGGCATGACTCCCCTTTATGCCGCCGTCACCAATAATCAGAAGGAGATGGTCCTTTTCCTGCTGAAAAAAGGCGGCAGCTCAATGACGAAAACAGAAGCAATCCCTTCAACGGGCGATCTCGGCGGAAACACGCCCCTCCATATGGCTTCAATGTTCTGTGACAGAGAAGTTGTGAAGGCCATGCTTGACAGGGGCGCCAAGGTAAATGTAAAAAACGTCACAGGCGCCACTCCTCTTCATTTCGCAGCCCGATCCGGCAACATGGAAGCAGCAGCCCTGCTTATCAAAAGAGGCGCCGATATCAATGCCAGTGCCCAGGGCCTCACGCCCCTCCAGATTGCGAGAGCCTGCAACAGGGAAAAGTGCGCCCGCTTCCTTAAGGCCCGCGGGGCAAAAGCGCCATAGGAGGTCATTCCGATGAAGCTGAACAGATGCATTGTGCTCGCTGCCCTGCTGGCAGCGGCTCTGTTATACTGTCTGCCTGCAAGGCCCGCTCCCGCGGTGGAACAGGGACGGCGTTGGGCTATCGTCATCGGCATAAACAGCTACTTCAAGGAAGTCTCGCCGCTCCATTGTGCCGTCAATGATGCCAGGGAATTAAAAAAGGCACTCATTGAAGTGGCAGCCTTCAAGGACGATGATGTATTCCTCCTCACCAGCGAGCAGAAAGGAAACCGGATGCCCGACAAGGGCACCATCATCCGCTGGGTGTCCTACATCAAGTCACAGGCAAAGGCCAGTGACACCTTTCTCTTCTTCTTCTCGGGTCATGGGATGGACATGGAAAAGGAGAGCTATCTTCTCACGATGGAGAGCGACCCCTACAGCAAGGACACCCTCGAGGAGACATCCCTCAAGGTCTCGAACCTAAGGAGATATCTTGAGGAAATGCCTGCAGGGAAAAAAATCATCATCATTGACGCCTGCAGGAACGATCCACGCTCAGGGAAAGGCGACAAGGACAACGTCCTTACTGAATCATTTGCGAAGAGGCTCAAGCTAAAAGGCCCCATGGAGGCGAAACCGGGCAGCGCCGTACCAGCGGGAACCATGGCATTCAACGCCACTTTCTTCTCATGCAGCAGGGAGCAGCGCTCGTATGAGTGGTCTGAGAATTCCATGGGCTTTTTTACCTATTACCTGGTGCAGGGCCTCCGCGGCGGCGCAAAGAACACAAAAGGTGCCGTCACCGTCAAATCACTGGACGAATATCTTGGATTGACTGTGGCACAGGCAGTAAAGCGCGAGCGTGGAAGCGTCCAGGCGCCATGGATAACCCTCGATGGCACCTCAGGAGGCCTGGAGTTCGCCCTTGCCCATCCTCAGGGCTCCGGCTACGTGGTGCCTTCTCCCGCTACCCTGACCACTGAAGCCCCCCCTCCCCCTGTATATGCCACCCCCGCGCTGCCTTCCATAGCACCCGTTCCTCCACCGGGGCAGGGGACGCTGGAGAATGACTTCGTATGGGCCGTTTTCCATAAGAACATGGATGATATCAAATCACTGATTGCCAGGGGAGCCGATGTGAACGGAAGGGATATAAATGGAATATCGGCTGTGGCGAACCTTTACAATCGCGATTTTGAAGAATACAAGCCGGTGCTTGATTACATTCTGCAGCATGGCGCAGATATCAATACAAGGGATTCCTCGGGACAGACGATTCTCCATAGAATGGCGTCAGGAGATACATTTCCCAGGGATTTTCTGGAATATCTTATCACTCATAAAATAGATATCAACGCCGCGGATAACGACGGTTACACGGCGCTCCACTGGGCCGTCACCTTCAATAACGAGAAAATCACCGCTTTTCTTATTTCAAAAAAGGCCAGCATCAATATGAGAAACAAAAGCGGCGACACCCCTCTGGGAATAGCCAGTATCAGGAAATACGAGAAGATAACGAGAATGCTCCGTGAAGCAGGGGCAAAGGAATAATATGCGCTCTCCAGGAGGAGAACCTATGAGAATGTCAAAATGGCTCTTTCTATTTATCCTTATATTCGCCGCCCTTTTTTCCCCCCGCGCAGCCGAGGCCGGCACCAGAAAAGCCCTCCTCATAGGGGTGAACGAATATACCGCCGTGAGAAACTGCAACCTCCTGGGCTGCGAAAATGATACGGACCTGATGAGCCATCTCCTGACCATGAAATATGGTTTCAAGAAAAATGACATCAAAGTCCTCAGGAGCAGGGAAGCCACTCTTAACGGCATAAGAAGAGCCCTGGAAGAGTTTCTGACCTCAATTGCACCCGATGACACCGTAGTGTTCTTCTTCAGCGGCCATGGCACCCGGACCAACGACCTTAACGGTGACGAGCCTGACGGCTATGACGAGGCCCTCTGCCCCCGCGATGCCGTGGCGTCCCTCACTGCCCCCCGGAATCTCCTCCTTGACGACGAGCTCGGGAGCTTCCTCGGGAGAATCCCTGCCAGAAATCTCACCGTGATCCTGGACTGCTGCTTCTCGGGGACTGCAACCCGTGCCCTCTCCGATACAGGCACCAAGGGCCTGCAGGGAGGGTTCCTTACCGAGGCGGTAAAGAAAAAGATCAAATTCATGAATCCGGGAGACTTCAACGAGGCAGTCCCGGCCTCAGGTAAGAGATTCTTCGATACCCGCGCAAAATCAGGCTCCAAAGAAGCGGGGACCTCCATCATTCTCCCGTGGGTGGTCATCTCGGGATGCGCCTCCTATGAAAAATCCCAGGAGAGCAGCATTGAGGTCAAAAACAGGACCTTCCCCTGCGGCCTCCTTACAAAGCACCTTTTCAGCTATCTGAGTAATAATCCAAAAGATACCTACGAAGATTCCTTGAGGGAGATCAAAAGAGCCGTAGTGGCAGAGAACCCTTTGCAGACTCCTCAGCTCGAAGGCAATTACCTCTTCAGGGGGTTCTTCAAAGAAGGGTTTCCCCAGGCAGCATCATCGGAGCCCAGGGCACGTCCTCCCGTTCAAAGTCCTCCCGTGCAAAGTCCTCCCGTGCAAAGCGACCCGGTGAACAGCGTGACAGCTGTCAATGGTGCAACTGCTACAATAAGCACAGGAGCAGGTACGGGCATCACAAGCGGTTCTCTCCTTGCCGCTTACCCTCCCGCTTCCACAGGTGTTGAAAAATCATCAAGCATCGGTCTGCTGAGAGTGAAGACTCTTGATGCAGTCTCGTGCACCGCCGATATCATTGAAGGCCTGGGTCGTGTAGTCCCCGGCTGCCCGGTCAGGGAGAAAACGAGGGTATATGCGAATGCGCCCGTCACTGTTGCAATAGAAGATTTTACAGGAGCTGATGGGATCGCGGCGAAACTCGGGGCCCTTCCCTATGTGAAGGTTGAAAGAGGGAATTCCGATGCTGACCGTCTTATCCTCCCTTCTCTCAATGGAGGCGGCTATGGCCTTTATGCCCCCGATTTCACTCTGCTGCAGGACTTCAGGAGAGAATCTCCCGGGGCCATTGCGGCTGCCGCCGCACCGAGCCTCAAGTCCGCTTACTACATAAAATGCCTGGGAAACCTCCGCAACCCCCTGGAGCCCTTCTCGGTGAAACTGGACCTTGATGAAGACAAGCCCGTCTATAAGGTGGGCGATCAACTGGGCGTCACCTTCAGGACCGATGAGGACTGCCATCTTATTCTCCTCCATGTCTCTTCAGACGGGCTCATATCGGTAATCTTTCCCAACAGGTATGACAGCGAGAGCTTCGTGAAAAAAGGCCGGAAATACACCATCCCCCCTTTCAGGGATGGAAAGTTTCTCTTCACTTACAGGATTGCCGGGCCTTCGGGGCAGGAGATGATCAAGGCGATTGCCACGAGGGAGTATATCGATCCATGGGGAATTGATCCGAAGAGCCTCAGGAGCGCCTTCAGGGAGATCGAAGGAGACCCTGTGGCCCTTATGAAAAAGCTCCTGGAGACCCTCAGGCAGAAGCTTGAGGGCACAGGCCAGGGCCCGGGGGGAGGAGTCTCCCTTCCCGTGGGAGCGGGGGACAGGGCATCCTGGGCCACCGACGGCGTCACCTACGTGATAGAGGAGTAAGGGGAAACTCATACGGCACAAGGAGGATCATCATATGCACATCGCCGGAAGCCTGACAAAAATTGCAGGAATAGCGCTCCTTATTCTCCTGTGGTGCTCAACGACCGTCCTGGCGAAGTCTTACCTGATAAGCGGCGAAAACCTCGGCAGGGATGCTGAATGGGCACGCTTCTCAGTAAAAATACAGACGGCAAAGAAAGCATATATGACCGGTGAAAATGTCGTGGCCACTGTCACGGCAGACCGCGACTGCTATTTCCTTGTTTATTGCACCAATGAAAGCGGCTTCTGCCTCATAATCTATCCAAATCAATACGCGGCGAAAAACACCCTCAAGGCCGGCGAAAGCCTGGTGCTGGGCGATGATCCACAGGGATCGTTCTCCCTCGAGGTGCAGCCGGAGAAGGAAAGGGACTACCTCCAGGTCATCGCCACAGAGGAGCCCATCAGCACTGCATCCCTGGCCGGCATCACCGACCCCGCGGAATTCGTAAAAAAAGTGCGGATGATCCTCCGTGAGAGAGTGCTCAGGCATGCGGCGAAAAGGGAGCATACCGGCCCGGCAGCCCTCTCTGAAAGAGTTTTTGCCATAGGAACCACCGATTACACCTGCAATTACGATTCATATTATCCACCGGGCGTCGAGGCGCCGACGACGCCCCCCATTGTAGCCGATACCAAGGCGCCGGTGATTGAGATCCGCAGGGTGGAAGCGCCTGCAAAAGCAGTATTCCTCGTGGGTCCCGATGCCCCCTCTGTGAAACAAATGAAAAACAATATCTATATAGTGAACAGTACCTCGGCAGTGATAACGGGAACAGTCACGCACCGCAGCGGGATCAGGAAAATCCTGGTAAACGGCACTCCCCCCACCATAAAGCGCATCGGTGCCACCAAGGCTTCCGCTCCCGGAGAAAAAAGGATAGTCATCGAGGAGGGGAGGGAAGTCCCCGTTCCGGTGCTGGATTTCGAGTATGAGCTCAAAGGGCTGAGCCCTGTCCCCCGGGAGGTCATTGTGACTGCAGAAGGCCTCGACGGCACGGTGACAAAAGAGGTGCTCAGGCTGAGAAAGAATTAGGACGAGGTCGTATGGTCAAGAAGCTCTCGGGATTAGCTGCGCCTGCCATCAGCATCATTCTCTTTTTCGTGGCCCTCAGGACGATAAGCCACCTGCTGAGAGAGCACAACTACCACGATATAATAAGCTATCTGAAAGCCATGCCGGCATTGCACGTCACCGTGGCGGTCATTCTCACCATGCTTGGCTACTTCACCCTCACATTATATGATTTTCTGGCGCTCCACTACGTAAAATTCAACCTGCCTTATAGAAATATTGCCCTTGCCTCCTTTATCAGCTATGCCTTCAGCAACACCATTGGATTCTCATTCCTCTCAGGGGGCTCGGTGCGCTACCGCCTCTATACCTCATGGGGAATCCAGGCCCTTGATATCGCGAAAATCCTGGCATTCTGCAGCGCAACTCTCTGGCTCGGCTTTTTTGCCATTGCAGGCACTGCTTTCACGCGGGGAAACATAACCGTGCCGGCAGGCGTCCACCTGCCTTTCCACTCTTTGCATGCTCTTGGCGCCCTTTTTCTCATGGCCGTTCTTGGATACCTTGTGCTCTGCACCTCGAAGAAAAGGAGCTTCTTGATCAAAAACCTGGAATTCACCCTCCCCCGCTTCTCCATGGCCTGCGCCCAGGTGGTCCTCGCCTCCCTTGACTGGCTCGTGGCGGCAAGCGTTCTCTACATTCTTCTTCCCCAGGGCGATCCCGTCAACTTTTTCCTTTTTATAGCCCTTTTCCTCCTTGCGCAGATCGCGGGGGTAGCGAGCCAGGTCCCCGGCGGCCTGGGGATTTTCGAGTCTGTCATGATGCTCCTGCTTGGCCCCTCCTTCAACGGATCGCAGCTGATTGCCTCTCTTCTCGCTTTCCGTCTGATATATTACCTGCTCCCTCTCATCGTTGCTGCAGCCCTCCTGGGAATCCAGGAGATTCTCCACAGGAAGGAGTCCATGAAGCAGCTTGCCGGGACCCTCAGTCAATGGATCCCTGCAATTGCACCCTATGTACTCTCCCTGGCAACCCTTATCGGCGGAGCCACCCTCCTCTTCTCGGGGGCTCTTCCTGCCGACAAGCATCGCATAAGACTTCTTGTCGAGCTTGTGCCGCTCCCTGTCCTGGAGATATCACATTTCCTCGGGAGCCTCGTGGGAACAGCACTCCTCCTGCTCGCCTGGGGCATTCAGCGCCGTATTGATGCCGCCTATCATCTGACAGTGGCCCTTCTCTGCTCAGGGATAGTATTTTCCCTTCTGAGAGGCCTCAATTACGAGGAAGCGCTAGTGCTCCTTGTGATGCTTCTCGCCTTGCTCCCGGCAAAGCAGCAGTTTTACAGGAAATCATCGCTCACTTCAGCATCCTCACCGATTCAATGGGCCTCGCTGGTGATCATCATCCTGTTGTGTTCTCTCTGGCTTGGCTCCTTCTCGCACAAGCATGTGGAATACTCCCATGAGCTCTGGTGGAACTTCAGCCTGAAAGGCGATGCACCACGCTTTTTGCGGGCATCCATAGGTGCCGTGGCCTTGCTGCTCTTTTTTGCCATTGGCAGGCTTTTCAGGCCTGCCGCACCGTCGCCAGGCCCTCCCTCGGCGGAGGACCTGGCAAAAGCCAGGGCAATAGTGGAAGCCTCGCCGAGGACTTACCCCTCTATCTCGCTCCTTGGCGACAAGAATTTTCTCTTCAGCGAAAGCGGGCGCTCCTTTCTCATGTTCGGCACCCATGGCAGGACCTGGGTAGCCCTGGGGGACCCCGCCGGCCTTGAGGAGGAAAAGGCCGAGCTCACCTGGCAGCTCAGGGAGCTCGTGGACCGCCACGACGGCAGAACAGTCTACTACGACGTGCAGCGTGAATACCTCCATCTCTATGTGGACCTGGGCCTCACTCTTCTCAAGCTTGGAGAAGAAGCCCGCGTGCCCCTCGGCTCGTTTTCCATGGAGGGAAGCTCTCGAAAAAAGTTTCGAAACCTTATCAGCAAGCTTGAGAAGGAAGGCTCTTCTTTCGAGATTCTCCCGAAAGAAGAGGTGGTTGCGCTGCTCCCCGAGCTGAAAGCGGTATCAGACGCGTGGCTTGCCCATAAAAATACCAGGGAAAAGAAATTCACCCTTGGAAACTTCAGCAAGGCTTATCTTTCCTGTTTTCCCGCCGCCATCGTCAGATATGAGGGCAGGATCATGGCCTTCGCCAATCTCTGGACCGGCGCAGGGAAAGAGGAAATCTCCATTGATCTGATGAGGTATATTCCAGAAGAGGCGCCTTCAGGGGTGATGGAATATCTTTTCATAAAGCTCATTGCCTGGAGCAGCCAAGAGGGGTACCGGTGGTTCAACCTGGGGATGGCGTCCCTTTCAGGCCTCGAGGACAGGGCCCTGGCTCCCCTCTGGAACAGGCTGGGATCTGCAGTGTTCCGCCATGGGGAGCACTTTTACAATTTCCAGGGGCTCAGACAGTATAAGGAAAAGTTTGATCCCCTCTGGGAGCCCAAGTATATCGCCTATCCAGGCGGGCTTACCCTTCCTTCCATCCTTGCCGATATTGCCTTTCTCACCGCCGGAGGCATCAAAGGAATCGTGGCAAAGTAACCCGTGCCCCCTGGGTGCCGCTCTATCTGAGGCCCTTGGGCACCCAGCCGTAATGATTGTAAAGGCTGAAAGCCTGGCGGTAGTAAACCTGCGCCTGCTTTTTCAGGCCCCTGGCTTCACTGACTCGTGCGGCATAATAGACGGGAAGGGGATTCTCCCCGCACTCTTTGATGGCCCGGGAAAAATATGACGCGGCGAGCTCCAGCCCCTCGGGGCTCTTTTTCCCGTTCCTGAGGCCTCCGGGAGCCCATTCGCCCCGGTAGAAATAAAACATGGACATAAGAAAAGGCACATCGCATGAGAGCACTTCCCGTGGTGCCACGGGCACCCCTGACGTGGTGCGGTAAGCGGTGATTATCCTGTCAGGCCCTTCATAGATGGGGTTGTAGTACCGATAGCTGGTGCCGGTTTTGCAGAAGAGGCCGCGGTGGCATGCAAAGGGCGTCTTCTCAGATGCATCGACGGTCACATCGAAGGCATCGGAGAGCTTCAGGAGCACAAGGGCATGGCCATTGTTGGATTCCTCGCCCCGCTCATTCCTGTACACCATCACTACTCCGGCATCAAGCCCCATTTCCTGGAGAATTCCTGCGATCAGGACCGACTGGAGGAAACACTGGCGCTCGCCGTATTTCATGACATTGACGAATTCAAAGCCCCTCTCGAGGCTGAATTTAGGAATGACGGCCTTCACGAGGTGGTGAACCCCCGCGGCACACCTGAGCTGCTCCTCTCCCCTCTTTGTCTCATCGGAAATGGAAGCGAAATGGATATCGGACTTTTTCAGGAAGTCCCTGAAGTCGTATTTCTCAAAAGCGCCGAACGGGAAGGCTCCCGCATTGACAGAATCATCCCTCCACCGGGCATAAAGCCCTTCAAACCATGAATAGAACTCCTCATCGCTCCCCTCGCCGCATTCATCGCAGGAGTTCTTTATAAAGAGGCTGAACTGCTCGCTTCCGTAAGGGTACCGGATAATTGAGCTCCTGTCATCCCTGTCCCACGGGGTTAAAGGGCATCCTCTTATTAACGATCCCGCAGCGATGAGCACCGCTATCACAATAATGACTACCACTACAAAAAGCCTTAAGCGGCGGGCCTTGTAATCCCTGGCCGTTTTGGAGCTCTTTTCCATGCCCTGCCCTGCCATAATTGAGAACCCCTTAATTGAAAAGGCGAAGGGTTTTCGGGCTGCCTTGTAGAAGGCAGTAATATTAAGCCTTTCCCTTTTCATGCATTATACTGTGAATTATACCATATTCACAGAGGAGGAAAAAGATGAAACTTGATATTGAGAAGGCCTTCAAGTATCCCCTGAGGGACCCGAAATGGCTTACCAAGATGCTCATCGGGGGCGTTCTCTCCATTATACCCATAGCCAATTTCATCACCTGGGGCTACTGCGTGAGGATTATCAAAGACACCGCCGAGGGGAGCGACGAAAAACTCCCTGAATGGCAGGACATGGGCGCCTATTTCATGCAGGGGCTCACGCTTTTAGCCATCTACATGATCTATTACATTCCGATGATTTTCATGATGGTCTTTACGATCTCGTCAATCTCATCTTCCGGGGCTTTTTCGATCTTCACCTCAGGAGACCTCTCTGAGAAAACAGTCCTGGAGGGGATCAATGTGCTTAACAGAGCCGTGCCCGCCCTTATCAGCTGGCTTTCCTCGCTCTACGGGCTTTTCTTCAGCATCATGCTCCCTGCGGTGCTCATTGCCTATGTGAGCACCGGCGATTTCAAGGCCGCCTTCAACGTGGGGCGTATTTTCAACTACATGCTCTCAAACATCGGCACCTACCTCCTGTTCCTCCTCCTGGCCCTCCTGGCGCAGCTGGTCGCCTATGCAGGACTGCTGGCATGCTGCGTAGGAATAGTGTTCACTTTGTTTTACGCCTATGTGTTCATGAGCCACCTCCTGGGCCAGATGATGCCGCCGCCCCAGGCATTTGCCGACGAGATGCCCCTGCCCCCCGGAGTGAAAGACTGAGGAATGATGGCCATGGCCGTTGCGTGCAGCAGAAATGGATGATTTCGGGACGCTTTATTATAGAATAACCAACGATCCACTCTTCAACACCTTCATCGTAGTGTGCGGCGGCCTTCTGCTGGGCAGGATCACCATCAGGGGGTTTTCCCTTGGAAGCTCCGGCGTGTTCATCACAGGCCTCGCCTTCGGGTTCGCCGGCCTAGTCACTTCAAAGTACATCACCACGCTGGGCCTTGTTGTCTTCATGTACGCCCTCGGCATACAGGGCGGTCCCTCATTTTTCAATGCCATATCCCGCAAGGGGATTCCCTATATTATCGTAGCCCTCACCATGGGCCTCTCGAGCATCGGATTTTCCCTTTGCGCAGCGCATTTCCTGAAAGAGAGCCCCGAGGTGACCCTTGGGATCTATACGGGAAGCTTCACAAACTCCTCAAGCCTTGCAATCCTCATGGACAGCGGCTGGCAGGGCATGCTTCTTCCGAGCTATGGTCTCGTGTACCCTCTCGGGCTCATTGCAGTGATAGTCTTCATCCAGCTGGCCCCCCTGGTGATGAAGAAAGACCTCCTCACTGAGTTCAAGAAAACGGGCCGCCACATTGATGGTGCCGAAACCCATCTGATCAGCAGGAAGTTCCACGTGGAAAACCCGGGCGCCACGGGGAAAACGGTAGGAGAGCTTGACATCAGGGAGAAGACAGGGGCCACCATCGCAAGGATAAGAAGGAGGGGGAAAATCATCATCCCTACCAGCGATACCCTCTTCAGGACAGGTGACGTGGCACTCGCCGTAGGCACCGAGGAGAGCCTGGAAAAAGTCCACAGGCTCCTCGGGAACGAGACCTATGAAGACCTGGAGATCGATCCCCTCGTGGAGGCCCGCCATATCCTTGTCACCAACCCCTCTCTTCACCACGTTTCCCTTGAGCATCTGGGGCTCTCGCATCATTACCATGTGGTAGTCACAAGGATCTGGCGGAGCGGCCTGGAGCTTGTCCCCACCGACGACCATGTCGTTGAGCTCGGAGATACCCTTCTGGCGGTGGGCAAAAGAAAGAACCTTGACCGCCTCACCGGATGGCTCGGAAAAAGGGAAAAAACCCTCGGCGAGATTGATCTGATCTCCATGAGCTTTGGTATAGCCCTGGGAATCATACTGGGGAGCCTCAAGCTCCCCCTTCCCGGCATTGGCATGGTCACTATCGGGATATCGGGAGGGGCGCTCCTTGTGGGCCTTTTCCTGGGGTACGTGAGACGCTTTGGTTTTCTCACGGGCCAGATGTCCCCTTCGGCAAAAACAGTAATCAAGGAGCTCGGCCTCTGCCTTTTCCTGGCAGGTGTCGGAGACAGTGCCGGTGCCGGGATAACAGGCGTTGCGCTCCCCGAGATGACAAAAATGCTCATCAGCTCCTTTTTCATCCTCTTCGGCACCATGAGCGTGATCTTTATCGTCTGCCAGAAGCTTCTCAGCATGGATCTCATCAAAAGCCTCACCTGTGTCTGCGGCGGCATGGTAAGCTCAACAGCCCTGGGAAATCTGACGGCCAAGATCCGCTCCGAGGAGCCCACCTCCGTCTTCGCGGCCTGCTACCCTCTCTCGCTCTTCGTATCCATTCTGGCGTCGCAGATTCTCGCCCTTTTCGTGAGATAGGGCCTGAAAGGAACTCGCCCTCCCGGAATCGAATCATCTGTCCAGGGCATTTGATTGCTCGCAAGGAGGAGCCTATGGGCCGCGTGGTGGAAGTGGTGATTTATGACGTCAATACAAGGCGCAAAGAGGATTTTGACCAGATGATGAACCAGTGGGTCCAGTACCTCTCACAACAGCCGGGCTTCATTTCAAGCTCCTACCTCCAGTCTCTTGAAAAGCCGAGAATCCACGTCCAGATCCTGGAATTCGAGGACAAGCAGATGGCCCTCCAGATCCTCGACAATTACCGGATGCATGTGGGCGAGGAGCGCTTCAGCGAGTTTTTCAAGATCCTGAACAGAAGACCGGCCATCGAATACTATAAGAAGATAGAGTTCCGGTGAGAACCAGCAGGTCAGGCCGGGGGTTCCAGCGGGGCGTGCCTTCAGGGAGAGCCGTCAGGGCGCTATGGCTATAATTGAAGAAAGTAAATGGAAAAAGGTAATTATTCCCTTTCTGCGCTCAAAGAGAGAGCTCCAGTTCCATGTAAGCCCCGAGATACCGAAAAAGACTTTCAGCAACTGCATTAAATCCTATGCAAAATATGTGACAAGCAGGGGGGACAGGATCCTTGCCCTCTACGACGGGGGACGTGCCGGCAAGGAAGGCTTTGCCCTCACCGAGCATGGGATATCATACAGGGATGCCTACGGCAGCTTCGGAGGATGCCCCTATGAGCATATCATCTCCTTTGAAGATCAGAAGGGAGGCGATCCCAGGACCCCCTTCCCCATTGTGGCGATCCAGACAAAGGATGGGGGCCTCTTCAAGATAAGCTTCATGGAAAATCCAGGCGCCGCAGTGCTGCTCACGGCAGTCCTTTCCCTCGTCGTGAAGGAAAACAGCGCGAGCCCTCAGTCTTCGCAGCCAATCAGCGGCGAAACCCTCGATGAGCAGTGGAGCAGGCTCGTGGCAGAGCAGCTTCCCCACGTCCCCCTTGAAGGCCTCTACAAGTCGCCCTACCTGCCCGATGCGCTTGTCCACAGCGCCATCTCCCATTACGGGAAAGAAGAGGTGGAGCTCCCGGAGGAAGTGCTCGCCCTCTTTGAATATAAGACTTCGGCAACTGAAGGCTTCATGATGACTGCCCGGTCCTTCATATATAATATGGGCTATGAGAACTGGGGGAGCCTCCGCCTTGCGGCTATCACCGACGTTGAATGCAAGACCCGCCAGATCCTCAACAACGACATCCCCTCCCTTGTCATAAAGAGCTCGGATGGCCGTACCATAGAGCTTCAGTTCATCATCCATCCTGTAGTGGCATCATATCTGCTGAGTATCCTGGAGAAAGGCGTGCTCCTCAACAGGACCCATCCTGAGAAAGGCGGCGCGGGGAAGCCTGCCGGGGCCGGCGGCATAGATTTCTACCACCTCCCCCATGACCCGGCGAACAGAATATACAAGAATCCCGCAATCCCCGGCACACTCGCGGATAAGGTGAAGGAGAGCTTCCCGGAGGCTTTTTCAGCAGCCGGAGCGGAGCTCATGGCAGTCTATGACAACTCCCCGGGCGGAACCGGTGAAAGCGGCTGTGTCCTCACTGCGGAAGCCCTCTATCTCAAGAACGAAGGCAAAATCGCGGAAAAGATACCCTATGAGGGCATCACAAGGTTCAGCGTGGATTCAGGCAGGCATCACAGCGACATCCTTATGGCCACCGCCGGTGACCGCACTCTGAGGCTCTCTTTCTACCTTTACAAGAGGGCCCAGCAGGAATTCCTCCATTTCCTGAGGCAGAACCTCCCGGGGAAGGAATATGCGGAATCACAGGCACCTGCCGAGCTCAAGCCGCAGCCCGTGCCTCCCAGGAGGCACCTTTACAGCTCCCGCAGATCCCTGGGGGGCTTTTTCCCATGGGAAGCGTTGCCTGTCATAATGCTCATCACCTTTTTCATGCTCTGTGAAAGAGACCTCTCGTCGTTTCATTTCCTCACCGCGATGACGTGGTGCTTCTGCCTTATGCTCTTAGGCGCCACCATTATCTCCTCCAGGAATGACTTCATAAGAAATGCGCGGCTTCCCGGGAAAAGCAGGCTTGTTCCCCTTGGAGACCTGTCTGCAGCCGACCGGGTTCCGGTCAAAGTAAAGGGCCGCGCCATTGCGGGCCCCTATACCCTGGAAAATGGCACTCTCTACCGTGAGTATATCGTGACGGAGAATGGCGCAAAACTTTCCCAGCAGCTGATGCAGCGCTTTAAAAAGCAGCTTTCCTGGCAGTCAGTTCCTTTTTATCTTGAGGAAGGGGGGAAAAAGATACTGGTCTTCATCCAGGATGCCCTTACCGGTATTTTCCACAACCCCGGCCGCAGCATCAGCGAGGGTGACATTCTGTACGCCTGGGGCATACCGGTAAAAAACACCCTGGCCAGGGAATTCCCCGATGCAGCCCTTTTCCTGGCAAAGTGCCCCGCTCCAGGGGAGTCTCTCTTTCTGCTCGCCGACTCAGAGAATAAGCTCGGCAGGACCCCTCATGATGAAACGGCCATTATCCTCGAGCTCGCCGCAGGGTGGGTGTACCTTTCGGCGGGGCTTGCCGGAGGAGCTCTGCTCTTCCTGGCCACACAGGTCGGCGGACAGAAGGGAATAGATGCCCTGCTGAGCCTCTTCTCATGAAAGGAACGCCGTTATGAAAGCATTAAACTCTCATGTTCTTCCCCTTATTGCAGCCGCATTGCTGCTCTTTACCGTCCTGGCCGCCGGCAGGGGGGACTGCGAGTCCGACGGCTGGAAAAAGACTGCAGAGCAGCTCATGACGGGGGGGAATTACCGCGAAGCCCTGGGGGCAATTGAGGAGCACACCAGGGAAAACCCCAAAGACCACGAAGGGTGGCAGATGGAGGCTCGCTGCCTCATTAAGATGGGGAAATACGACAGGGCCCTGAAGTGCGCCAGCAAGGCCATGGCCCTCCACAAGGGCGATTTTGTGAGCGCCACGCTTGAAGGGAGGATCTATCTCAGCAAAGGGAGCCATGACAAGGCCTTTGCATCCTTCACCAGGGCCCTTGCCATCAACAGCGAGTACACCGACGCCCGCATAGGGCTCGGTGAAATCTATCTCAAGAAAAAGCAGCCTGACAAGGGGAGAGGCGAGATGAAAAAAGCCATGAAGAGCTGCGTCGTGCCTGAAGCCGAAGTCTATGGCGCCATTGCCGGGGCATATCTCAGGGAGGGCCTGGTGAACGATGCCATATATACTTACAACGAGTTTCTCCGCGAAGAGCCTGAGAATGCAATGGTCCATCATCTCCTCGCCCAGGCGTACCTGAAAAAAAATGATACCCGGGCGGAAGGCGCCCTCAGGAAAGCCGTCTCTTTTGCCCCTAAGAACATGGAGTACCGTGAGGCCCTCGGCGACTACCTCGCAAAGGCAGGCAACTACAAGGATGCCAAGAAAGCCTATGAGAACGCCATCCTCCTTGGGAAAGCAGCGCCCACGACCTATTACCGCCTGGGAATTCTTTATTACCACGAGAAAAAGACGGAAAAAGCGCTGCCCCTGCTGGAAAAGGCCGTGGCAGGGAAGCCTGATCTCGTCAATGCCCACCTCGCACTGGGAGCGGCATACTTGAGGGGCGGCAGCTACAAGAAATGCCTGGAGCACTGCAACGCCATTATTAAATGGAGCCCCGATAACGAGACCGCTTATTACAACAAGGCCTGCGCCCTGGCAAAGCTTGGCAAGCTCGCCGAAGCAATGCAATCACTGAAGAAGGCCATCGAGCTCGAGCCATCCAATAAAAAACTTGCAAAGGACGAGGAGCTCCTGGCCCCGCTCCGCGGTCTGGCGGAGTTCAGGAAACTCACCGAGTAGCAGCCGCGGGAGGAAAGAGATCCTCTGCTGTGGAAGAAGGTTCCGCAGAATTTTCTGAAAGGGAGTGTGTGTAGTGAAAACCCCGGCCAGTTTATACCTGATTGCTGCGGTTGTCATAATAATGGGCACTGTTGCGGCACTTTGTCTCCACTCCTGCGGAAATAACTACGTGCCGAAGGAAATCTACACAAGCGGCGGCAGCAGTCCCGGCACTTCCTCCACCATCACGCTCGCATCGGGCCTCCGCTCACCTTCCTGCCTGGGTGTGTACAGTGACTATATCTACTGGAGCGATTTCTACGAGGGAAAGATCTACCGGGTCAAAAAGAGCGGCGGCTCGGCGGAGACCATCGCCTCATCGAATCTCAGCTATCCGAAATATATCTATGTCCTTGACCCCTATATCTACATCGCCGAGGCCGATCCCACCCAGCCCGACGCCCAGGTGAACGGCATCAAGCGCGTGGGAGTGAACGGAACCGACGCGCCTGTGGAGCTCTTCAGCAAACAATATGCCGTGGGAGGGCTTGTCTCTGACGGCACCGCAGTTTACTGGACGCAGCGCATTCTTACCAATGGCACCGTGAGGAAGGGCCCCCTCGACGGCACTGTCACTGCCACGGAGATTGCCACCTCTCTGAACAGGCCGTCGGCAATTACTTACAAAAACAGCTTTCTCTATTTCACCAACGAGGGAACGACTACTGACGGCGCCACGGGAAGCGGCGACGGCTCGGTGATGAAGCTCTCCACAGGCGGGGGGAGCTCCACAACCCTGGCCTCGAGCCTCAAGCTCCCCGTCTCCATAACCTCCGATGCGACGAACGCCTATTACTGCTGCGAAGGCGCGTACTCGGGGATCACGCTGGAGGCCACCATAAGGAAATCAATCATGAACCAGACTGGTTCTTCCATAGTCCTCACGGGAGAGGGAAGAATTACCAGAGTATGGTGTGACTCAGGCAACAACTATATCTATTACATCGAAAAGGACAGCTCCGGCGGCGAGAACGGCTCCATCAAGAAGACCAACATCGGGGGAAGCGATATCCAGGTCATTGCCTCATCGCAGACATCGCCCGGCGATCTGATCACCGACTCGACCTACGTGTTCTGGATCCAGGCTGACTGGAGCGGCAGCAACGGGGCAATCTACAGGAGACCGAAATGATAAGGAAAAAGAAGGGCTTCACCCTCGTGGAGGTCCTTGTGGCCCTTGCAATCATTGCCATTGTGCTCGTCGCCCTCCTCAGAATGGAAGTTTCTTCCATAGCCCTGGCTGCAAGGACTTCCCTCTCGTTCAGGGCCCTCATGCTTGCCACGAGGGAGATGGAGGAGCTCTCCTCACAGACACTCGAAGGGACTTATGAGAAGTCCTACGAGCCTTTCTCCGTGAGCGCAAAGACTGAGCTCACCTCGCAGAGCGGATTCCCCCTTGAGGTGCTTTCCCTTGAGGTATTTTATGAAGAGGCGATCTATGCCGAGCTCAAGTCATTCACCTTCAAGTCTTTCTAGCAAAAGCCAGGGAGCCTTCACCCTCGTGGAAGTCCTCATCACGGTCGGTATGGCCCTTATCGTCGTTACCATAACCTTTGGCTCACTCCTCTACAGCGCAAGGGCTTCCCGCGATTCCCGCATCAAGACCAACAAAGATTTTGAGCTCATGAAGGTCTATGCCCAGATGAGGCAGCAGATGCTGAACCTCTACGCATCGCCAAATTTCCCCTATTCCCTCATAGGCGAGAAGGGCAAAGATGAAGGGGAGGACAGCATAAGGTTCTACACCGCCTCTCCCGTGGTGGCGAGGGGTGTCTGCGAAGCGTCCTACAGCATCCAGGAAACCGAGGAGGGGAAGCTCTTCCTGGCTTACAGGGAATTTCCCTACGCGAGGAAGATGGACCTTATTGAGGACAGCACCAGGCTGGAGAGCGAGGAGGAGCTGTGGCGCAAGATGACCGACGCCGTCACGGGCCTTTCGCTCACCTACATGAGCGAAGAAAAGGAATACACCGAATGGAGGGAAAAGAGCCTCCCTGAGAGAATCATCGTTTCTCTGTGGTATAGTGCAGGGAGCCAGGTGGAGAACTTCAGCTTCTCAGTCTCACCCGGCATGAATGCCCTCAAGAAAAAGACTCTGAAGAAACAGGACAGGCCGTGATTATCGTTACAGTGCTCGGCGTCATTGGGATCCTCCTTATCATGAACCTGCAGCTCTCAAGCGACACCCTCTATGCGCAGAAATATCTGGCGAGGCTCCAGAACAGGGAGGCCGGCTATTACATCTCCCTGTCGGCCTTCAGGGGGGCGGTGAAGTTCCTGGAGTTCGAGCAAACCAACATAAATGACTACGATTCACTCCAGGACACATGGGCCCAGGCCCTGCCCTCTCTCGAGGTCGATGAAGGGAAGATCACCATCCACATTGAAGATGAAGAGAGGTATTTTGCCCTCAACAGCCTTGTGCAGGACAACAAGCTCGCCGATGAGAAGCATGTCGAGCAGTTCAGGAGGCTGCTCCAGATAGTGAACAGGCAGCAGAGCCTGTCTGACGCCGCCGTGGACTGGATTGATCCCGACAGCAATCCCACGGCGCCCGAGGGAAGCGAGCTCCAGGGCGATACGAGCGAGCCCTGCAAGAACGGCTTTTTCGATTCCGTCGATGAGCTCCTGCTCGTGAAAGGCTTCAGTGACGACGTGATGAGGGGAGAGGTGAAATCGGGGGAATACATGCCGGGCCTGAAAGATGTCCTGTGCCCCACGCACGGCGGGAAGGTGAACATCAACACGGCGGGCGTCACGGTGCTTCAGAGCCTTGACAAGTACATGACCAGGGAAATGGCCGATGAGATTATCTCGAGAAGGACCGACAAGCCTTTCGAGAAGATTGAGGGCCTCAGCGAGATGCCGGGCTTCAACACCGACACGGCGTTCCGCATCAAGTCCCTTGCCGACGTGAAGAGCTCCTTCTTCAGGGTGATAATTGAAGTGGAGAGGGCAGGCGACCGCACCATACTCACGGGGCTCGTGAACAGGATGAGCGACGGGGGCTCAAAGATTCTGTACTGGAAGGTGGAATAATGAAACTGTCAGGCGGGCTGGATTCCGGAACGACAGAAGCGCGGGAGATATATCTTGAGCTCGGCTGGAAAAAGGTAAAGATTGCTGAAAACCCCAGGACGGCGATGGTTCAGGCTGCCGTTCCGTCGAGTGTCCTCACTTTCAGGACCCTCACCCTTCCCTTCACCGACCAGAAGAGAATAAGGGAGATCATAAGGGAGGAGCTTTCTGACACCCTCGCCATCCCCCTGGAAAGTACCGTGTGGGATTTCAGCAGGAACCCTGATGGCTCCGTCTTTGTGGTCATCGCACCCACCGAGGCTCTTGGCGAAAAGATAAAAGAGCTCCCGAAAAATATCCAGGCTCTCGACGCCGAGCCCTTTGCGCTGGTGAGAACGGCCCTTTACTGCGGCATAAAAGATGGGCTCATCATTGATTTCGGCGCGTCAAAAACCCTCTTCTGCGGGCTCAGGAACGGCGCCATAGATTTCATCAGGGTCCTTCTGAGGGGGGGAGGCCTCATCACCGAGCTGATAATGAAGGAGATGCAGGTGAGCCTCGCTGAGGCAGAATCCATAAAGCGCGAAAAGGGCCTGGCACTCTCCACGGCGCGGGAGGAGATTATCAAGACCCTTCGCACTGCAGGCCTTCCCTCGCCGTTCCCTTACCCGCAGATAGTGATTACCGGCAGGGGCGCCCAGATTCCCGGCCTTCAGGCCCTCCTCCAGGAGAGCCTGAAAACACAGGTTGCCACCTTCTCGCTCCCTGAGGACCTCTCCCCCTACACGTACCCTGTGGCCTTCGGCATGGCCCTCAGGGGTAAGGAATACGGCACAGGCGTCAACCTCATGGAAGAGAAAAAGAGCTCCCATGATCCCCTGGTGCTCTGGGCTGCCGGCATCATACTGCCCCTCCTGCTCTGCTCGGCAAGCCTCATGGTGCATGAGGCGGCTCTCGTGAAAGAGGCAAAAGCTTACAAGGCTGAGATCAACAAGGTGGTGAAAAAGGAGTTCCCTGAAATTACCGTGATCAACAGGCCCCTCGATCAGCTCCGCGACAAGGTGAGCCAGAAGGCGGCCCTCGCCGAGAACAGGGGACCCAATATCCTGGGCATCTTCGACTCAATCTCGCAGGTGATAAGAGGCAAGGATATCATCATCTACGAGTTTGACTTCTCGGAGAGCACGGTGACCATCACCGGAGAAGCGGCATCATACCAGGAGGTTGAGTTCATAAGGAAAGGGCTCCTTGCCTCTTTTGAAAAAGTTGAGCTCCGTGAAGGGAAAACGCTTCCCTCGCGGCGAATCACCTTTAACCTTACCATAACCCTGAAAGGGACGGCTCAAGATGGCCATGAATCTTAAGGATCTCTCGCCCAGGGAGAAAATCATCTACGGCGTGGGAGTCCCGATCATTCTGCTGATGCTTTACGTGGTCTTCTTTATTCTCCCCAGCCTTGAGCACATCAGGGTCGCAAAAAAGCAGATAGCCGCCTACCGCGGGCAATGGAAGCAGATAGAGGCGGAAATCGAAAGATACCGTAACCTCCCCGCGGTGACATCCCCTGCAGAGCGCGTCTCACTCCTCTCTTTTCTTGAGCAGAGCGGGAACAACCTGAAAATTGACAAGAAAATCGTGTATCTGAAGCCCTTCAGCACAACAGGAAACAAGGAAGGCGCAGAGGTGAAAATTGACGATATCACCGGTGACGAGCTGATAAAACTCATCCACCTGGTCCAGGAGGCCAGGATCAGTATAGTGAAAATCAACGTGAAAGATCACAACCTTGACGGTCTCTGGACACTGAAACTTTTTCTCGAGGACTAGATGCTGAAAAAAGCACTTCTCGCGCTGGCCCTGTTTATTGCAGTCTTTATCATAACTGCAGTGATAAGGTTCCCTTATATCTCAATGCTCTCCTCTATGGCGGGAAAATTAAGCACGGAAAAGAAAATCGACGTATCATGGGAGAGGAGCACCGGGTCCTTTCCCTCGATCAAGCTTTCTTCCGTCAGAATCGTCTCGGAGGAGAACGAGGTTGCCGTCTTTGACTCCATCGACATGTTTCTTTCCCTCTCGGGGATGACCTTCAGAGGCTCCCAGGGAGCAGGCCGCGTGAGCGGGAAAATTGCCAGGCAGAAGCTTGATTACACGATATCGAGCCTTCCCATTCCGGCATTTCTCTCCACAAGCCTGGGGAAAGGCACATTGAACGCGAGCGGCACCTATGACATAAAGACCGGCAAGGGAAAAGGGAAATTCGACGCCTCAATCGAGCAGTTTCCCAACCCTCTCATATCCGGCGCCCTCACCATTGACGGCCAGGACACCATAGAGCCCAGGAAGACCGGCATAGTCTTCAATCTTAAGGGGGCGAGCCTCACGGGAAAAGGTACCGTCACCATCACTTCCGCAGACGCTTCCACGCCGTCACAGGTACAGGGTGTGCTGGAGGTGAAAGTAGGCCAGATGCCGCTCATTTTCAATATCCAGGGAACTCTCAATAATATCGCCGTCACGAAAGCCTAGAGGGTTTCCCCGATGAATGGAGAATATAGCAGTCTTTTGAGATTCATACTCGCAGAGCATTACTGACGATATCGTCATACCTGAAAGGATGATGTGCGTCAGTAAAAGAGGTGGTCATAATGAGACAGTTGTCTTTCACTATACTCGTCATGCTTTCAGTGCTCGCCATGCTTGCCATGCTCACAGGGAGCTGCCCTGCACAGAGTCCGGCACCGGCTTCGCCGGCGGGAGGGGCGCCGAAAGAGACCCCGAAGATTGATGAAAAAATCTCGAATGCCCTCCGCTCGGGGAGCATCATGCTCAATTTCGACTCCATCGATATCAAGGTCATGACCAAGATAATGGCCGAGCTCACGAAGCGCACCATTATCGTGGACAAGAGCGTATCGGGCAATATCACGATTCTCTCTTCTAGAAAAGTCCCCGTCAAGGAAGCCTGGAACCTCTACATCTCCGCCGTCGAGGCAGCAGGGTACGGCGTGGTGCAGGTCGGGAAAGCCTATAAGGTCATACCGATTGCCGACGCCCGCAAGGAAGACACAAGGTACGTGGGCATGAGGGTCCCGAAGCTCAGGACGGGCTACGTGGTGGCCCTTGTGCTGATGAACAACGCCGATTCCGAGCTTATGGCCAATACTCTGCGGCCCATGATGGGCTCGACAGGCATCATATCGTCCTACCAGCCTTCAAATGCCGTGGTTATTACCGACTCCTCGCAGAACGTGACGCGCCTCACCCAGATTATCCGCCACCTTGACGCCAATTACAGGGGCTCCATGCTCCGGGTGTACCAGCCGAAATACATCAGGGTGAAGGAGCTTGCCACTTCGCTCCAGGCCATTTTCCAGGGCGTCCAGGGGGCGGCATCGCCGGCCGGAGGCGTGAACCAGCAGGTGAGGATCTCGGCGTACGAGCCCACCAATACCCTCCTTATCATGGCCACCGACAGGGACTTCCTGCAGATCGAGAACATCCTCTCGGACATCGACGCGGAAGATCGCGTCATCAAGCCCGACGTGAGGACCTTCCGCGTCCACTACCTGAAGAACGCCGACGCCGAGGAGGTGGCCAAGACCATCGGCACCATGATGGAAGAGAAAAAGCGCCTTGTCGAGGAGATAAAAAAGGAGCAGCAGGGCACTGCAGAGTCCAAGGAGAAGGAGACCTTCATCTCGTCAAAGCTCTCCTTCGACAAGACCACCAACTCGCTGGTCTTTTACCTCACTGACAAGGAATATTCAGAGATCAAGCCGATGATCGACTCCCTTGACATCGAGCACAAGCAGGTGCTCATCACATGCATTATTGCCGAGGTGTACCTGAAAAAAATGCTGGACATCGGCTCCAAGTGGCACGTGGTCACTGACGGCGGCCTTGCCTCGTTCGGGGGAGGCCTCAGCCTCGAGGGCATCTACAATACCCTTGCCGCCGGAGGCTTCATTGCAGGGGGAGTGAGCAGCGAGGGCGTCACCCTGGAAATAGGTGGCAAGGAAGTCTTCTATCCCAAGATATTTGCCCTTATCAACGCGCTCCAGACCGACAACGCCCTGAACCTTCTCTCGGCGCCCCGCGTGCTCACCCACGATCACAAGCTCTCCAAGTTCATAGCCGGCACGGAGCAGCCTTTCGCCACGGGGGTGAAATATGACAATAACAACCAGCCCGTTATCAGCTATGAATACAAGCAGGTGGGGCTCGACCTGGAAGTTACTCCTCATATCGGGCAGAATGACCAGGTGAGAATCGACATGAAGCTCACCATCAAGGACCTCGTGGAGTACCTCAAGCCCAATGTCGGGGTGATGAGCTACGTGGTGCCTGTAATCTCCAACAGGGAGATCAAGAACTTCATCACCCTGGCGAATGGCCAGACCATCATCATCGGCGGCCTCATCGACAACAAGACCCTCTCGACTATTAAAAGCGTGCCTCTCCTGGAGAAAATACCCCTCCTGGGCGATCTTCTCTTCAAAGACAAGTCAAAAACCGCTGAAAAGCGGACGCTTTTCGTGTTCCTCACGCCCCACATAATAAACAACTCCAGGGAGCTCCAGGAGATCACCGACATGTACGGCCGCATCATCCACGAGGACAAAGCCAAAAATGAAAAGGCGCCTTTCATCATAGACGAGAGCAAGGAAGAAACGCACTGAGGAGCCGTTGTCTTTTAATGGACAGGATTAAAGAAAAGATTCCCATAGATTTCCTGCAGCGCAACCTCTTTCTGCCTTTAGAGGAGAACGGTGACCTCAAGCTGGGCGTGTGCAGCGAATCGAATCTCGAGGCCATAGAGGACCTCAGGCTCATTCTCCAGATAGACCTGGAACCGCTCTACATGAAAAGAGATCAGATCGATATGGGCCTGCGGGACCTCCTGGTGCAGGACATCGGCTCCGGGAGCGACGATGATGACGACTCCCTCGAAATACTTGAAGAGGAGACACAGGATCTCCTCTCCCATTCCAGGGACGCTCCCATAATCAAGCTTGTGAACAGCCTCTTCCTGCAGTCGCTCCAGAGAAGGGGCACCGATATTCATATCGAGCCCTACGAGGCCGATGCCAGGGTGCGCATCAGGACCGACGGCGAGCTCCATGAGACAATGACGATCTCCAAGAATCAGTACACCGGCGTGTGCGCCCGTGTGAAGGTCATGGCACGGCTCAACCTTGCCGAGCACCGCCTCCCCCAGGATGGCAGGATGAGGGTGAAGGCCGGTGACAATGCCCTCGATGTCCGCGTCTCCATTCTGCCCACCCAGTTCGGCGAGAGAATCGTCCTCCGTATCCTGGACAGGGGCATCCAGATCATCACTCTTGAGAACCTGGGCCTCCTGAAGGAAGACTACGTGAAGCTCAGGAGCCTCATCTCTCATCCTTACGGCTCAATACTCATCACGGGCCCCACGGGAAGCGGCAAGAGCACCACCCTCTATGCGATGATCCAGGAGATCAAGAGTCCGCGCAGGAACATCATCACCATCGAGGATCCCGTGGAATATCAGATTGAGGGGATCGGCCAGATCCCCGTGAACGCCAAGATCGGCATCACCTTCGCCAGCGGCCTCCGCTCCATCCTGCGCCAGGACCCTGACGTGATCATGGTGGGAGAGATCCGCGATCCCGAGACTGCAGATATCGTAACCCATGCGTCCCTCACGGGCCACCTGGTGCTCTCGACGCTCCACACCAATGATGCCCCGACTGCAGTGTCACGCCTCGTGGATATGGGTGTCGAGAGTTACCTGATCTCCTCTTCCGTCATCGGGATAATAGCCCAGAGGCTTGTGAGAAGGCTCTGCCCCTCGTGCAAGGAGCCTTACACGCCCCGCGAATCGGAGCTGAGAGGGATGAATATCAAGAGCCCTCCCTCGACGCTTCAATTCTACCGCCAGAGAGACAAAGGCTGCCAGGACTGCCTTGGCACAGGATTCCATGGGCGTGTCGCAATATTCGAAATCATGGTCATTGACGAAGATCTCAAGAGCGCCATAATCCGCTCCCCTGAGGCAAATGTCATCAGGAAGATTGCCAGGGATAATGGAATGGAGAACCTCATGGATGACGGCGTAAAAAAGGTCATCAAGGGGGTCACTACCATGGAGGAAGTGCTGAGGGCAACCACCACATAACGGCAGGAAAAGGGTCTTAATGAACGCTCACCAGGGCGCTTTACAGCGCAGAAAAACGCACCTTCACGAGCTCCTCTCGACGCTTGATGACCTGTTGAGAAAGAGCGACCCCGCCCTTGGCACCCACCTGAAGGATATCCCCGAAACAAGCCTCCGCGGGTTCTTCATCGATCTCCGCACCCTCAGGGCCGCGAGCCTCAAGCTTAAAATGATCCTCACCCTCATAGCGAAATCATACGCCCTCTGGCAGGAGAGCCCCGCAATCAGGAGCCTCCTCGCCTGTCCCGGCCCTTACGAGGAGCTTATCAGGGAAAATCCCTGGAAGCCTGAAGATACGCTGATAATCCAGACAAGAATTGCCCCTTTTATTTATAAAAGCTATATCCAACCCTCGTTCAAAATACTTGATATAAGCTGCAACGGGCTTTCAGGTGATATCGTTTTCCAGGGCACAAAGCCGGGATGGGACCTGGCCCTCTGGAGGAGCCTGGGATTCCCGACTGAATCATTCACCTATCTTGATTCCCTGAAATTCATTGCCGATCAGATCTCTTCCCTGCTGGCTTCAGAGGCCTCTCCCTCGGTAGCCCTCATGGCCGACATGGAAGACCTCACGGAGCTGAACCAGGAAAAGACGGTCCTCTTTGACTATCTGGCCGAGTATCTGACAAAAACCGGCATCAGGGCAGTCCTCCGCGATGCCCGGGAGGTCACCAGAGGGGCCTCTTTCTCCCTCATAGTGAACACCCTCCCTATAGAGAAGCTTTCGGCACTGCGCTCTTCCGGGAGTCTTGAAGGATTCACCTCTTACTGGAAGGCCGGGAGGGTCATCAACAGCGGGGCTCACCCCGTATTCTCAAGAGGGATACTGGAGCTTGTCACCTCGCCTCACTACTCGCAGCTCCTGGGCACTCCTCCCCGGGAGACCCTCACGAGAATGATCCCCTGGACAAGGATACTCCGTGATGGAAAAACGATCTCACCTGCCGGGAGGGAGGTGAGCCTTCCGGAGTTTGTGCTGGAGGCCAGGAATTCACTGCTGATAAGGCCAGCCTTTGAGAGCCCAGGCGAAAGGATAGTCGCGGGCGCAGCCTGCACAGCCGGGGATTGGGAGCTCCACCTGAAAAAAGCCATTGAGATACCCTCGGGTTTTGTAGTGCAGGAGACCATAGAGCTTCCCGAGGCCCTTCTCCCTGTCGGGAGAGACGGGAGCCTGACCTGGGAAAAAGGCGAGTTCTGGATGGAGATATCCCTGAATGAGCGCGCCGATATCGGAGGCGCCTGCGCGATGACAACCCTCGGGGAGCCTTCAAGGCTTCTCCCCTCGTCAATCGTCATTCCTCTGCTGGGTGATGAGCAGTAACCTGAAGAGACGGGGCCAGGGTCCCTAGCCTATTTCTTGGTCGGGTAATTCCTGAGGGTGTAGACCCAGAGGTCCTGGACGCGCCGCTTTACATCGGCGAACTTCTCTTCCGGCGCGAATATCCCGGACAGGCCCTTGTTCCTGATCTCCTCAAGCACCCAGTCCTCCTTTATCTCATCCCTCACTATGGCCTGAGTTGCCTCCTTGAGATTTCTCACGCCAAGGAGGGCAAACCGGTCGGCTATCACATTGAAGATGCTCCTGAAGGGCTTCTTCTGGGTGAGAAACTCAAAGAGGTTCAGAAGCTGGATGCTTTCCACGCCCTCCTGGAGCTCCTGGAGGAGGCCCTCAAGCTCCACCACTGCCTTCTCACCTTCCTGTGCGAGCCCGTCGAGCCTTTCTTCAAGCCTGCCGGGCATATCCGTGTGAGTCTTCTCAAAAAGCTCCTTGATGAGGGGAGTGAATTTCAGCTTTTCTTCGGCAGTGAGCACATCGGCCATAGCCCATATCCTGGTGTGATGCCTGAAGTGATGCGCAAGTTCATGGAGAATGATGAACTTTCTCTGTATCTCGCTGAGCTCCTTGAGATTGGAGAGGTTCAGAATCACCGAGGGTGAGTCAGAGGGGGCCACCAGGAGGAAGAAGGGCTGATGACCGCTGTACTGGAGGATCTCCAGGTTCTCTATCTTGAAAATGCTGTTGTTGAACTCCTTGACTTCCTTCTCCGCAGCTTCCTGAAACTTGGCAGGCTTCGAAGATTTCAGGAAGGTGGAGAAGTTTTTCGAGAGCCTGCCGCTGTCCAGAGGCACGATGGGGAAGACTTTCTCGGTAAAGAAGTTGGTGATCCAGCTCTCGCGGGGATCGTCAATGTTCTTGAAGATCGCCGGTGAAAGCTGTACCGCCTGGGGAAAGACATCCTCCTCGATCTTGGCCTTGAAAGCCTCGTTCACTTCCTTTTCAGGCAGCGAGAGATAATCCTTGATGCGGTCAATAACCTTTATTTTTGGCGATGCAGGCTCCTTTTTTATGAACTGGTCAATATTGTCATAGACCTCCATTCTCTCGCCGTATTGTTCCAGGTATGTATAGAGATACTCGCCGGTGTTCTTGGCGCCCTCTTCCACCATCAGTCCCGAGAGATAAAAAAGGATCTTTTCATCATAAGAAGTCCTCTCGGAAATCTTGTAGGCTTCCTTGAGAATCTCCCGGGCACGCTGCTTCTTATTGCTATGCAGCAGCAGGAGCTCTGCGAGCTCTGACATATACATCTTCTGCTGTTCCTTGTTTCGGACCTGATTGAGCCTGTTCTGGATCACATCCTGGAGCGCATTGACAAAGGCTTTCTTCTCTTCGCCATCCAGAAGTGCAATGGCAATCTTCTTGCTGACGTCATAAGCCTCAATCCAGCAGTTGAAGCCGCAGTAACTGAAGAAGAGGCCCTTCAGGACATCCTGATTGTCGCTCACCCTGCCATACAGGGCGAAAAAGAGCTCCATGGACTTTTCATATTCCTTTTTCTCCAGGTGCTCATTGCCCTTTTCTATCTCCTCGATAAGCCAGTTAGGGTCAATCTCCTCTTCCTGGGGCGCTGTGGGCGCCTCTTCCTGCTGCGCTTCTTCCTGCTGCGCTTCTTCCTGCTGCGCTTCTTCCTGCTGCGCCTCTTCCTGCTGCGCCTCTTCCTGCTGCGCCTCTTCCTGCTGCGCCTCTTCCTGCT
>JAVHLM010000011.1:141674-158953 GCA_031082125.1 Candidatus Eremiobacterota bacterium
GCGCTTCTTCCTGCTGCGCTTCTTCCTGCTGCGCCTCTTCTTCCCGTGCTTCTTCCTGCTGCGCCTCTTCTTCCCGTGCTTCTTCCTCCTGTGCCTCTTCCTCCACCTCTGCCGGCTCGTCATCGTCTGCCTTCTCAATGGTTATCTTGACTTTTTTCTCTTGAGAGGCCCCTTTAACGGACTTGGCCGGTGCCGTATCTTCAGGCTCTGCGGCAGCGGAAGGGGCTGCTCCTGTCTCCAGCTCAGAGCGCAGCTCCTCCAGTTTCACAAGAATGTCCTTGAATTGGGACGATGAGGCAATCTTCTTTGTGGCCTGCCCGAGAGATACCAGGACTTTCTTGATGTCCTCAGGCGCAATGCTCTCATGCATCACTCCAGTCTTGCTGTAGGACTTTTCCACGAGAAGGACGCCCTGTACCCCCAGATAGGAGTCCAGGATTTCCCTTATCCTTTCAAAGGGATTCAGGCCTTTCCCGACAATCTTCACAGGCTCCGGTGCGTCTACCATGAACTCAAGCCTTGAGAGCTCCTCTATCTTCCGGATATACTCCTCCTGGAGCTGCTCGTTGTTCTTCATCAGCTCCTGCGCATTTTCCTCGAGCCTGCGGTTCTCCTCGCGGATTTCCGCCATTCTCTCCTCTACCCTCTTGACCTCTGCTGCGGCAAGCGCAGCTTCCTTCTCGAGCTCCGCCTTCCTGAGAGTAAGGGCTTCTATTTCATTGCGGGCATTCTGGAGCTCGAGCAACTTGTTCTGGAGCTCTGCCTGGGACTTTTCAAGATACTCCCTGGTCCCTTCAAGCTCGTTACTGAGCTCAAGCTCTTTCCGGGCTGCCTGCTCCTGAGCCTCGTCAAGCTCCCTGAGCTTCTCTTCGACAGTCTCCTCAAGATTCTTCATCGAAGCCTGCCTGGCCTGAAGATCTTCTTCAAGCTCATAGACCTGGAAGGCCAGCTCGACATTTTTCTTGCCGAGCTCTGCAATCTCTGACTTGAACTCGATGTTGATCTTCTCAAGCTCCTGGTTCCTCTTGAAAAGCTTGAGATCGGCACCTTTCCCTGCAGGCACCGAGGGCCTGCTTTCAAGGTCCTTGCTCTTTGTCTCAAGGGCTTTGTTCTTTTCCAGGAGCTGCCCAAGCTTCTTGCCGACAAACTCGTAAAGATGAAACTCCCGGGAGAGAAGATCGTCTGACTTGAATACAATGGCCGTGCCGTCAAGCTTGTTTCCAGAATCGTTCAGGTTGATGGCTATTTTTTCCAGCGACGAGGGAGGAAAGCTCACCCTGCAGTAGCCGAAATTCTTGGCGCCCACGCTCCCGATGATCCCCGCGTAGAAGGCTTCAAGGAGCTCGGTATCCACATCCTGGCCTTTCTCCTTCAGCGGCAGGGGCTTTATCAATACATTCGCGTCATCATTGTCCTCAATGGCGACCTCACACTCAAAAAAGCCGAATATCTGCTTGAGCTCGTCGGCAAACTGAGCAGGGTCCATGATGCCTTCGATTTTCTGGGTCCTGCGGATATGCTCGTCGGCAAAAATTCCGAGATTCACCCCGAGATCACCGAAATACTCAAGGCGCTCATCCTGCAGAAAATGCTTTGCCCCGAAAAGCAGGCTCTCCCTGACAAAGGTCCCCACCAGCGTCTTCTGAAAATCCTGGGTCATATTCTCTCCTCCTCATCGCATATTCCCGTGAGCGGCGCGCCTTCTCTTTACACCGCCCTGCTCTACCACATCTTTATCTCTTCCGTGGCTCCTCCCGAGCGCAGCAGGGTCTCCACTTCGCTGTTGCCGCGCTCAATGGCCACGAGAAGCGGCGTGACGATATTGTAAGTCCTCGCATTGATATCGGCCCCCTGCCTGATAAGAAAAACGGCCATTTCGGTGTTGCCTCTCATCGCCACCAGATGGAGCGGGGTGAAGCCGATATGGGTTCTCTCTTCAATGTCAGCTCCCTCGGAGAGCAGAAGCTTTACTATATCCCGGTGCCCCTCGTAGGCAGCCGAATGGAGAGGCGTCATTCCGTAATTGTTTTCCTTGGCATTGAAATCGGCTCCCGCGGCAAGGAGCAGCTCGGCGATCCCGGCATGGCCAAGCGTGGCGGCTATATGAAGGGGGGTCATGTCATATTGACCTTCCTTCACGTTCACATTGGCACCGCAGGTGATGAGATATCTCACCATGTCGGTCCCCCCGTTTGCCACTGCCTCGATGAGGGGAGTCTTTCCATCGCTGTCAACGGAGTTTACCCCAACACCCTCAGTGAGGAAGGCATGCACCGCATGAAGATCATTCATGAAAATGGCATGATAGATATCCCTGTAGTCCATGGGTATTTCTCCCTTCGCCGGCGGCTCCTGGAAGCTCCCTGCAGGTCCTGCCCTGCGGGAGCATTCTCTCTCTTCCCTTGAATTCTGTCTTGTGCCCTCCACTTCCTCTTCTCCGGCCATCCATTGCCGGCTCTGTTTTCTCCCCCGTCTCCGGCTTCACGCCTCTAAGCAAAGGCCTTCAGTTTCTCAGTTGTCCTTGTGATGCGCTCCGGTGTGAAGAATCTTTTGAGCAGGTCGCTGCGCAGGGCCTCCACCTCATCGCGGGCGAGCTCGCATATGCTGTACTCCACGGCAAAATAATCATATTTTTTCCTGAAGTCTTCGACGTTCACCCCTTCAGTCCTGAGCATCTCCGCCATTTCCGTCCCTTCAAAGGGGTTCACCGTAAAGGTATGGATGAAATCAAGGGCCGGATCGAGGGAAAATTCTACGGTCATCATCATCTCTTCGCGGGTCTCCGTGGGGAAGCCGAGCATCACGAAGAGATTGGTAAGGATTCCCTGGGCCGAGGTGAATCGCATAATGGCACGCAGCTTCTCCAGGTTGATGTTTTTCTTTGTCATCCTCTGCAGCCTTGGCGATGCCGTCTCCAGGGCATAGTTCAGCCTGTAGAGGCCGGCCTTCTTCATGGCCAGCACCAGCTCCTCATCCATGATATCAGCCCTCAGGCCGTTGGGAAAGGAGAACCTCAGGTCCAGCCCGCGCTCGATGATGAGCTCGCATATCGAAAGAACCCTTTGCTTGTCAAGATTGAAGATATCATCCCTGAAATCGAACTGCCGTATGCCGAAATTCTTGTAAAGATGCTCGATTTCGTCAACGACATTGCCGGGGCTGCGGGCCCTGAACTTTTTCCCGAAGATGTTGTGGCAGAATATGCACTGGTAAGGGCAGCCCCGGCTTGTCATGATGGATACAAGCTCTCGCCTGGCGTTGAGATTGATGGGAACCTGGGGATAATAGTTCATCGCAAAGTACTGCTCGTGATCCAGAAGCTCCCAAGAGGGCATGGGGAGCCTGTCAAGATCGCTCACATAAGGCCCCAGGGGGTTTACCACGATATTTCGGTCCTTATCCCTCCAGATAAGGTTTGGAACATCCTGGAAGGCGCCTCCTCCCTCTATGGCGTCAATGAGTGCAGGCAGCGCCAGTTCGCCCTCGCTGTAAACCGCATAATCAAGAGGCGCGTCTTTCATCACCTTCTCCCTGGCAGCCGATACATGGGGCCCGCCTCCTACAAGCACCGCCCCGGGGACAAGGTACCTCATCATCTTCACCATGTCCGCCATGAAGACCGCATCGCGGCTCACGCCTCTGAATCCTATGAAATCGGGGCCGTAATCCTTGACTATCTGCGCAAGCGTTGAAAAATCATTCTTCAGCAGGCGGAGGTCAAGAATCTTCACGTGGGCCAAGGGATCCCGGGCCTTGATTATTGAAGCGAGCTGGATGAGGCCCAGGGGCTGCACTACATCGGCAGGGATATTGATCTCAAAAAAAGGAATATAGTAATTCCTCAGGTTTTGTGACTCAATGAGGAGATACTTCTTCATAGGTCAGCGGACTCTCTCTCTTTTACCGCCGCGGAGCATGGGTGGCTGCCTTCTTTGTAAATAATTTCTCCCTGGAAGCTTCTTTTCCTCTTTCAAGAAAGCTCCGCAGGCGGGGGAATCACTTTCCATGGCTCACCATGGGAGGTTCATCAAGCCCTTGAGACGAATTATGGGGTGGAGGGTGATATGCGCCTGGGAATCAATGCAATACTGCTTGAAGGAAAGAGAACAGGTGTGGGGCGGTACCTTGAGAGCCTTCTCAGGGAATGGTCACTGGCTCCCTCCGGTGTAGAGTTCATTCTGTACTACCTCAATGAGGAGCCCCGGGATGCCTTTCTTGACGCTCCCCAGTTCACGAGGAGGAGAATCGGGATAAGAAAGCTCGGCCAGTCTGATGTCTTTGAGTGGGAGCTTGCGAACAATCCCGTGGATATGTTCTTTTCTCCCCTTTACGATCTTCCCATGCCCCTTGTCCCGCCGGCAGTGATTACGATCCACGACATGATTCATGAAGCCTTTCCCGAGTCATTCAACGAGGTGCAGCTTTCCTACCTGAGAGAGAAGACTGCCTACGGCGTGAAAATGGCCGACGTCATTATCACCGATTCCCTTTTTTCCAGGGAGGAGATCACGGCACGCTTTCCAGGAGCCGCCGGCAAGATTGAGGTCATTCCGCTGGCGCCCTCGCCGCTTTTCAAGGTGGCGGAGGTGGAAGCCGGTTTTATGGAGAAGCGCTTCGGGGTCAAGGGTCCCTTTATCTTCTACGTGGGCGCCGTGACTCCCAAGAGGCACATAAGGCCCCTTTTCGAGGCGTTCTGCCGCATCGCCTCCCGTTATCCCCAGTGGAGTGTCATCACCATCGGAAGAAACGTGACTTTCCCCCATGAGAATCTCGATGAGCTCACGGCAGGCTACAACAGGGCAATCGGGCGGCAGGCCCTGATCTATGAGGAGTTCGTAAGCGACGGGGACCTTCTGAAACTCTATAACAAGGCCGATATCTTTGCCTATCTGTCCACTTATGAGGGCTTTGGAATGCCCCCCCTGGAAGCAATGGCCTGCGGGGCACCTGTCATCACTTCCACGGCAAGCTCTCTGCCCGAGGTGGTCGGTGACGGAGCTCTTACCGTCAATCCCTTCGATGCCGGTGAGGTCACGGAGGGGCTTTCCCGTTTAATGGGCGATCAAATCCTGAGAGACCGTCTTCGTGAAAAGGGATTTCTCAGGGTAAAGTGTTTTTCATGGGCCGCCACTGCGGAAAAAACTCTCTCAGCTATTAAAAAAGCCTTTGCAAAGGGGGTAAAGGCCTCATGATAAAAATGGCGCTGCAGGGGGATTTTTGAAATGTTCACTATTTTTCTGAAATTTTTTACATTTTTGTTACATTTGGATCTTGACTAAAGGCAAAAAAGAATGGAAATACATGTAGGACAATAACTCAGGGAAAAGCCAGAAATGGGGAGACCCGAAAAATACAGGAAGAGGGGTGCAGGATATGTTTAACGAGATCAATCCAGTAGGTATGGACAGCACTTCGATGATGGGCCTTCCGTCATCAATAGGGCAGGGAGGAGCCACCAGTCTGCAGGGGGTACCGGGCCTCCAGGGCGGGACCGGCGGGACCGGTGATGCCACATCCCTCCAGGGTCTCCCCGATGCCCAGAAGCTGAAGGACGGCTTCAACCCTACCAACGATATGCAGCAGCAGGCTGAAGAGCTTATGAAGAAGCAGGGCATTGATCCCAACAACAAGGATCAGTTCCTGAACCAGCTTGCCCAGAATGCTTCCAATAACGACCCGATGAAGCAAATGATGGGAGCGCAGATCGCCAACAACGTCATGAAAGGCGTAGGCGACCTTATGAAGGGTCTCGGCGCAGGCAAAGGCGGCGCCGGAAACTGCCCCGCCGGCCAGGGCACAGGGGCGGGCCAGGATCCCGCCAAGCCCAGCTCAGGCTCAGGCCAGTCCCAGATCACCGCCAAGAAAAACGGCGGAGACGGCCAGGGCGCGCTCCAGCAGGCGGCTGACAACCAGAAAGCCATGCAGGGCGATCACCAGAACGCCATGAACCAGAACGTCAATGACGCGCAGAACGCCCGCCAGGGCCAGCAGAACGCTCTCCAGGACAAGGGCCAGATTGACCAGCAGGATATACCGCAGGATCAGCAGGACATCCAGCAGGGCCAGGAGCAGATGGACCAGGGCCAGCAGCAGATAGGCCAGGGCCAGCAGGAGAAGGCCCAGGGCAAGGCCCAGCAGGCCCAGGGCCAGGGCGAGCAGGCTGCAGGCAAGGCAGTGCAGGCTGTCGGTGAAGCGCTTAAGGCAGCCGGTAAGGCCCTTCAGTCAACAGGTAAAGCCCTCCAGCAGACCGGAAAGGGTCTCCAGCAGACCGGGCAGTGCACGCAGCAGTCCGGCCAGAGCATGCAGAGCCAGGGTCAGGCCCTTATGTCCAACCCTTACACGGCAGCGGCAGGCGCGGCCCTGATGGGGGCAGGAACGGCTCTCTTCGGCGCAGGCAAGGGCATTGAAGGTGCCGGACAGGGCGTGGAGAAATCCGGGCAGGCCCAGGAGCAGTCAGGCCAGCAGCAGGAAAAGACCGGCGAGCAGAAAAAGCAGACCGGCACCGAGCAGGAGAACAAGGGCAAGCAGACCGAGCAGACTGGCAAGACGACCGAGGACCAGGGCGACCAGAATGTCCAGAAGGGACAGGAAACCAAGCAGACCGGCCAGGAGCAGAAGCAGCAGGGCAGCGAGAACCTCAACAACGACAAGAATGCCTCGCAGCAGAAAGCCCAGGAGGCCAAGCAGCAGGGCAACACGGCGAAGGCAAATGAGAACGCCGCCCAGCAGAGGGGCAATGATCTGAATTCAATCAACGATAACCTGAACAAGATTAATGAGGCGATGCAGAAGCTGCAGAAAGCCGGCCAGAACCAGGGCGGAAATGAGGGCGCCGGAAGCGACAAGGGCAACGCAGGCAAGGGTCAGGGCCTGCCGCAGATCCCGATAATGCCTCCCAACCAGAAGGCCAAGACTCCTGAGGAGCTCAAGAAGGAGATGGAGGCCATGGGCATAAAGGATCCCAAGACCCTCCAGCAGATGATGCAAGGCCAGCAGGGGCAGCAGGGAAATACGAACCAGCAGGGCCAGGGGCAGAATTCGCAGAACCTTGCCAAGATTGCAGCAAGCGGCGATATGATGGGCGTGATGAACTATGGGAAAGAGCAGACGACAGCGGCACCCCAGCAGGCAGCGGCACCGGAAGCATCAAAGCCTACAGGAGGCATAACACCGGCGGCACCGGCAGCGACACCGGCAGCACCGGCGGCACCGGCAGCGACACCGGCAGCACCGGCAGCACCGGCAGCGACACCGGCAGCACCAGCGGCGACACCGGCAGCACCGGCAACGCCTGCTGCGCCCGCAGCACCGGCAGTACCGGCGGCGGGAGGCCAGGAAGGCGCGAAGCCTGCAGGCGGCGATGGGCTCATGGCAGGGGCGCCTCTCGGCAAACCGGGCATGGGACAGCCGCAGCAAGGGCTGCCTAAGCAGCAGGGCAAAGGCCTTGGCGAAGACATGGGAGCAATGATGAACAAGGCGATGGATGAAGGAATCGGCTCAGATGGCATCGGGGGCGGCGATGATGCGGCTGAAGCCCCTGCACAGCAGTCAGGAGGTGGCAGGGCCTCCGTCGAGGAGAGCGAGGACGAGATCACGGTGAACCTCAACGACGTGGGCAATGATACCGGCTCAGGAGGCGGAGGAGTCTCCGGCATAGGTGACCTCGGCGGTGTGGGAGCAATGGGCGGCGCAGGCGATGCCGACGAGCTTGCCGGTGATGACAACCTGCCCGGCAAGGATCAGCAGAACCAGCTCGGCAAGAAGACCGGGTTGGGAGCCACGGGCGCAGTCGGTCAGGCGGGCAACGTGATGAACACCTTCTTCAACCAGGCCCAGTAAAGAAAACTGCCATAACACAAAAAAAGGCCCCTCACAAGGGGCCTTTTTTCTTTGCCTTACTCTCTTTACGGAGCCGCCATCTTCAGGCATAACGCTCAAGAAGCGCGGCAATCTCCTGCATCCCCGCATTTCTCGCTATATCGAGGGCGGTAAATCCGTCATTGTTCTGTATGGCCGGGTCCGCCCCATGATCAAGAAGAAACTCTATGGTCTGCAGGGGGCAGCTTATGACGGCACAGTGCAGAGGAGTGTTTCCCAGGGAATCGACTGCATTGGTGTCGGCTCCCCATTCAGTGAGAAGCTCAACTATCTTAGGGATGTTCTTGAGGGTGGCATGGTGGAGGGGGGTGCATCCATTGCTGTCCTGTGCCTCGATCTCTGCGCCTTTTTGAAGAAGGAGCTCCGCCGCGTCACAGTCCCCTTTTTCCACGACCCAGTGAAGGAGCGCGTTTCCTTTCTCATCCCGCATGGTGATAAGATCGGGATTCTGCTCCAGGAGCTCAACGCCCTTTTCCAGGTCTATGTTTCCGTTGCTGTCAAGCACATATTCGGCAAGTTCGTCCATGGTCTCGTCCTCCATGTTTTTTTGGCTGTGCCTTCACATATGGTAACAGAATTCCATTACCCGGGCTAAAACCCCTTCCGGGGGGCTCCGGGTTTTCTTGCCCTGAGAATCCCCAAAGGAATGAAATCGGCGATGAACTCGACCTCCACGAACCCGCTCCCCGCGAGGAGCGCTCTGAGATCCGATACGCTCGAGCTCTCTCCTCCATCGGTTTCAATAAGCATGTTAAGGGACATGAGTGCTGAGAGAAGAGGCCCCTTCCTGTCATCATCGAGCATGCACTCCATCACAAAGAGCATGCCGCCCGCAGGCAGGGTATCGAAAGCCCGTGACACGATAAGTGCCTTCTTCTCCTGCGGCCAGTCCTGGAGCACATTGGAGAGAGATATTGAACAGGGATGGCCGGGGAGCGGGTCCTTGAAAAAGTCGGCCCTCACAATTTCTATTCTGGATGCAAGGCCTGCCGTCTCAATATTCTCCCTTGCCACATCGAGCACGTACCCTATGTCGGCCATTATGAAGCGGACAGCGGGGAACTTCCTTGCAAGGGCAATGCTGAGGGCGCCTGTCCCCCCGCCAAGGTCCAGGTGCGTTGTGGCCGGCTCAAGGTCGATCACGGAGGCCAGCGCGGCGGCTGTCACCGACGTGAGGCCATGAAGGCCCATCATAGCCTTTTTCACAATCCCGTAAGCCTCTTCCCCTGAAAGGGAGGAGCTGTCGTAGGCTTCACGCCATGGCCTGTCTTTTTCTATCACACTCTCAAGCTCCGCCCAGGGGAAATAGAGGCGCTCGTCGAGCATGAGGAGAAACTGGCCTATATAGGTCTCCCTTGCTGAGACCAGATAAGTCTCCGATGCCTCTGAGAGGCTCAGGAGCTCGTCTTCAGCCACAAGAAGGCCCATGGCCACCAGCAGATCAGTCATAATGCGGGCTGGCCGGGGCGGGCATTCCATGATACCCGTCATTTCAGACCTTAAGATTTTTCTCCCCGAGAGACGGTCAAACACATGGCGTCGGAGCGCCACCGAGAGGGCCCTCTGCCCGCAGTTTCCCATCCCTGTCTCAAGGATCTTTATCAGCTCATTTCTTATCTCCAATCTTATCTCCAAGGGATCGACCGCCTTTCTCATGAAGATTTTCAACTGCTGCAGCGATTCCTCCTCTGTGGTATAATAGGCACATGCCTTGGCACAGATACCGGGAGGAAAGGAAGTGAAGGATCTTGAAAAGAGTAGTCCTTATCATCATTCTTGCATTACCGCTTATCATGAACTACAGCTTTGCAGCAGAGACACCGCAGGCAGGAGATGGAGAGTGGAAGAAAAGCTGGTACGTCAATGCCACCTGGTACCAGATATTCCCCGACAGGTTTTATAACGCCCTTTCAAAGAATGATCCCCTCTTTTCCCCTCACTACGACCGGCAGGGCAGGCTCCTCCCCCAGAGACTCTCACCCTGGACCGATCAAAAGCCCACCAATATCTCAAAATACGGCGGCGATCTTGAAGGTATCAAGGAGAAGCTCCCTTACCTCCATGAGCTGGGCATCTCGGCAATCTGGCTGAATCCCGTCTTCGCCGCCACTTCCAACCACCGCTACAACACCTCGGACTACCGCCTCGTTGACGGAGCGCTTGGCACCGGGGAAGATCTCGCGGGGCTCATCGAAAAGGCCCACCGCATGGACATCAGGGTGATACTGGACGGTGTCTTCAACCACACGGGCTACGAGTTCTGGGCATTCCAGGATATTGTGGCCAGGGGCAGAAAATCGCCTTACCGGGAGTGGTATTCCATCAAGAGCTACCCCGTGAGAAAGCTCTGGGAGCAGTCCCCTTCAAAAAAGCCGAACTACGAATGCTGGTGGGGCGTGGGAAGCCTCCCGAAGCTCAACCACGACAATGCTGACGTAAGGGCCCATCTCTACGAGATCACGAAGAAGTGGATGGCCCTGGGGATCGACGGGTGGCGCCTCGATGTGCCTGAAGAAATAAAGAACGACAGGTTCTGGAGTGAGTGGTGCGCCCTGGTAAAGAGTGTAAACAAGGACGCCTATATATCGGGTGAAATCTGGGGCGAGGGCGCCGCGTGGGTAAATGACGGCACCAGGTTTGACGGGCTCATGAACTATTACGGCTTCCGGGACCCCGCCCTCAAGTACTTCGCCGGCAGAAAAATCACCGTGTCGGAATTTGACAGGCTTCTTGCCGAGCGGCGGGCCCTCTATCCCCACAGGGTGAACTGCGCGATGCAGAACCTCCTCTCGAGCCACGACACGGCAAGGTTCCTCTCGGCCCTCCAGAATGGCGATGAGAAAGACAGCGACAAGGAGAAAAAGAGCTATGACAAGAGCCCTGCAAAGGCCGAGACGGTGAGACGCTTCAAGGTGGCAGTCCTTTTCCAGATGACCTACGTGGGATGCCCCATGCTCTATTATGGTGACGAGATCGGCATGACAGGCGGCAAGGATCCCGACTGCAGGAGGCCCATGCAGTGGGACCCTGCCCTCCAGAACAGGGAGCTCCTGAGCTGGCACAGGAGGCTCATTGCCCTCAGATCGGCTCACCAGTGCCTCAGGACCGGTGATTTCGAGACTCTTATCAAGGATGATGAGAGAGATATTTACGGCTACAGAAGACTTGATGGCGGGGAGACGCTTGCGGTAATCATTAATTACAGCGGTGAAGGCAGGGAGGTCACTCTCCCTGGTGCACCGGCATCATCGGTGCGTGACCTTATTACCGGGAGAGAGTTTTTTCCCTCAGCGGGGGGCCTGTCAATGACCCTCATGCCCTGGAGCGGCGTCGTGCTCAAGGGAATCTGACGGTATTCTCAGGCGACGGGCAGATATCGGAGAGCATGCACTTGCCGCAGAGGGGCTTGCGGGCCTTGCAGACCGCGCGGCCATGCTCCACGAGCCAGTGCGAGAAATCAATCCATTTCTCCCCGGGGACAATCTTCATGAGATCGCCCTCGATCTTGTCGGCGTTCTTCTTATCGCTGAGGCCGAGTCTCCCCGAAAGCCTGAGCACATGGGTGTCCACCACGATGCCCGAGGCAATGCCGTAGGCATTGCCAAGCACGCAGTTTGCAGTCTTCCGCGCCACGCCCGGCAGCTCGAGGAGCTTTTCCATTGAATCGGGCACCTTCCCGCCGAAGCGCTCATCTATCATCCTGGCGGCGCCCTGGATGGATTTGGCCTTGTTCCGGTAGAAGCCCGTGCTGTGAATATCGCTCTCAAGCTCTTCAGGAGCGGCGCCGTAATAGTCCGAAGGCCTGCGGTACTTCTTGAAAAGACCTGGAGTCACCATGTTCACCCTCTCATCGGTGCACTGGGCGGAAAGGATGGTGGCAACGAGCATTTCAAGGGGATTGCCGTAATGGAGGGCTGTCCTGGCATGGGGATATGCCCTTTCAAGCCTTGCCATAAGCTCTGCAGCATATTTTCTCTCCATGGTGCCTCTTTCCAACGGTCTCATCAGATACCGCTTCTTTTCATCAGGTCAAGCTGGCTGTATACCGCGACAAATTCCTGGATTCCCTTCTGAAACACATCATAGCCCTGGTGAAGCTTTCCTTCATCCTTTTCTTCCAGCCACGACAGGAGGAGGCAAGCCCCCTCCCTTGCGTACTCGTCAGCTTTCTGGAGGCCTGCCCATACGTCCCTGAAAGAGGTGTACCCCTCGGGATCTTCATCCTTCGAAGGGAGGATATCGCTTGTGCAGAGGGCCACGAAATGCTCTATAGTGCCCTGGACCTCCTTCACCGTGGCGGCAAACTCATCGTCGCCAAGGGTTCCCGCCCCGAGGCCCGTGAGAGCTCCCTGGAGCCGCTCAAGGAGAGGAGAGGTGATTATCTTGCCACCCGGCTTGCCCCCTCTTGAATAGGTGAAGACTGTCGGAGCAGCCTCTGAAGGTCCACTTTCTCTTTCATCCTTCAGGAGGGCGGCATGGGCATTAGCCGATGTCTCCATGGTCCTTATGGCTTCCTCGATAAGGGTCCTGTCCTGTCCGCCAAGGAGGGCCGCGATCCTGCTGATGCCCTCGTCAAATACGTCCAGGATCCTATAGAGCTGCGCCACAAATTCCCTGAACGTGGCATATGACTCGGGAACCTCTGTGGCTTTAATCTCGCCCCTCACGATGCGAAGATCGGCCGCCAGTCTCGAGAGTACGGCTTTCACGTGAGCAAAGGCGTCATCAGCGGAGCTTTTTTCAAGGGCATTTGATATATCATAAAGGAGCGGGGAAAGGTACCTGCCCTCCTCGTTCTGCGCCAGTATCCTGTAATGTTCCAGCTTTTTCTCTATGGCGACTATCTCTGCCCATTCCTCTGGGCCCGTTTCAAAATTTGCGTCCATGATGCTGTTCACAAGCATCCTGGGATTCAGGCCGCTGCCGATCTCTTCCATTGCGCTCCCCCTTTTCCGTTCTGAAAGGTTCCCGCCCTGAGCCGGGGATTTTCCCGTTCCGCCGACGGCAAAGCTTTCTTCATGATTCTTCAACAGGCGTGGCAGATTCTCCCTCTGAGCCCTCATTGCCCTTCCAGAGCTTATCACTTATGTAGCGCAGGTGGCGGGCAATTCCCATCAGCATGTCGGCCTCCCACTTTGTGAGTGAGCTCCTGGAGAGAATCTCCTTGATGCGGCCTCCTGTGTGCTGAAACTTTTTTCTCGCCGGGTAGCGTATTTTTTCCATGGTCTCATCAACGGCCCGGCATATTCTCTCCATATCTGCACCTGTGGCTTTCTCCTCATCAATGTGAGCCTCTGGCAGGGCGGCACTCTGGAGCTCATAACAGATTATCATGACAGCCTGGGCGAGGTTCAGCGAGCCGAAGCCGGCATCAGTGGGTATCTCCACAAGATACTGGCAGAGATCAAGATGCTCACGGCTGAGCCCGTAATCTTCAGGGCCGAAGACTATTGCTATTTTCGAGGGAAGATAGCGCGGAACAAGGGAGGCGCTCATCTGCCTGGGCATGATGAAATTGTATCTCCTCTTGCCCTTGCGCCTTGTGGTTCCCAGCACGAGGCCGTACTCCATCACCGCGTCTTCGAGGGCCTGAAAGAACCGGGCCCCCTCCAGGATATCACTTGAGCCCGTGGCAAGCGCAAAGGCGTGCTTGTCTATCTGGCAGCGCGAATCTACAAGCACCAGGTCCTGGAAGCCCATGCACTTCATCGCCCGGGCGACGGCGCCTACGTTCGCAGAGCGCTTCGGGCTTACGAGCACTATTGAAATGCTGTCCCTGAGATCCTGCTGATTCTTCACTGTGCCTGGCCGATAAAAACCTCTCTCTTATTCACTCAAAGGATTAAATGACAAAAGAGAGAATCCTTCTATAAGCTTGAGAGCCTTTACTGCAATGCATGAATGCCGGAGTGGGTTCTCATGCCGCATTCTCCCGTGGACGGGAACGCAATGATGAGATCGGAAAGCTATCGGGTAAAACTGATTTTTCTTTTTGTCCTCCAGGGACTGATTACTTATCTCACCACCTTTACGGGGAATTACCCTGCCGTCATCGCTACATTTATGCTCCTGGGGGCCTTTTTCGCCCTCATGGTGCACCGTGATCTCCTCCGTGCCGAAACTGAGAGAAAGTCTGACCCCTTCGTTGAGGATGACGACATCCTTTCCAAGGATCCCAGGAAAATCGAGACTTACCGGAAAGAAGCCCAGGAGCAGGTGAGCTACCTCTCAAGCGTGTATTTCGAGCTCTCAGACACGGTGACCGAGCAGAAGAAGAAGCTTGAGGAACAGAAATCAAAGCTTGAAGAGGAGAAAAACAGGATTGAGGTCATCCTGATGTCCGTCCCCGATGGTGTTATCACTATCACCACTGACGGCCGCATCGCCACGTGGAACCCCGGCGCCAGGATCATTACCGAGTACGAGGACTCCCAGGCCCTTGCGAAAGAATATCACAAGGTGCTCTACCTTACCGACAAGGCGGGGCATGCCCTCGTGGGGGAAAGCTCCCCCGTTGAAGAGTGTCTCTCCACCGGCAAGGTCATAGATAAGAGCGGCATTTTCCTGAGATCAAAGTCTCACAAGGAGCTTCCCATCGATATCAAGGTGGCCCCCATTTTTGACGAAAAGAACCACCTGATTGCTGTCGTGGCGGCCTTCAGGGATGTTTCCAAGAAATGGGAAATAGAGAAGATGAAAGAGGACTTTCTTGCCATGGTGACCCATGACCTCAAGAGCCCCCTGGCGGCAATCGTGGGATACACCAACCTGCTCCTCCACCCCAGGGCGAAATTCTCCCAGGATGAGCAGCGCGATTTTCTGAATTCAATTCTCGGCTCCGTCAAGATCCTGCAGTTCCTCATCGACAATATCCTGGAAAGCGCCCGGCTGGAATCGGGGAGGATCGTTTACCTGTTCGAGGATTTTGAGCTCTGCGCCCTCATGAGGGAGATAGAAGTGATGTTCACCCCCTTGGTGAACAGCAAGAAGCTCAGGCTCATCATGGAGGGATCGACACTCTGGGTCTCAGGCGACAGGGAGAAACTCCGGGAAGTGCTGAACAACCTGATAAGCAATGCCATCAAGTTCACCCCCGAAGGAGGCTCCATTCAGGTGCGCTTCTCGGAGGAGGAAGGACGGACCGTAGTAAATGTGGCCGATACGGGCAAGGGAATCCCCCCGCAGGAGCTCCCCAAGATATTCCAGAAGTTCCAGCAGGTGAAGGGCGAAAAACGGGGCACAGGCCTAGGGCTCTACATTGTGAAAAAAATCCTGGAAGACCACGGGCAGACCATCGAGGTGAAAAGCACCCATGGGAAAGGCACAGAGTTCACCTTCACCCTGAAGACGGGCTCCCCGAAAGAGGATGCCGTGGCAATACCGGTGATGCAGAAGGAAAAGAAGAAGATCCTGATTATAGAGGACAGCCCCGAGATCTCGAACCTCATCAGGTTCTACCTCAGGGGCGCCGGCTACGAGACAGTGCAGGCATTCCAGGGAAGCGACGCAGCCTTTCTCATCCTGAAGGAAAAGCCCGATCTCATCACGCTTGATTATAACCTTCCCGACATCACAGGCGAAGAATTGATACAGATCCTGGAGAAACGGGGGAAAAAGGTGACCATCCCCATCATCATCGTTACCGCCAATGCCAAGAAGACCTGGGAGATTCCCTACGATGCCCTTCTTCAGAAGCCCCTCGATGAAAAGCGCTTTCTCTACGAGGTGGCAAGGCTGCTCAACAGGGAGACCACGACGATGGACTCCGTGGAAGTGCTCAAGTAACAGCTGCTCTCCGGCTATTCAGCTTTTCACCTTATTTCGCATTGTTTGTATATGTTTTGTTACACTTTTAACAGAAGGGTGACAAAACATGTTTCCAATTTTTCCCCATGCAATAAATTTGAAACAACTTGAGAAAAATATGACAAAAAAGTAAAAATTGGTAACCAATATTTTACTTTTCGTCAAACATTCGGCAACATTTTACAGGCCGACATGAGGTATGATAAGAGTGAGATCATGTGCCGCTGGAGGTATTTCCTTTGGAAACACGGGGCCAGTCAATTATGCCGGGAATACCGCGGGCTCTTCCCAAGGAGCTGCCAAAACCCCAGGAAGCATCCCTCTCCATGCCGAGGCATCCCGGGTTCGAGCCGGGAAAGCAGCCTGGCACTGCAGAGATGGGGCGCAACATGTACCTTATCTCCCTGAGAAATCTCATCAATCACAGGATGCAGAACTTCGTCAGGCCAGAAAAGCCCGATAAAGAGATGGACAGGAGTCAGCAGCAGCCCCTGTCAGACAGGCAACACCCCCCACTTCCCGGGCAGGGCAAGAGCCAGTCCTTCGCGGCAAGACCGTTCTATGATACGGCGCTGCAGAAAAAGCCGGAGAGCAATTATCTCGCTTCGACAAACCAGTTTATAACCCCGCAGTTTACAAAGAATCCAGGGCTTTCAAGGCAGGCGCCCCTGCCGGATCAGCAGGAAACACCGCACCAGTCGCCGGGAGAATCTCAGCAGAGGGCAGGAGCCCATTCACAGCCTGTTTTCAACCAGTTCATGCTTGAGAAGCAGAAGTCTTCACTCCCACGCGGCCAGGAAACCGGCAAGCCCCCCTTGCGCACAGGGGCCCAGGCACCGCCTTCTCCTCAGAAGCCCCCTCAGAGAACCCCTGAGCTCAATTCTCAGAGGCTCTCCTTTACAGAGGGGCAGAAGCCTTTACGTCAGGAAGGAACAGAAAGGAAGCTCCCCGACCTTTCCAGGGAGCCTTTGAGCTTTATCAGCAGGGAGGCGAAGCCCGGAAAAGAGGACGGAGCAGCTCCTCCAGAAAAGCAGCCCGCCGAGAGAAAGCCGCCCCAGCCAGGTATAAGGAACGAGGTAAGGGAGGGCTTTGAAAAGCGCCAGCAGGAGCTTCTGCGGGGATCCGCCCAGAGGGATTCCAGGATGAGTCCTGAGACTTCCCGGCCCCAGGAGAGGAATCCCCTCGGCAATGAGGCTGCTCCGGGGAGGAAGCCGCCTTCACCGGAAAGAAGACCGGAAGCCCCCCGGGCCGAGAGTGAGAATATCTTCCTTCCCTGGCGAAGGCCTGCTCCGCCAAGGGACAATACCCAGGCTCAGCCGCAGGTAAGGCCGCAGCCCCAGCCGCCATCAAAGCCGCAGCCCCAGGTACAGCCGCAGGCTCAACCACAGGCAAGGCCACAGGTACAGGCAAGGCCCCAGGCGCAGGCACAGGCGCAGCCGCAGGCTCAGCCACAGGCAAGGCCCCAGGCGCAGGCACAGGCGCAGCCGCAGGCTCAGCCACAGGCAAGGCCCCAGGCGCAGGCACAGGCGCAGCCGCAGGTGCAGCCGCAGGTGCAGCCGCAGGTGCAGCCGCAGGTGCAGCCGCAGGTGCAGCCG
>JAVHLM010000011.1:159053-197834 GCA_031082125.1 Candidatus Eremiobacterota bacterium
CAGGTGCAGCCACAGGTGCAGCCACAGGTGCAGCCACAGGCAAGGCCACAGGTGCAGGCACAGCCACAGGTGCAGGCACAGCCACAGGTGCAGCCACAGGCAAGGCCACAGGCAAGGCCGCAGGTGCAGGCACAGCAACAGCCGCAGGTGCAGGCACAGGTGCAGCCGCAGGCAAGGCCACAGGTGCAGGCTCAGCCACAGGCTCAGCCACAGGCGCAGGCACAGCAACAGCCACAGGCAAAGCCACAGGTGCAGCCGCAGGCAAAGCCACAGGTGCAGCCACAGGTGCAGCCACAGGTGCAGCCACAGGTGCAGCCCCAGGTAAGACCCCAGGTGCAGGCGCAGCCACAGGTGCAACCACAGCAGCAGCCCCAGACCCAGGAGAGACACCAGGCCCCTGCCGCCCGGCAGCCTTCAGGGGAGAGCTCTTTTCCCTGGACAGGGCTCTCTGCTTCACCGGTAAAACCTGCCCCTCTTGGTGATCAGACATGGAAGCCCATTCCGGGATCATTGCCGCAGGACAGGAGAGCCCTGACGCCAAGAAATGAATCCCTCACGCAGGGAGGCGACATTGCCCTCAGGGAGTGGACAAACCTGAAAGGGGAAAAAGTGAAGGTTCCCGACTCCCCGCAGCAGCAGAGAGCCGCTGCACCGAAGCCTGAGGCAAAGGAGCCCCCTGCTCAGGAAAAAGCCGCCATCCTGCAGGAAAGAGAGCCTTCGCCGAAACCCCAGGTGCCCGGGAAAGATCAGATCCCGCCTGGCAAAAGCGAAGCCACTGACATATACCGCTCGGTCCTTAAGAGTCTCATAGCTGACAAGGAAATTGAGCCATCTCAGCAGGGCGGGCTGTCGCAGAAAGCCAGGGAGAGCCAGACAGAGCAGCCAAAACCACAGGAGCTTCCAAGAGAGCTTCAGCGCCTGGCTCCACAGCCCCCTGGAGCCAGGGAAAATGAGACACCTCAGGATATCAGCAGGAAAGCTCCCTCATCCAGGGAGCAGGTGACGGCTGATAAGCTTGCGGAGCAGGAGGAAACAAGGGCTCCCCAGGCTAAAGATCCTGCCCTTGCCCCCCGCGAGGAGCGGCTTATGCTGAGAGGCTCAGACTCGCTCAGGGAAGCCTTCAGGAAAGAGACGGAACAGGCCAGGAAGCCTTCCGAGCCATCCGAGGCCCCTCCCCGTGAAGAGCCTCTGGAAGCGCCGAGAGCGCCGATCAGCAGCAAGACATCCATACCGGCTGCCAGGGAAAGAAAGACCGACGAAGGCCCGTCCAGGCAGGCCATCGAGGGACAGCAGCGCTCTGCAGGCCAGGGAGCGGAGAAACCCCAGATCATGGCAAGCTGGGTAGCCTCATCGGCCCTTCCCGATGAGGGAAGGCCTTACCTGTCCAGGGGAGCCGCGCATAAGGAACAGGATAAGTTCGCCTCCTTCAGCGATAAACAGATGATAGAGCGCGTCGAGAAGCATGAGAGAGGCTCCGGAGGCCAGGGACAGGAACAGGGCTCCTCAGGTGACGGGCAGGAGCGGGGAAGGTCCCGGTGGTCCTCAATGCCGCAGAATGCCCCGGCAAGGAGCGAGGCCCAGAAATCCCAGCCGGCGCCGCAGCAGGCAGCCGTGGAGACATTCAAGAAAGCTGCCGTGGAAAAGCAGAGGGAAACGGTAACCAGGATAGTGCAGGCGAGCAGGCAGGCGCCCATCAGGCTCACCGAAGAGGCGGCAAAGCACGCCGCCACCTCTATTGAGAGCATCCTCAAGAAATCGCAGAAAGAGACCTGGACAGGCGATGAGATGGCCACCAAGCTCATAGCGCTTCTGATGAAATCCAGCAGCGAATATACTTATGACCACAGCACCCGTGTCATCGATCTCTCGGTAATGCTGGCGAAAGAGATGGGGATAACGGAAGAAGAAACTCTCCGGGATATCGAGGAGGGTGCCATGTTCCACGATATAGGTGAAGTGGAGCTTGATCTGAGGATGGCTCCTCCGCAGGTGAAGTCACGCCTTGCGCACTATATCGGCGTCACCGATCTCAAGAACTGCAGCTTCCTCCATGACATAGGGAAGATAAAGATTCCCGAGGAAGTGCTCTACAAGCCCTCAAGGCTTACCGACGAGGAATACGAGATCATCAAGCAGCACCCCCTGATAGGGGAAGAGATACTGAGACCCATCCCTGCCATGCAGCATGTCCTGCCCGTGGTGCGCCACCATCATGAGCGCTGGGACGGCAAGGGCTACCCTGACGGCCAGAGCGGCAGCGATATCCCACTTCCCGCGAGGATAATAGCCATCACTGATGCTTTTGACGCAATGGTGTCGGACAGGCCTTACAGGAAAGGGATCCCCCTTGAGGATGCCCTGGCGGAGATCAGGAAGAATTCCGGCGTCCAGTTTGACCCTGACCTGGTGCAGGCATTCCTGCAGGTGGTGGATAAGCACTACCGCTGACCCGGCACTTCCTGCCCCCCTCCCCCATAAAGGAGAGAGCCTGTGGATATTTTCCTCGAGGAGCGCACCAGGAGAAGAAACTTCACGAAAAACATCGCCCTGGGAGGCATTCTCACCGGCATTGCTGTCATTTTCACCATTGTGGGAAACCTTTTTGCATTCCTGGACATCCTGCAGTTCCTCGCCGTGACCCCCCTCATCATTGCCGGAGCTTCAAGAGGCCTCGCCTTCAGCGCCAAAGTCACGGCGGCTTCGACGATACTGGTGGGCATCATATACGGCTTTTTCCCTGCAGGGCTCTTCTTCTTTCTTGCCAACGGCCCGCTTGGCCTTGCCCTGGGCTGCCTCTTCAGGGAGAAGGCGGGCCCAAAGGCCATTGTCCTCACTACGATGGCACTGATTGCCCTGAACATCGTGCTTGTTATCTTCATAGGCATAAAATTCATGGGAATACATCTCGAGAAGGAGCTTGTCGAGACGGCTGCGTACTTCCACATGGAGGGGAGCCGCCTCATCAGGCAGTTCTACCTTTTCTGCCCCTCGCTCCTGTTCTTCGCCGCCCTTGCCTACGCCTTTTACATCTGGCTCTTCAACACTTATCTCCTCAAGAAGATGAAGCTCTCATCAGAGAAGCCCCTCTTCCATGATTACCTGGAAATCATGGACTTCCCCCGCTACTTCATCATTATTGTGACAGGCTCCCTGCTGGTCCTGCTCCTCAGCAGCACGCTCAAAAGCGGCCTCGTCCATTTCATAGCACTGAACGTCACCTGCATTTTCTGCATACTTTTCTTCTTCAAGGGCGTCTTCTTTATCAACAGTTCCATGCCCGGCAGGCTCCACTGGAGCCTCCGCATTGTCCTTTTCCTTTTCTCGGTGACGGTGGGAATACCCGTCATTGTCCTGTCGGGAATTGTTGCCACGATGCTTCCCAGGGGGAGGCCTGCCCCACTTTAAAAGGCCCTCTGTGGGAAGGTAACGGGCCCGTCAACAGCAAATAACAAGATACATGCCGCAGGCAGATTGTAAGGAGGAACCTATGGACGTCATCGATGCAATAAAGACCAGGAGAAGCATCAGGAAATTCAAAAGCGACCCGGTAAAGCGGGAGCTCCTCGAGGAAGCTCTTGAGAGTGCCAGGTATTCACCGTCATGGGCAAACACCCAGGTATGGGAGATAATTGTCGTGGAAGATCAGAAGATAAAGGAAGCCCTCTCGGAGACTCTTCCCCCGGGGAATCCTTCAAAAAATTCAGTGAAGGAGGCCCCGGTGGTGCTGGCGGCCTGCGGGAAAAAGGGGGCCTCAGGCTTCTACAAGGGAGCACAGTCCACGGTGCTCGGCGACTGGCTCATGTTCGACGTGGCGCTCTTTCTCTCTACCCTGAACCTCGCGCTCCACGCGAAAGGCCTGGGAATGGTCCATGTAGGGCTCTTCGATATTCCAGAGGCGTCGGAGATCCTTGGCATTCCCGATTCAGTGCAGCTGGTGGAACTGCTGCCTGTCGGCTTTCCCGACCAGGCTCCCTCCGCGCCAAAGCGCAGGGAATCCAGCGAGTTCACCCACTGGGGGCGCTATTGACCAGGAGCCTGAAGGTGACTGCCTTGAAGCATCCCGGACTTGTGGGGGCTTTTCTTCTCGCTGCCCTGGTGCTGCTTCTCCCTTACCCTGCTCCTGGAGCGCCTGCAATGCCCGCCTCCCCAGAAAGCCTCAAGGCGCTTGTCATCACCGGCCTGGCCGATGCGGAGAAAGGCCTCAATGATTATTCGTCGCAGGTGAAGCTCAAGCTTTCGGTGAGCTTCGGCTCCCTCTCGACGCGGCTTGACCTGGACGGCACCTTTTACTATAAGTCTCCCCGGCGCTGCGCCCTCAAGGTGCACAACGGGCCTCCCCTCATCAACAAGTACCCCCAGGTTTTCTCGTGGTGCCTCAGGCGCTGCGACACAGGCCTCTGGAAAGTGAAGGGGCTTAATGACGGCTTTTACCTCGCGGAGTGCACCCCCGGGAAGGGAGAGCTTGAGAAGCAGGAGCTCTGGATTGATAAAAAGGACTTTACCATACCTTATGAAGAATTGAGTTATGCCCGCGAAGGGAAGGTGAAAATCACCTCCACCTTCAGAAATGTGGAAGACTTCACTCTCTACGACACCGTCAAGGCGTCCGTGAGCTTTCCCGCCTCGCAGGTAAAAGCCTATATCCATATGAAGCACGGAGCATGCTCGATAAACAAAGGAATTCCCGAATCGGTCTTCGAAAAATAATGACGCCTCAAGAGAAATCCATGATACAGTCCAGTGAATTCCGAAGCCTTCTCAAGGAGCTCACCTCGCTGCTCTCGGCGAAGATTCCTTACAGCTCGGCCCTTGCAATGGAGAAATCAAGCCTTACCATCACCATTGACAGCAAGTCCCGCTCCATCGAGGAGCGCACCTACGGTACCGGCACAGTCTTCAGGGCTTTCAACGGCTCATTCTTTGAGGAGCTGTCGGTAAACTCCATGACAGGCGAGTCACTGGCAAGAGAGGTAAGGAACTTTCTTCCGGGGCTTTCTCAGGGAAGCAGGGGCGGCCATTACGATGCCGTGAGCTACGGTACCCGTGATTTCCTGACACCCGTCATGATTGATCCGAGGTCCGTGCCTCTCGGGGAAAAGATTGAAAGCCTCGAGAACCTTAAAGAAGTGCTCATGCACCTGGACAGCGCCATCAAGGACGTGCAGGTCTCCTACAGGGAAGCCCGGGAATTCGCAACCTTCGTGGACGGGGGCAGCGACCTTCACCAGGAGATCATCAGGACCCACATAGTCATAGTCGCCTTTGCAAATGCCGAGGGGAAAACAGTATATGAAGCCCTCGCCCAGGGAGGCGCCACGGGATATGAAGTGCTCTCCTTCGACGCCGCCGAATTTGAAAAGCTCAAGGACAATCTCCAGGCACTCTACCGCTCAGATTTCATCACCCCCGGCGTTTACACGGTTATCATGGCTCCGCTGGTGACGGGCATCATCGCCCATGAAAGCTTCGGCCACGGTGTCGAGATGGACCTGTTCCTGAAGCGCAAGTCGAAGGCCCGGCTCTACATGCATAAGGAGATAGCCTCACCCCTCGTGACGATGAAAGATGACCCGTCGCTCCCCGGCTGCAGCGGCACCTATTTCTTCGATGACGAAGGGATCCTATCCCGCCCTGCCTTGATTATTGACGAGGGGATCCTGAAAGGCGGCCTCTCGGACCGGGCATCAGCGGCGGCGCTTGGCGTGCCTGCCACAGGAAATGGCCGAAGGGAAAGCTATGCGAGAAAAGTCTACGCAAGGATGTCCAATACCTTTATAGAGCCCCAGCACGCCAGCATTGAAGATCTTATGAGCCTGGCCGGCGACGGGATTTACATTGACAGCCCTATGGGAGGCATGGAGGATCCCCAGGGATGGGGCATCCAGGTCACGGCAAAGATTGGAAGGGAGTTCAGGAAAGGGAGATTCACCGGGAAGGTCTTTTCTCCCCTCGCCATCACCGGTTATGTGCCCGACCTCCTGAAAAGCATCAGCGGCGTCGGCTCTGATTTCAGGATGTACCCGGGCACATGTGGAAAGGGCTATAAAGAGATGATACCGGTGGGTATCGGGGGACCGCATATTCTCGCGAGGTGCAGGCTTGGATGAAAGAAAAGCTTATTGATCATATCGCGAGGAGCCTGGAAAAACACCCCGACATCTCCCAGTGGTGCGTAAGGCAGCACCGCGAGAAGGAGTTCCAGCTCTTCGCCTCCCGGGAAGCCCCCGAGGAGAAAAGAACGGTCATTACCCAGAGCTTCTCCGTTGACCTTTACTTCGTTGAGGGCAAGCACCAGGGAAAGAGCTCCTTCACAATTCTTCCCCATGAAATCGACGGACTCCCCGGGAAAATTGAGAGCGCCGTCAATTACGCGAAGAAGCTCCCCTGCAACAGGCTCTTCTTCCTGCCGCCGCCGCAGCGTTACAGGAAAGTCGCCGCCTGTGACAGGAGCCTCCTCGCCGACCCTCAGATGAACGCGGAAGCCCTCTGGCATGGCGTCACGAGGCCCTTCAGAGGGAAAAAGCATGAAAAGCTCGCCACCTGCGAGATATTCATCACCAGCGCCGTTTCTAACATCCGCAACAGCAGGGGGCTTGCGGGCTCCTTCGAGGAGACGCGCCTCCTGCTGGACCTTGTCGTAATGGCGCAGGCCGGGGAAAACGAGGCTGAGTCCCACAGCGAGTCCTCAATGCGGACTCCCAGGGATTTTTCACCTGAAGGGGCCGTCAGCGCTCTCACCCTGTCGGCCCGCGAGAAGCTCGGCGCCTCTTTACCGCCCTCGGGGAGCTTCCCCGTGGTCCTCAGCAGGGAAGCGCTCCTCACCCTCTTCACCCCTTTCATTTTTCATGCCTCGGCTGCGGCCTTTGACAAAAGCCTGAGCGTCTTCAGGAGAGGAAAGCCCGCGTGGAAGGGAGGAGCTCTCAAAGGCGAGGGCCTCACCGTCATATCGGACCCTCACATCCCCCTGGGCCTGAAAAGCTTCCCCTTTGACAGGGACGGCACCGCTTCGAAGAAGGTCAGGATCATTGACAAGGGTATCTTCAGGAACATATGGGCACCCTGCGAGCATGCCGAATATCTCAGAATGCCTCCCACGGGAGCCTTTGGCAACACCGTTGTCGCCGCCGGCGAGACGCCCATGGAATCGCTCCTCGCAGAGGGAAGCGAAGTGCTCCATATCAAGGAGTTCTCCCACATGGAGCCCGACGTGACGTCAGGAAATTTCACAGGGGAGCTTCGCCTGGGCTCGTGGCGCTCGAGAGGGAAATCGCGGGCCGTCAAGGGAGGAAGCGTGTCGGGAAACGTGTTCGAGGTCTTCTCGCACGCCCGCTTCGCCCGGGAGCCCTTCTCGATGAACTCCTATTACGGCCCGGTGGCCATAAGGTTTGAAAGCATCGCCGTCTCGGGAGCTTAGGAGTGGGAGGTCCGGTATGAGCGTGAACGTAAAGAGCGTAGAGTTTTTCAGCAGCGGTTGTCTCCGGACCCTCGAACGGCCCTGATTTCCTGGCATCCCTGATGGAGCCGCAGGAATGGGAGCTCCTGCTTGAGGAGATTGAGACTGATCGCTCGAACCGCGCGGTGACCGGGAAATCAAAGGCAGGTCGCCCTCTCTCTCCAGTGGTTTGACAGGCACCTGAAAGCTCCCCTCCCCCCCAGATCATAGCTTCCCCGTTATTTCCATCCCTCTAAAAAAAAGTTCCGCCCGGCAGCAGACCGGATCTGAAACGCGGGGAAACCGGCCTGGTCCTTCACTGACTCTCGCTTCATGGCATTCAGAGTCATTTTTGACCTTTTAACCTCTTCCGGGCCCTCTGGAGGGCATCCTGTGACGGCCTTTTATCCTCTCTGTGATGAGGTTTAAGAGGGGTAACCTGTTTGATGTTTTCTGGCTGATATGCTATGATATAATCATGGATACACATGAGACCCGTTCCGTTGCTGCCCTGTTCCTTCCCGATGAAGAAGAGCTTCTTCACCTCGGTGATTCTCTGTCTTCAAAGGATTACGAGGACATGCTGCTCCTGCCTGAGCCTTATGAGCTTCCCGCAGGGGCCAGCTTCAAACCCGAGCACCTGGTGAAGATCACCAGGGAGGGCCTCATCCCCGAAGCCGAAAAGCTCTCGGAGGAGATCTCATTCGGCTCAATCGACAGGGATGAGCGGGCATCACGGATCGATTTCACCCTCTGCGAGGCAGTACGCGGCCGCCTGGCGCTTGACCTTACACTCGGCGGTCTTCTCATTACTCTGAAACCGAAAGGGGTTGATCAATTAGGGTATCGCTCCATGGGGACCTTCGCCACGGAGCATCTCTCGTTCTCGGGGCGCACCGCGTCGGAGCTGATGCACAATTATGAGCTTCTCAAGTCGCTCCCCCTCACCCGTGAGGCTTATCTCCAGGGCATGATCGCAAAGAGCGCCCTCAGGCACCTCTCGAGGGTCATCACGCCTGAGAATGAGGCCAGGTGGCTCAACATTGCACAGGAGCGCTCCCTGTGCGGCCTTGAGAGGGAAGTGAAGAGGGCCCTCGCGGAAGGGAAGGCCTATGAGGCCACCGGCGCTTCCTCCGGGCGCTCAGGTGTTTCAGGCGGCGGCAGTGAGGGGCATTCTCAGGAAGCGTCCCGCAGCCATGCGCTGGATTCCCAGAGCGGGGAGTGCCCTGATGCTCAAAGCGACGGGCTTGAGGACGAGGGCACGATGATGTATTTCAGCGTGACGCCCTCCCTTGCGCTCACCTGGGACTTCGCCCTCTCCCTCTTCCGGGACAAAGAGCACTATGACGGGCCCCTTGCCGGGTTCGTAGAGGCGCTCATTGCGAACTTCCTGGCATCAGGGAACAATGCTCCGGAGCTTCCGGCTCTCGATAGAGAGGGGAATCGGCCTATATTCTCCCGGGTGCCTCTCTTGAAAAGGCGGATGTGGAATCGCCGCATCAGCGATCCCGGTGAAGTCGCCCGGGAGGCTGGCGAGGGGCGGGGTAACGAGGGTCAGGCCGGCGAAAATCCGTGGTCATCACCCTGGAGCATCTTCTTCCCGTCGTGGCTGGAAGAGTGCCGCATGGGCTGTGAAGCTGGCGCGGTCTCTGCCAGGGCCGTTGCCGGGAGACTCATCAGGGCCGCCTCGATCCGACAGAGGCTCGACGTGGCGATGGGGATGCTGCTCCGGGCGATGGATGCGCGGCAGCTCCAGCGCCTTCTCGGCTTTGAGTTCATCGAGGACTACGCAACTGAGCGCTGCGGCTTCTCAATGGCACAGACCCGCCAGCTCATAAGGCTCGCCGAGGGCTTCCGCCGCCACTCCCTCACCGAAGATGCCTTCAAGAAAGGTGTCATCACCAGGGAGCAGGCACGCCTCATTCTTCCCGTGGTGGACTCCAGGAATGAATCCCAGTGGATTGCATATGCGGTCAGTGTGCCTACCGTTGACCTCAGGGAAGAGGCGAGGCGTGTCGCCAGAATCCTGGAGTATGACTGTTTCGCCGCCCATAATTACACTCTGCTTCCCGGGTTCCGCTACATCACCGACGAGCGGTTTCACAGCCTCTCTTCGGAGGTGCAGGACATCATACGCGATGGGTCGTGGTACACAGGTCTTTCCCTCAATCCCTCGTGGCCTCTCGCAACAGATGACGAGGAGGTCGTCGCTTCCCGCGACAGGCGCTTTGATGCGCCCTGGAAGTATTTCAGCGATGTGGAAGAGATGATGGCCGCCGGGATTTCCATAAAAATTGAAAAAGATTCCACCCTGTGTGCGTGCCTCGGAAACCAGGCACCCCATAGGCAGGGATGCCAGAATCCCCTGTGCTCCTGTCATCAGTCAATGGAAAAGGCCATGGAAGCCTGCACCATTCCCATGGGTGAGAGGCCCGAGGAGGTCTTTCTCAGGGACATCCTCTCGGCAGGGAGCCTCTCAAGAGCTGCCACAGGCATCATGATGATCAAGTTCTTTCTCCCCCGGGAGCTCCATGAGATATGGGACCTTGCAGCCTATGCCTTTCTCGGCCGCCTTGCCCTCGCGGAAGCAGCCGGAACCTCCGATGATTTCCTGAGGGGCCCGGAAGAAAAATTCCTTGCCGCCCTCCTCGCCGACTATCTCAGGACCGAAGGAACTATCAAAAAAGCGGCCCATCATCACAAAATCCTGAAACGGGACCGGTTTAAATGCCAAACCCCGGGTTGCCGCTGTCGGCGGGGCCTCCACGTGCACCACATCATCAGGCGCTCCCAGGGGGGCACCGATGACGAGTGGAACCTCATCGTGCTCTGCGAGGCCTGCCACCTCCACCTCCTCCATGGCCTCAGGACTCTCACCGTGAAGGGCAGGGCGCCTTACGAGCTCACCTTCACCTTCGGCTCCCCATCGGAAGGCACCCCTTTCCTGGTCTATGAAAAGGGAGTCCGGCGGGGAGCTGCGATCCGCGCCGCCTGAGTGCGCCCCATCCTGCTGCTCACTCGTTAACAACACATCAAGGGCAGGCGTCATAAGCCGGCGATCTGTGCAGTGGTCAAAGTGCTTGGAAAATGTGATCTCTGTGCGGGGATAACCATGGGAGCTATTGTTCAACGGATCGTTTTATGCTACACTTTGATCATGGAAAGACCCTCACTCTATCTTGAGACGACCATTATCAGTTACCTTGGCGGCAGGATCAGCCGGGACGTGGTAGTTCTGGCTCACCAGGAGCTCACTCTTCAATGGTGGCACCAGCAGAGAGGCAACTTCGATATGTACACGTCAGAAATTGTGTTTAATGAGGCACAGCATGGCGATAAAGAAGCCGCAGGAAAGAGGGTTGCTTTGCTTGCCGGTATACCTGTGCTGGCGTATACTCCCGATGTAGAAAGGCTTGCACGACGATATTATGAAGAGCTGTCCTTCCCGGAGAAGGCACTTGCGGATTCTTTCCATCTTGCCTTTGCGATCCATTACAGCTTGGACTATCTCCTGACTTGGAACTGCAGGCACCTTGCAAATGAAATACTCCAGAGAAGGCTTGTCAAGCTGAATGAAAGCCTGCAGCTTGCGACACCTCTTATTGTGACTCCCGAAGAGCTTATTGCACTGAGTGAGGAGGAACCATGACCTGGAATGATCCTATTGTCGAGGAAGTAAGAACCGTCAGAAGAGAGATTGAAGCGGAGCTGGGCTTCGACTTTGATTCATTTTCAAAGCACCTTTATGAAATGCAATCCAGGTCACCGAGAAAGCCTCTTGAATCCTCAGACCTGGAAAGCAGGAAAACCGGGAAAAAAGCAGGGGATTGAGCATCTAAGCGACATTATCATATCAGTGCTTTATGCTTCAGGGTCTCTGAGGGTGTCCACCATGGGCAGATTGGTGCCGTCAAATGAGCAGGACCACGGGGGGCGGCCGATGACACTCTGTGACCTCAGCGCCTCACTGGTTGCCCCTCGGGATTGCCCTGCTCCACTTCTTCTCGCGGACCACCTTCCCGTTCTCCAGGAGCTCTCTGGTCTCTGTCAGGTTGAAATTCTTCTCATCGGAAGCCATCCTGAAATGGACCTTGAGAGTGAGCTCCCTGTCCGGCGGTGTGATGGTATAATTCGTCACGGCCTCGTACGTTGCATGGGCCGGGTCGCTGTCGTTCACCTTCCAGGTGTTCTGCTCCACCATGTGGTACGTCGTCTCCCTGATGGTCATCTTCTGGTTGATGCCGCAGGAGTAGACTGCCGCGCCCGTGTCGGGGTTGTACTCTATCTTTGTCTGCCTGCCTTCGTTCTCTTCCTCGTACGAGGCATCGGGCGGCCACTCCTCCTCTTGCGGCTTTGGAAGATCACAGGTTCCCGTGAGGGTGTTCCTGATGACGACGGGGAGCTCGACCCACGTGTCGGCTCCCGGGAAGAGCGTTGTCGAGCCCTTGTACGGAGTGGGCCAGGCCATGGGGAACTGGGCATTGCCGACGGCAAGGCGGATCCTGTGGCCCGGCCTGAACCGCCACGTCGTGTAATGAATTTCCCCCGTGAGCTTCACGGGCTTGCCGGGAATAAGGGGCACCTGCCGGAGCCGCGATTCCCTGTCAGCAGGGTTTATCAGCGTGCCGCTCACCAGCGATACCTTCCCATCGGGCCACACGTCCTCGAGGCGCACGGACCACTGGTAGAGAGGGGCATCGGCCGCCACATTGAGAGAAATCCTGGGAAGGCCGATTATCTCGACGGCTTCCTTCAATGGGGCTGAATCATAAACCAGGCTGCACTCATCGTCAAAGGCCATGTCGCCCGAGGTCTCACCCCACCACCCATGGATGCCGGTCCCCGCTCCTGCCCTGTAAGAGAGCTTGTCGTCGCTCGCTCCCTCCGGCACGGAACTTCCCAGAGCATTCTCCTCCCCGGGATAAAAGCGCTCGCTCTTGATCCCTCCCACGGGCCAGTCTCCGCAGCGCCACTCTCCCGGCACCTTTTTTATCTCCTCGTCGGGCGGGCAGGCATCGCGGACAAAGACCATGAAACGGGGCTCTTCCATGATGCCGTTATCCTCATCCTTGAGCCAGTGGTCCCACCACCTGGCGGCCTTCTCACGCCACTCGTAGTTCGGGCCCGGCACCGCGTCGTGGGGCCACTCGTGCTTCCACGGCCCCAGGTCGGCCTTGACATTCTTATTGGATGAGTTCAGCAGGCGCGGGATCGTGTCGCGGTAGCCGTCAAGGAGCCCCCCGATGATATAGACGGGGACCTCCGCCACGGGCCTGAAGCGGTTAGACTCTTTGCGCCAGAAGGGGCCGTCACAGAGCTTCTCCTTCCATATGAAATGCCATGGCTCCCTGTCAAAGCGGTTCGCGAAGTATTCAGGGGTGATGGCGAGGCTTTCAGGATCGGGAAGGGCGTTGTAGGTGTCTATCATGGCCTCCCAGACGTCGGTATGCATGACGCCGTCGATGAAATGGACATCCTGGTAATAAAGGTCGTCGGCCACGTGGGCTATCAGGATGGCTTTCAATGCCGGGGGCTTCCGCGCGGCCACCATGAAGGAGTTGAAGGCTCCCCAGGAGAGGCCGTACATCCCCACCTTGCCGTTTGACCATTCCTTTTTCGAGAGCTGATTGATGACCTCCACGCCGTCGGAGATCTCTTTTTCAGAGTACTCGGCCTCGGGGAGGACTCCCTCGCTGTTGCCGGTGCCCCGCACATCCACCTTGGCCACGACATAGCCACGCCTCGCAAACCAGGCACCGACGGGATAATCCCAGGACAGGTAGCATAAATCGTCCTTGCGGTAGCCGTTCATCTCAAAAAAGACGGGAAATTTCTCGCCTTGTTCGCCCCTGGGCATCCAGTACGACACTGCCAGCTTTACCCCGTCGGGCATCGTGAGCATCTCCCTCTGGATGGTGAACTCGTAATCAGCCCCTGAAGAGGCGCCTCCATGGGCCCCGGTCTTCAGGGAGGCGGCATGGGGGCAGCCTGCCAGGGATATGAAGAACAGCGAGCACAGAACGGCGATGGAAAGCCTTGGGATTATCCTTTTCATAGATGCTCCTCCTTGGGGAAAGATATGCATGGGCAGGGCCGTTGACGGGGAATCGCCGACGCTTTCTCTCTTTTTGAAAAGAATACACCCGGCCCTGGAAGGAATCCTGCATCCCCCTGCTCCCCTGCTGACAGGAGAGTTCCTGCAGGGAGAGAAATCCTAAAGATCCAGAAAGGGGGGTAAGGCTCGATGAGAAAAATTGAAGCAAGGCACCTGAACTGCCCCTCCTGCGGTGCCCCGATAACGGTTGAGACGGCATACGCAAAGACAGTGGTGTGCCCTTACTGTGATTCCACGAACCTTATTGAGGACAAGGGGCTGAGCCCCGCGGGCAAAATGGCGAAGATATCAAGGGCGCCTTCAATCTTCAGCGTCGGCAGGTCGGGAGCCATAGAGGGGAAAAGGTTCAGGATTCTGGGGCGCCTCAGGTATGACTATGAAGACGGTTTCTGGGACGAGTGGTACCTGAAGTACGAAGATGGAAAAGCAGGATGGATAAGCGAGGAAGAGGGTGAGTGCACGCTCTTCTTCAAGGAGGCCGTGACCGGGGAGATTGACCTGGGAAGCATCAGGGTGGGACAGAAGGTGATGGTCAACGGGCGCCAGGTCTTCATCACGGAGATCCAGGATGCCACTCTTGCCGGCGGCGAAGGGGAGCTCAACTACCGTGCCGTTCCTGGAACGGCAGTAACCCACTATGAGGGCAATGCCTCGGGCACCCTCATATCAATCGAGGTGTGGCCCAGGGAGCTGGAGGTCCATGCAGGACACCCGGTAAGCTATGAGTCGATCCACATGGATGAGACGGAAGGTGAGCCTTAAATCAGGCGGATAATCATAAAGGCGAGGTGATCCCATGAATTTCATGATGATACTCAATGAATTTGTCAAAGATGTCGCGTGGGCCGTGACGGCGGCGATCGCCATGAGCGCGGCGCTTGCCATACTGCTTGCCATTTACAACAAGCTCACGCCCCAGCTTGACGAGATGCAGGAGCTGAAAAAAGGCAATATTGCCGTGGCTATCGTGATGGCGGCAGTAATCCTCTCTTACGGATTTGTCGTGGGAATGATGGTGCGCTGACCCGGGCAGGCTCACTCCCACTGGCTCCAGCCCTCGAGGTAATAGGTGAGAAGCACGGGATTGTCAAGCGTATTGATCTCCGTGCTCACCGGGCTGATGTCATCGGGGAAGGAAAAGAGCGAGGCCAGGACGGCCGGGTTCAGGTAGCGCACAGGCACCTGCAGGCTGATTCTCTCAAGCTTTACCGGCAGAGGCGAGGCGAGGACGAAACCCCATTCGCCGAAAGAAGGCACGTTCACATGGAGAGGCTCCGCAGAGAAGCCGGCGTCCCTCACGGTATTGACTATGCACCAGAAGGCGCTGCGGGCAAAAAAAGGCGAAGTGGCCTGCACCGATACCATCGCGCCCTTGGCGCAATGCTGCCGCACCATCTGGTAAAACTGCGTGGAATAGAGCTTTCCGATGCTCTCATTGTTCGGGTCGGGGAAATCCGCGATTATCACGTCATAAAGGCCGGGATTTCTCGAGAGCCAGGTGAAGGCGTCTTCAATAATCACCTCCATCCTTGCATCGCCCAGTGATCCCCTGTTGAGGCCTGCAATAAGGGTGTTTGTCCTGCAGAGCTTCACTATTTCACTGTCCAGATCGACGAGCGTCACATGCTTCACCCCGGGATATTTCAGGACCTCCCTGGCAGCCAGTCCGTCTCCGCCGCCGAGAATCAGCACCTGTTCCCGGTGAAGAGCCGCGCTCATGGCAGGGTGAACCAGCACCTCGTGATAGCGGTATTCGTCGAGGGAGCAGAACTGGAGGTTCCCGTCGAGGTAAAGCCTCAGGTCTTCACGGTTCCTGGTGAGCACGATCCGCTGATATTTTGTCTGCCTCGTGAGGATAATCTCGTCGGCAAACATCCTGTTTTCGAAAAAGCCTGTGAGGCGGAAGGAATAGAAAAAGCCGCCAAAAAGCAGAAGCACGCTGATGACCGATGCGGCAAAGAGAGGCCGCAGGCTCTGAATTGAATTCCTGAAGAGGTTCATGAAAAGGAAGGCCACGACGATATTGAGGAGCCCGTAAAGGAATGAAGCTTTCATGAGGCCCAGGTGAGGAAGCAGCAGCAGGGGGAAAAGAATGCTCGCTGCGAGGGCCCCGCAGTAATCGACGGCAAGCACCTGGGCCACGGCGGTGTTCAGGCTCCGGTATTCGTTCACCAGCCTTATGAGAAGGGGGATCTCAAGGCCGATAAGGCCCCCCACTATCAAGAGAAGGAGGAAAAAGGCCACGTAAAAGCTGCTTTCCGCAAAAGTATAAACAGAGAACATGACAAGAGAGAAGAAGCCGCCTGCCACGGCAATAAGCACCTGGGCCAGCACAAAGGCCCCCGCCACGTTCTTTTCAATCCGCCCCGATAAATAGGAGCCCAGGCCCATCGCGAAGAGAAATATGCCTATGGTGAGCGAAAACTGAAGGATGCTGTTGCCCAGGAAGTACGAGGTGATGGTGCCTGCGAGCAGCTCATATCCCAGCCCGCATAGGGAAATGACAAAGGTGATGACAAGGAGGACCAGGGGCGTTGTCGGTTTCATTATTTTCCGCCGTGCAGTCCTCCCCCGCTGAAAGAGTGAAAGCCGCTCCTCCCGTGATGGTGATGGCCATGGCGGTAGGAGCCGTCCCTCACCGATTTTCCCGTTTTGTAAAGGGAGGGCACATCAAGGCCCAGGTAGGAATAAATACCCCCGAAGATAAAGAGCACTATGACGACAATCAGCACGATCCTGCTCACTATGGCATACTTGTTCATTGCTCCTCCTGGAACGGGCACGTCAATCGATTTCGGTCAGATCTGAGCCCAGCATCGAGATGAACCCCACCACCACAACGTAGGCAAAAAGTAAAAAGAATATGATGCCGGTAAGAATTGACCATACTGCGGTCACAAGCCCCGGATAGATGAGGACCACTTTCCCGAAAGTGAAGAAGATCGGCGGCGAAAAGGCCTTCTCATAGACTGTGACATGGAATGCCCTGTCCTTGGTGTTTTCGGGCACAATCTGGAGATAATAGGTCCCCTTTTCCCTGGGGACAAAAAGCCTGGTGCACTTTATATCGGCGGTCTTTTCAAGGCCGCTGGACTCAAAGTCGGGATCTTCCTGCCAGAAGGTATGATCGAATGTGCCTACAGACTCCTTGTTCTTATTGAGGACATTGAACTCGCAGTATAGCTCTTCATTCTTCACTTCCGTTTGGATCACCGCCTTGTGCACCGTACCCGGGGACTTCACCTCAAAGGGCCCCAGGATGAGCTCCGGGCTCTTCGGGGAGACGATCTCGTGGTACTGCCGGGTAATCGCCGAGCCGTTGTAGGAGGAGAGCCACCACCCCGCGAGGAGGAAAATAATACCCGCGGCGAGAGTGACCCAGTAAACCTGCATTCCCATCAGCTGAATGGCAAACTCGGCATAACTGGTTTTCCTGGCGGGTGGGCTTTCCTCTTCGTCATCATCGTCTTTCTCGAAGGCGATGGGGGGAATGGCCTCGGTGATGTTGAAGGCCTTGTAGATGTCCCTTACATCCTTCTCCCAGCCCTTGAAATACAGGATCTCCCGGTCGCTCCACTCTATTGAATAGACCGTGTCATTGCCTTTCCAGGCATCAAGGTAATTGACGGTATCACCGACCTTGGCAGCCCAAGTGAGCTCACCCTCAAAGAAGCTCACCACGGCTTTGGAGTATTCATCGACTTTCAGCTCCTGCCCCTCGAAGACCACGTGATAGCTTGATTTTTCAGGATCAGGCGGATCGTCGGGAGTGAATTTCTGGGTGACGATAAAGCTCCAGTCATCCTCCACGATCCAGAGGTAATCCCCCGACTCGGCCAGCAGAAGCCATTCATCCCATTCCTCGAGCTTCACGTTCCGGTAATGGATGCGCCCGATAATCCGGAACTTCCCCTGCTTGAAATCGGCAACGGCTCCCACCTTCAGAGCGCTCTTGGGGGGAAGTATCTCCATTTCCCCGCCTTTCTCTTCTTCTTTGCCGTCCTTCATGGAGAGCGAGGAATCGCAGTGGCTGCAGTAAAGCGCCCTGGACAGCAGTGAGCTCTTCACCTCGAGAGATGATCCGCAGTGGGGACACTTGACCGATTTCGCACCTGTGGGTATCTGTTCCTGGGGCTCCATACCCAAAATTTCTACAGGAGCCCTGGCTTACCCTTTAGGGAGAAGAAACCTTTTCCTTGGCCAGTTTCTGGCTGGCCCATCACAAGAATGAATCCAGTGTGCCCCGCAATAACTCCTGCAGAAACGGTAAAACAAGTATTCTCTGATAGAGAGGGTAATTTTCATCCCAGGCTTCCTGAGTAAAACTCTTTGCCAGGGCTGTGGAGGATGCTGAAATAACGATGAAAAGGACAAGAAGCAGGACGATTGTTCTTCTATAACTGCAAATCATGGATTCACTCCCACGGCGAGCTGCCGGGCGCGGAGCACGGCCTGCTCCGGGTCAACGACGCCTGCTCCCGCCGTGTGCGCCGGGATTCTTCCCCCCGAGAGCTTTGAGATATCGACGGCGGTGTCGCTCAGGATCTGCTTGATCTGCTGCGGGGTGAGGCTTGGATTTACCTGCTTCATCAGGGCTATGACGCCGCACACGTAAGGCGCGGCAAGAGAGCTGCCCATGCCGCTCCCCGGGGCTCCGCCCGGCGCGTTGATGTGCACGCCGGGGGCAAGCACCGTGGGGTTGTAACCCCCGGGGCCCTGGCCGCTCGGAGGCGCCCCGCTGCCGTCAAGGCCGTAATGGGCAAGGCCGTCGTCGCCATAGCTTCCCGCCGTCCCTGAGCTGTCGGAGCCGCTCACGACAATCACGTGATTGCTCATTGCGAGAGCATTGAGATCGGTGCCGGGCTTCACCTCGCCCCATGGCGGCCTGTCCGGGGGTCCTGGATCGCCAGGCCGGTAATTCCCATTGCCGTTCCCTGCGGCTACTACCACGCTCACCCCTGCCTCTGAGAGCCCGCGGGTGACCTCCTGGTATCTCTTGAGAGACTCGGAGAAGGCGCTCCCCGGCCTGTTATGCTCCTTATCCACGTAGCCGATGATCTTTTCCATCTGCTGGCGAACCGTGAGCTTATCGCCCCCGCTGCCCAGGACCGCCTCCCTGATGCCCGGGAAGGCGAAGCTTCCGTCTTCCTTTTTCTCCCCGATTATCCGCAACACGGTGTTCAGGTCTGCAGAGCCGCCGCCGCCGATGGATATGTTGAGGGCGCTCATCTTCTCCTTCCCTGACCGCACGTCCTGGAGAAGGCTCTCAAGGCGCCTGTTGAGAAGGTCAAAGCTCCCTGACTTCGCAAGGAACCTGTTGAGCGATTCGGCATTATCTTCGAGCTTTTCGCCCTCGGGGTTCATGCCCGCCGGGGGTTTTATCAGGGTGTTGAGGTTGGGGAAGAAGTCGGGTCCCGCCTGCTGCATGCCGGTCCCGTTTTTCTCCAGGCCGAATCCCTTTGTCGTGGCCCCGGGCGCCACGCCATGCTCAGCGTTATTAATCTTACCCGACACGCCGAAGGAGTGGCCTCCGCACTGCTGGGCAAACTCATCGAAGTCCACGTCCAGGAAGCCTATATTCTGGCCTTCCCCCGTGATCTGCCTTCCCTGGGCATCGCGCATTTTTGAATTGACGCGCTCCCGGATCACCCTGATCTCGTCGTTGGCCTTACCCTGCTCGACGTCCTTCTCATTTATCCTCTCCCTGTACTCCATCGAGGTGGCTGTGCCGTCTCCCTTGAAATCATACAGGCTCAGCTTCCTGAACAGGCCGGGCTCTCCCCCGTAGACTGCCTCAGTGCAGGTGAGGTTACCTTCTCCGCTCATGCGGTATGTTCTTGACGGGCCTTTCCCCTCCATGGCGCCTGTGAAACCTGGACCGACGCGGAGCCTGTCCCGATAACGGTAGAGGGAGGTAATTTCTCCCGGGATCTTCTTCCCTTCGGCGTCCAGGGTGTCAGCGGCTTTTTCCTGCAGAAGGACCTGCCCCGGGATATCCTTGCTGAACTGCACCATCTTCGAGGATCCGTCCGGCAGTGAAGCCGTGATAACAGTGGACCCGTTGGCGGCAGTGCTCACTTCCTCTTTCTTGCTCCTCCCGTCAGGGTACGTGGTGGTGATCACCGTGGTGCCCTTGGCGGATTTCTTGATTTCTTCGCGCTCCCCTCCGGGGAGAATGTGCACGCCTTCGCCCTGGGAAGCCTTTTCTGCCACTGAGAGGCCGTATTTATATTCCTTATCGGCTTTTGCGCGGGCTCCCTCGTATTCCTTCCTCATGCTCTCTGCCTTTTTGGGATCGACGGGAGCGGGAGCGGGCATGTCATCCTGTTTTGCCGGGGCCGGGGAAGGCTGGCCTGCCCTGGGCCGGGGAGCCGGTGCAGGCGCGGCATCTTTGATCCGGGACTCGCTCTCCTCATCGTCCAGCATCAGGAGGGTGCCGTTGGAGCCCGCCTCTATCCTGGGAGCAAGATCATTCCTTCTCATATTGTGGGAGCTTACTGCCTGAGCAATGGCCCCCGGGACTGCGCTTTTCAGGAGCGACTGCGGAGTCGCGGTGCCATTGGGCTCCTGCGCGGGAGCGGCAAAGTCAGGAGAGCCATCGGTGCCTGCCGTTGCTCCTGGGCCGCTGTGGAAATCAGTGGTCTTTGCTGAAGAGCTCTGCTGCTGTTCCCTGCCGGTGCCACCCGCCATGCGCCAGAGTGCCTTGAATTTCTCAGCGGAAAACGATCCCGGCTTGAATGCCGTACCCGGGCCTTCAGGAACGCTCCCCCTCCCCACCTCGCCGCTTGGCGTGAATTCTTCCTTTCCATTGCAGCCGCTGCCCGCCTCTTCGCCGGGAGCCTGTGACGGTGCACCAGGCCTTTTCTCATAAGCCCTGTGGCTCGTGATAGCCGGTATTGTGCCCTGGTGGCCGGGCACCCTCTGTCCTTCACCTATGGAGCTCATTGAATCACCGCCTGAAAAATAAAAAAACCAGTAGATTCACGTTTCCCTGGCTCTCCTGCCCAATGTCCCTGTCTTTTCGTTCAGTTATCTTTTATATTATTATAAGGCCTCCATATTGCCATTGTATTACTGCAATGTAAATTTTTCTTGAAATGCGAAGACCTTTTTCCCGGCACATGGACAGCGGCACCTGTGTCATGGCTTCAGCGGCCTGTCAGAAAGCGGCTCTTCTAAAGAAGGCGTTCTTCAGGCCTGTTCTCCCCAAGCTTTTCCTTTAAAAGTGTTCCGTTATTTCCATAAAAAGGTTCTTCAAAGGCCTCAAGCTTCCTGATATAGTCCCGGTGATATTTTTCAGCCTGCCTGAGCGCCAGGCCGCAGGTGATCCTGTTCCCGTAGGTTCTCTCCAGAAACATTCTCTTGAAGCTGTAAAATTTCTTGTTGGCTCTCTGCACCGCTCTCTGGAGAACGCTTGGCCGCATATGCATGGGAAAGAAGACAGAATGATGACAGTCGTAATATCTCCAGTCATAGGTAAAGATCCGGTTTTCCTCGACGCACTGAGTAAATACCTCCGATCCCGGCAGGGGGCAGAGTATGAAAAGCTGCATGACGGCCATGCCAAGCTCAATGGCGTGGTCAACGGTTTCTGCCACCGTCTCTTCCGTATCGGAGTCCGATCCGACAATGAACATCCCGTTCACCTTGAGACCGTGCTTTCTTGCCTGCTCCACGGCAAACCGGATCTGCTCGACAGATATGTTCTTCTTCCATTCCTTCAGTGAGCCTCTGCTGATGGACTCGAAGCCCACATGGAGGAGCCCGAAGCCTGCCTCGTTGATAAGGGAGAGGAACTCCTCATCCTTGAAAGTCTCAACTCTGAGCTGCATGTTATAAAGGACATGACGGGGCTTCCCCAGCCTGATCATCTTCCTCAGGAGCTCTTTTGCGCGGTCCATGTCAACGGTGAAATTGTCATCGATGATCATTATGGATTTTCTCTCTTTTATGCCCTTGAGAGCATTTCTGATGTCGTCGATGCAGCAGTCAAGATCCCGGTAGCGCAGCTTCCTTCCCGCAAGCTTGATCACCGTGCAGTATCTGCAGTTGAATGGGCATCCACGGGAGGTATAGACCATGGGAGTATAGAAGAACCTGCTTCCCAGTCCGTTCTTATAGGCTTCTATCCCCTTGACCCTGGAGAAGGTGGCGGGGACATTGATAAATTCATCACTAATCTCCCGGTCCTCATTGTGGACTATGGCCCCATCCTTTCTGTAGGAGAGCCCCTTTATTCCCTCCACGCCGCTGCCTGCATTGAGAGCGGCGAGAAGCTCCAGGAATGTCTTCTCCGCCTCGCCCCGGGCGACATAATCACAGTGGCCGAGCGCCTCGTCGGGCTGAAAGGTGGCGTGGGGCCCTCCCATGATGACGGTTTTCCCGCGCTTTTTCAGGGCATCTGCATACCGGTAGCCCTGATGCGATGAGTTTGTCAATATGGAGATTCCCAGGAGGTCATAGCCCTCAAGCTCACCCATCGAGGGCTTTCTTATCTTGTCGCTGAATATGTCAACTTCATATCCCTCATGCTCGAGCAGGTTCCCCAGCACGGGAAGGCCAAGCCGCGGAATTCCAATCAGCTTGTAAATATTGGGGATATCGGTATCAGGCTCGACAAGGGCAATCCTTTTTATCATGGGAATCACCATGCTCCGGTTTCTTATCAGGATCCAATCTTAACAGATAATGGCCCGCAGTGCAAGGCCCAGAAAAAGGAGATATAGCCGGCAGCATTGCGAAGAGCAGGGCACTCAGCCAGCTCAGCATGGAAAGCTCGACCCTGCGGCCCATCGCCCCCTGTGAGAAATGCAGGAGAGGCTTTCTGCTCTCAAGCTGGTATCCTCCCAGGAGGCGCGGATAAGTAAAGATGAAAACGATGAAGCATGCGATGAGCACCGCTGCCTGCACTAGCTTTCTGCGCAGGGGGAGGCCTCTTTCTGCCGGGGAAGGCACCGGGAAATCAACTGTTCAGTGGCCGATGAGATAATAGCGGTCAATGAAAAACTCCAGCTTTTTAGCGTCCTTGTCACTGATGTTGACGAACTCTATCCCGCCTTCATAATGAAGCCCGGCCGCCGAGTGCCTTTCATCGCACCACACCACGCGCCCGGTTACCTCGAGCGATAAAAGCGCAGGGTGGAGCGCTATCCTGATAGTAAGAATCTCATCAGCGATCAGCATGTGGTGAGAAATAAAGTTCAGCCCCGCGGTGCTCACGTTCTCTGATTTCACCTCAAAGACTGACTCACTCCGAGGGCTGGAGCATTCCAGGGAGAGCACCATTTTGAATCGGCTGGCTTTTCTGCGCTCTGTTCCCGAAAAGACGCTTTTTGCATCGGGTATTCCGCCATATTTTGCAGTACCCATTGATTCGCCCCTTTCCCTGGTTCTCTTACCGCGGCATGGCCTTCATCAGAACTTCAGATAAAGCCGCCGCGTAAAATGCATTCCCCTGTTTCCATTGTAATGCAGCAGCGCTGGCAGATCCTCCCTCATAAGACCTATTTTTACCGTACTGTATGAACTATTCCGGTAGTTCAAAGGACTGAGTGCACCGGTTGAGGGTATTCCTCAGATGTGATGAATATCACAGACTTGTTCCGCAGATTTGCTACAATGAGTGCAAGACCAGAAAGAATCCAGAGGGAAGAAAGGAATACAATGTCAGAGAATACGCGAGAGAGAGATTTGGTGCTTGCCCCGAATGAATATGCCTTTATCCTCGATGAGACCAAGGGCCATGTGATTGCTTACGTGGGCCCCTTCAAAACAAGCCTTGCCAACACCGACAGGCCCGTCATTTTCGAGGAGCTGTCACGGAAGTTCAAGAGATGCAGCCTTGAAGAGGCGATCACTCAGTTCCCCTTCGCCGAGGAGGGGTGGTACATAGTGCTTGAAAACCCGGTGAAGGAAGGAGATGAAGAGCATCCCAAAAGCGGCCCCGCGAGCCTTCCGAGGCTTGCGCCGGGAAGAAAGGTGAACATTCCCGGTCCCGTCACCTTCCCTCTGTGGCCCGGCCAGGTGGCCCATGTCATCCAGGGGCATCACCTGCGCTCAAACCACTATCTCGTGATCAGGGTTTACAACGAGGAAGCGGCGAGAGATAACTGGGCCAAGGCAGTCATCAAGCCCCAGAAAGCCTCTCCCGCGGGGGCACCTGATATAGACAAGGGAAAAGCCGATGATTCCGGCAAGCCGGCAGGCGGCACCACGGTGAAGCCCGATGTGGAGATACCCGATCTCACCATCGGCAAGCTCCTCGTGGTGAAAGGAACGGATGTCTCTTTCTATATCCCTCCCACGGGCATTGAGGTGGTAAGGGATGAAAACGGGAACTACGTGAGAGAGGCTGTCACCCTGGAACGGCTTGAATACTGTATCCTCCTGGACGAGGACGGCAACAAGCGCTTCATCGAAGGCCCTGCCGTGGTATTCCCGAGGCCCACGGAGCGGTTCGTCGAGAAGAGCGGGGCCAGGAAGTTCAAAGCCATTGAGCTGAACGAGATAAGCGGCCTCTACATCAAGGTGATAGCACCCTACAGGGATGAAAAGGGCACGGAATACAAGGTGGGAGACGAGCTTTTCATCACAGGCAAGGACCAGATGATCTACTTCCCGAGGCCCGAGCATGCCATCATCAAGTACGGCGACCAGGAGATCCACTTTGCCGCAGCAATCCCCACGGGTGAAGCCCGGTATGTCCTCAACAGGGTCTCGGGGGAGATCAGCCTGAAAAGGGGCCCCTGCATGTTCCTGCCCGATCCCCGCAAAGAGGTGAACATCCAGCGGATCCTGGAGCCCAAGATCGTGCAGCTCTATTATCCCGGCAACCAGGAAGCCCTGGAATACAACCTGAAGCTCATGGATCTCAAGAGGATCACCAGGAGCGACTTCATTGACACCACGCAGGTAAAGAAGGAGATGGCGGGCCAGGGAGCCGACAAAGGGCGCAAGCCTCTTTCAAGAGGAAGGAGCGAGGCTGAGGAAGCCCCGGACAGCTTCGCGGGCGATGACTTCAACAGGAAACAGGGATTCACGCCGCCCAGGACCATCACCATGGACACCAAGTATGAGGGCGCTGTCTCGATCAACGTGTGGACCGGCTATGCCATCATGGTGGTGAACAGGACAGGAGAGCGCAAGGTCGTAGTCGGCCCCCAGACCCATATCCTTGAATTTGATGAGATGCTCGAGGCCATGAAGCTCTCCACGGGCACTCCCAAGAGCGACGACAACGTCATCAGGACAGTGTACCTGAGGGTCCTCAACAACAAGGTCTCCGATATCGTCAACGCCGAAACCCAGGACCTCTGCCAGGTGAGCATCCAGATCTCATACCGCGTCAATTTTGAAGGAGACCCCGTGAAATGGTTCGACGTGGAGGATTACGTGAAGTTCCTCACCGAGCACATGCGATCCGTTCTGCGCAATGCCATAAAGCACTATGGCATCGAGGAGTTCTATGCAAATTCGATCAAGATAATAAGGGATACCATTCTCGGGACTGCCGGCGAGGAGTCGAAGCGCCCGGGGAAGCGCTTTGACGAGAACGGCATGCGCATCTATGACGTGGAAGTCCTGGGAGTTGGAATCGGCGACGAGGTGATAGCGGGCCTTCTCATGGAGGCGCAGCACTCGGTGGCCCAGCAGACCATCAGTATCACCAAGGAGCAGAAGAACCTGGAGATGACCAGGAGGCTCGAGGAGATAAAGCAGCAGATAAGCGCCGCCCAGTCCGAGACGATGCTGAAGCATATCACGCTTGAGATAGCGGAAGTGGAGAAAACTCTTGAACTGAGCCTCTCGAAAATAAAAAGCGAGGTTGATGCCGCCAACCTGCGCCTCGCCTCGCAGCTTGAGCAGCAGGGCAGGCTCAGCGACATCGCCGAAGCAGAGCTTGACAGGGAGAGGAAGCATAAGGAGCAGGAAATGGAGTTTGCGCAGGAAGCCCTCAAGCAGCGCATTGAGGAGCTCGGCGCCCAGGTGAAGGCAGTAGTCGATAAGGCAGCGGCCGTATCGCCTGATTTCATCGCCGCCCTGCAGTCCTTTGCAGACAAGAGCCTCGCGGAAAAGATGGCCGACACCATGGCCCCGCTTGCGATACTCGGAGGCAAGAGCATCGCCGAGGTCTTCGCCCAGCTTCTGAAGGACACGCCGCTTGAAGAGGTGATAAAGAAGAGAGCGAAGTAACGGCCTGAGGGGAAAGACAGCTGAAAGCCTCGAAGGGGCGGCGGCCGCAAAGGTGCTGCCCCTTTATCTTTTCTTGCGCCCTCCGTCGAGGAGGTCCCTGTAGATGGTGATCTCCAGGTTGGTCCCGCCGTAGTCGTCGGTGGTGATTGTGGGGATCCTGAGCAGGTACGACTCACTCGCCTCGAGCTCCTTCTCGGCCTTGAGGGCGGCATCGTGGAGGCGCCTGAGGCCCAGGGGGTATTTCCTGAGGTCAATCTTTTCCTTGCGGTAAAAATAGCCGAGGGTGTGCTCGACGATCTTCTTCGCCCTGGGGTTCAGCTCGGGAAGGGGGAGCTTTGAGACGGGCTCGTCAACGACCCTCTTTATCTCGGTTTTGGGGGCTATCATGAAGATGACGAGGTAGAGTACCGCAATGACTCCGATGACGCCGGCGACAATAACACCGATGCTTTCAAACATTCTTCCGCTCCCCCCTGCCCTTTAAGCACCATTATACCACAGGGCCGGTGGTGAGTAAACCATCACTTCATAAAAAAACCCGGGGCACCGCGTGGATGCTCCGGGCGACAGAGGGAACTCTGTCATGAGGTATGCCTGCTGCTCAGAACAGTTTGTTCTTGGGATCAAACTCATCGAGACGGTACTTGTCGATGAATTTCTCGAAGAACCTCGTGTCCTCATCGCTCATGGAAATAATCTCGATTCCGCCCTCATAGAAGGACTTGCCGTACATCATCTTCCTGTCGCACCATACGACACGGCCCTTGGCAGAAATCGTCGGGAAATGCGAATGGAGCAGGACCTTCATCGCGATAATCTCGCCTGCGAAGAGCTTTTTCGAGGAGACAAATTTTATCCCGTGCACGTTGACATTTTCCGTCATAAGCTGGAAGGGATCCTGGTGCTCCTGGCTCTGGCAGCTCACTATCAGAAGCATCTTGATGCGCTTGAGCTTTCTCCTGTCCGTATCATGCGAGGAGGCCTGAGCTTTCACCGGGGCAGTCTCCTTCTGCCGTTTCAGTATTGGCCACATATAATCACCCTTTCTTGTTGTTTCCCCCTCTTCTATTGTAACGTATTGAGCTGAATTGTAATACCTGCACATGAACTATAGTGAAGCCGCCAAAAGAACTATTGAGAATTCTTCCCATTAATAACTTTGCTACGGTTTTTTTTCGGCAGGGAGCGTGAAGGCAGGGAAAAAATAGGCATAAAGGGTACGGATGGTGAAATTTTTCCAGTCAAGCCCGTCGGAGGCCTTTTTCTCGTAATCCCTGTGATAGGCAAGGGTTCTCTCCAGCACATGATCAAGGTTCACGCCGTAGAGAAGGTTGTCTGCATGGGCGGAAAATATGGTATGGATTAAATAGCTCCTCTCGAGGGAAAAGCTCTTCAGCCTCGTGATGGACTCCTCTGCCTTGCTGCTTGCGGCCCTGTCCTGGCAGGGATCACCCTCAAAGAGCCACCAGTCGCCTGAGCACCATACTCCCCTGAAAACACAGTGAACATCGCCAAGAGAATGCTTGGGGCCGTAAATAAGAAAGAGAGGCTCACCGCCGAGGGTGAGCTCCAGGATATCAGAGAAGAAAATCTCGTTGAAGCTGGAGAGAAACCATTCCTTGCCGCTCTTCTCCTTCACCTCCGCCCAGGGGCTTCTTTTCGGCGCAAGGTGGCCCCTGGTCCAGTAATATTCAGACATCTTGAAAAAGAGAGGGGCCGAGTAATGGACCACAAAAAGAGCCTCTGGAAAGGCCTGCCTGTACTCATGGATCGAGGCGGTATGATCCCAGTGGGGATGGGAGAAAAAGAGGTAACGGCATTTCCAGCGCCTCTTCTCGAGAGCCTTTTTCACCACCATTGCCGGGTGCTCGGCCCCTGTCGTGGGAGGAGGCATTTCAAAGACCGCGCACTCACCACCTGCCTGAAGGAGCCAGGCACCTACCTTCCAGGTGCTGAAACGACCTGCAAGGAATATACCCTCTGCTTTTTCTTCCAGCTTGAAATCCATTGTTTTTCTCTGGCCGGGGATTTTTCCTATTAGTTCTCTCTTGGTGCGGTGGGCCCCTTTATTTGGCAGGAAGGGAGGAAAATATGGTATAATGATGTGGTAAGACATGCCCTTGATATATGTGAAAAGGAGATGCCTATGAACAGGGATTATTTCATCGACTGGGCCGATTTTCTGGACGATGACGAGAAAAAGGCGTACGGCGAGATCCAGCAGTGGGAAGAGAGGCCCCCCTCGCAGCTTTCCCTCATGAAATCATTGACGGTGCCCCTTATCAACGAGGCAAGGAAGCTCTCGCCGGATCTTGCCGACAAGGTCGCCGCTGCGGTGAAGGAAGCCCTCACGTCCCTCAGGGACTACGCAGGGATGACTGTCATACCTGATTCCATTGAGAACAAGATCAAGGCCATTGCCTGCTCCATGCCCGCTTCAGGTGACGGCGCCGAGCTGTACACCCCCCTGGCATGCTTCGACAGGGCGGCAAGGGAATGCATACTCTTCAACACGGCCTTTGCCACCGTGGAGGGGGTGATGTCAGGAGCTCTCGGCATCACAGGCATGCTCATTGACATCCCGATGCTCTACACGATGCTTTTCAGAGTCATTCAGGAAACGGGCCTCTGTTTCGGCTACTTCATCAACAGCCCCGAGGAGAAGCTCTACGTGATGAAAATCCTGGAGCTGGGCCACACTCCCGAGGACTCGGCGAGGAAGGAGGCCATAGGAGAGCTTTACACCCTCCACAAAGCCATAAGCGGGGGAGTATCCCTTAACACCCTTAAGGCAAAAGGCGCAATAACGGGCTTTGAGGCCGTCTCGGAAAAGATTGCCGCGGCCTTCTCCAGGAGAAGGCTGAGAAACATATTCATGCTCGCCGGGGGAATTCTCGGCGGAGCCGCGAACTTCGCCCTCACCCGCCAGGTGGCTGATGCCGCCTTCCATACCTACAGGAGAAGGTTTATCATGGACAGGGCCAGGGCCCGCATGAGCAAACGCCTCTAATACAGCCTGTTGGCAATTTTCGCGAGTTCTTCACCTACTGAGTTGTCCGTGGTGATCTCCTCAAAAGGTATGGAGCTTGTCTGGATCCCCCTGATGGCGGGCATCACCCTGGACCTGCCCTGTGAGGCGAGCTCCACCACTTTTTTCGCCATCCTCTGGGTCAGGGCGATATCGATATTGTTGGGGCTCGCTCCCCTGATGTCCCTGGAGAAGGGCTCGCAGTATATCTTCATTCTGGTCTTGAGGCCCGCAGCGAGCAGCATATCCCTGAAATACTCGGCTGCGTTGCCGCAGAAGTTCTTCTCCTTCCTCTCCTCTTTCCTGTAGCCTTCGGCCACGACAATCACTGCCGATTCTTTTTCCTCGAGGGCCTTTGCTATGCGGGGAATGTCATACTCAAGGCCCGGGAGCACAGCCAGGTGTGCGCCGGCGCCGATACAGGAGTTGAGGGCGTGAAAGCCGCCCATGGCGCCCATCATCTCAACGATATAGCAGCGGTGATGAGTCCGCGCGTCGGCCATGTAGCAGCGCACCTTTTCCGAGCCCGCTTCCACGCCGGTATGCTGGCCGATTGTCTCGGTCCCATGGACATCGCTGTCGATGGTGACCGGCACGAAGAACACCTGGACATGGTCAGGCAGATGTGATGCAAAGGCCTTGAGCCCGCCGAAAGTGCCGTTCCCGCCCACGCCGATAACGATCTTCACATGGCGGCTCAGGGCGTTTTCCACGGCCTTTTTCTGGTTGGCTACCTCCCTGAACTCCGGGAAGCGCTCGGACCTGAAATTCGCCCCGCGGGCATCGCGGAGCGGCGGTGTGAAGATCACGCCGGGAATGTGGTCAAAGAGGTTGAAAATCTTGGGATTATTGATGAGGCAGCGGAAGTCCTCATCCTTCCCGCTCACCAGCGAGCGGTAGCCCTCGGCAGTGATAAAGACCTGCCTTCCCGCCTTTTCCAGGGCTTCGGTGAGAAAGGCGATAATGGGGTTCTTGCCGGGGGCGCATCCGCCGTCCTCTATGATAAGGACATCCATGAACCGGTAAAGATCTGCTTCTTCTTGGAGATATGTGGCGATGTGCTTGCTGAATTCGCGGTAAATGCTCAGCATGGCTTTCGATGAGAGGATATCGTCACGAGTGATGAGATCATATTCAATGCAGATTACCACGCTCTCTTCCAGGGCTTTCAGGATCCCCTTGACATTCTTTTCCTCAAAGAGGGGCAGGAGGCCGAATAGCTCGCCTTTATCAAAGGTCGTGGTGATTCGCCCGAACATCTCATAGGCGAAGATTCCCTTTTCCACCACATAGGCGCACTTCGCCTTTTCTCCCTGCTGGTACACATACTCGCCTGCGGAGTATTTCTCGCGGTAGAGGTGGGCGGCAAATTTCTCCATCTGCTCCCGCTCCAGGCCATTGAAGAACGGGGTGCTCAGCAGAAAATCCACCATGGTGGGATCATCGGCCTTGAAATCAATTCTTTCTGACATATTCTGTTTTTCCTTTCCTCTCATTCCTTGCTCTGATAAACTCATTGAAGCCTGCAGTCAATTCGGATTTTCCCTGCTCCCTGGCAGCTTACCCGAGAAAGCCCAGAATTTTTCGAAATGCCGGGCTCATGGCGGGATAAGGGGGATACCTGAAGGAGGGATCGAGAAGCAGCGAGCGCTCCATCACGCTTTTCCTGTGGGAGAAGGTGTCAAAGGTATATTTCCCATGATAGGCCCCCATCCCGCTCTGCCCCACTCCACCGAAGGGAAGCTCCCTGGTGCTTATGTGCACCAGCGTGTCGTTTATGCACATGCCCCCTGAAGAGGTGCCCCTGATAACCTTCCGCTGGGTCTCCCTGTCTTCGCTGAAAAGGTAAAGAGCGAGGGGCTTGGGCCTTTTTCTTATCTCGGCAAGCACCTTATCCAGGTTGTCAAAATAGATCACCGGAAGCAGCGGCCCGAAGATTTCCTCCTCCATGATTTTACTGTCCCACGTCACCTCGTCAATAACAGTAGGCGCAATATAGCGCGTCGCCGCATCCGCCGCGCCCCCGGTGATAATGCGGCCCTCTTCCATAAGGGCCGTGAGACGCTTGAAATGCCTTTCATTGATGATTCTTGAATAGTCGGGGGATTTCTTCGGGTCGTCGCCGAAAAAGTCCGCAACGGTCTTTTGTATCAGCTTGATGATCTCGTCCGCTATGCCATCGTAAAGCAGCAGGTAATCAGGTGCCACGCAGGTCTGGCCGGCATTGAAGAACTTACCCCAGACGATCCTCTTCACGGCTGCTTCAAAATGAAAGTTTCTGTAGAAGATACAGGGGCTCTTCCCCCCCAGCTCAAGGGTGAGGGGCGTGAGGTGCCTTGCCGCCGCCTCCATCACTATTCGCCCCACGGCGGGATTTCCCGTATAAAACAGGTAGTCAAGGCGCTCCTGAAGGAGATACCCGGACTCCTCGACGCCGCCTTCAACGACATCTATATAGCCGGGCTCAAAATACCGGGGGATAAGGCGGGCTAAAAGCGACGAGGTATGGGATGATATCTCCGAAGGCTTCAGCACCACGCAGTTTCCCGCAGCTACAGCCCCTACGAGGGGCGCCATCATGAGCTGAAAGGGATAGTTCCAGGGCCCTATGATCAGGGTTACTCCGTAGGGCTCGCTGTGGAGCGAGCTGGAGCCGGGTGAGAGAAGAAGGGGCGTTCCCACGGCTTTCGGCTTCATCCAGGAATGCAGGCAGGTGAGGGCATTCTCAATCTCACCCTGCACGAAGAGCAGCTCGCCGAAAAACGTCTCGCTCTGCGGCCTGCCGAGATCGGCCCTGAGGGCCTCGTATATCTCGTTCTCGTGGCGGGTCACAAGCTCCCTGAGGGCTTTCAGCCTCTCGTGCCTGAACTGATACTCCCCGGTCTTTCCCGATTCAAAGAACGACCGCTGCCGCCTGATAACGGCTTCAATCTCCTGCTGTGTCATCTTTTTTCTCCTGATCCCCGGTTGCTCCGTTTCTCATGAGTATTCTAAACTCCCGGTTCCTGTTCCTGTTTGAGTGCCTGTCCCTCCTTTTTAAAAGGATTTTAGCGGAGCTTGTCCGAAAGCTATATGTTCTGCTGACCAAGGTAAAAGATTTTCCCACTATAAGGAGGCATAATGAAAGGATGCAGATTCGGCTCCCACCGGGTGATTGAACCTCAGGGGGTTCTCCCCCAGCCGGCCCAGAGAATTGATAACACCATGGAGATAAAGGACAACGAGATCCTGCTGGACGTGATACGCCTTAATATTGACTCGGCCTCGTTCCACCAGATTGTAGAGGAGGTGGGCAGGGATGAGCAGAAAGTGGCCGACAGGGTGCTCTCAATCGTGGCGGCCAGGGGAAAAATGCACAATCCTGTTACTGGCTCGGGGGGCATGCTCATTGCCAGGGTAGCAAAGATAGGGGCCGACCTCAAGGGAAAGATCACACTCCATGAGGGAGACAAGATAGCGACCCTCGTATCGCTCTCCCTCACCCCACTCAAGATTCACAGGATCAAGAAAGTGCTGCTGGATCAGGACCAGGTGGAAATTGAAGGGCAGGCCGTGCTCTTTGAGAGCGGCGTCTATGCAAAGCTCCCCGATGACATGTCGGAGACGCTGGCCCTCTCGATCCTGGACGTGGCAGGGGCCCCTGCCCAGGTCAAAAGGCTCGCAAAGAAGGGACAGACCATATTCATACTGGGCGCCGGCGGGAAGTCCGGCCTTCTCTGCACGGCCATGGCGCGGGATATAATGGGGAAAGAGGGTAAGATTATCGGGATGGTCCACAGCGAGCGCTCGGTAAAAACGGCTGAAAAGCTTGCCATGGCCGATGTCCTCTTCAAGGCGAACGCCACCAATGCCCTGGAAGTCTACAATGAGCTCCACAGGCTCACCGACGGCAAAATGGCGGACCTTGTCATCAACTGCGTGAACGTGCCCGACACCGAGATGACTTCGATACTTGCCAGCAGGGACAGAGGCACTGTCTATTTCTTCTCGATGGCCACCAGCTTTACCAAGGCGGCCCTTGGTGCCGAGGGCATAGGCTACGACGTGGACATGATCATCGGAAACGGCTATTGCAGGGATCATGCCGACATCTCCCTCGACATCGTGAGAAAATACCCGGTGCTCAGGCAGATTTTCCAGGAAAAATTCTCAAAATAAAAACAGCACTAAAGGAAAGGGATACCATCATGCAGACTCATCATACTCAGTACAAACCGTGGCAGCACATCACCGACAAGGATTGGTACGACTGGAAATGGCAGCTTGCGAACCGGATCACGACCATGAAGCAGCTCAGCGAGCTCATCAGGCTCAAGAAGGAGGAGGAGGAGGGCCTCATGCATGCCCTAAGAACCCTCAGGATGACTATCACCCCCTATTATTTCAGCCTTATCGATCTCAGAAATCCATATGATCCCATAAGGAAGCAGGCCATTCCCACCATCAGGGAGCTTCACGTGAATCCCCATGATCGCCAGGATCCTCTTGAGGAGGATGTGGATTCACCGGTGCCGGGCCTTACCTACCGGTACCCCGACAGGGTCCTGCTGCTGGTGACCGACATGTGCTCAATGTACTGCCGCCACTGCACCAGGCGCCGCATGGCCGGCGAAAAGGACAGAACGCTGCCGATGGATCAGATCCGCAGCGCCATCGATTATATCAGGAAGACTCCCGCCATAAGAGACGTCCTTATCTCGGGCGGTGATCCCCTCGTGATGGCCACCTCGAGGCTCGAGCAGATAATCCAGCTTATCAGGGACATCCCCCACGTGGAGATTATCCGCATCGGGAGCCGCGCACCCGTGGTGCTTCCCATGCGCATTGACAACGAGCTGGTGAGCATGCTCAAGAAATACCATCCCATTTACGTGAACACCCATTTCAACCACCCCCAGGAATTCACCGCCGATTCACAGGCGGCCCTGGCAAGGCTCGCCGACGCAGGGATCCCCCTCGGGAACCAGTCCGTGCTGCTGAGGGGCATCAATGACAATGCCGACGTGATGAAAAAGCTCATCCATCTTCTGCTGAAAAACAGGGTAAGGCCCTATTACATTTACCAGTGCGACCTCTCCAAGGGAATCAGCCACTTCAGGACTCCAGTAAGCGTGGGCATCCAGATCATGGAGTCCCTGCGGGGCCACACTTCAGGGATAGGCGTCCCCACTTACGTCGTCGATGCGCCGGGCGGCGGCGGCAAGATCCCCGTCATGCCCAATTACGTCATATCCCATGGACATAACAGGGTCATCCTCAGGAATTACGAGGGGCTTATCGTGTCTTACCCCGAGCCTGAAGACTACACTTACAGCAATGGCAACTTCACAGGGGTTATTGATGAGATTCACAAGTCCAAGGAGGGCATCATCACCCTCATGTCAGGGGATGATATTATCATAGAGCCCAAGAATCTTGACAGGAGGCGCACGCAGAGCCACTCAAAATAAAGAGGCTGCCGTCTGTCAGGGAAGATCGATGCCCCCCGGGGACCAGGGATTGCATCTCATGATGCGCCAGGCTCCCCGGGCAGTACCGCGCAAAAAGCCGTGCTTTTGTATTGACTGCCTGGTATATTCGCTGCAGGAAGGGGTATAACGGCATATCCTTATGCCATGGGCCTCGTATATCCCGCGGGAGACAGAGTCCTGGTATAATTCGATGACCGCCACACCCGCCCTTGCGCTGAATTGATGCGAAGGGCTCTGGAGATTGTCAAGCAACAGAAGCAGCAGGGCGGCGCAGAAAAACCACGTGACAGCCCTGCGGCTGCTCTTCCCCGACGCGCTCTCTCTCCTGCATTTTTTGACAGGCACCCCTTCTCCCGCGCTGATGATCCCTCACTTCCCCCTGGGTCAATGCCCTGGATTACCTTCCAATGATGTATCTCTTGGGATCGATTTTGGTTCTCAGGACTTCAAGCTCTTCCGCAGTGGGAGCAGGCGTCTGACTGATATCGGAGGCCTTGAGGAGCTCGAATCCCGTGTTTTCCTGGACATTTTCAAAGGTACAGCCAGGATGAATCATCTCGACGCGCATCCTCTTGGTCTCTTCATCATAGCCCATCACCGCCATGTCGGTGATTACCTTGTGAGGGCCCGTCCCTGCGGGGAGACCTGCCTTTTCCCTTGCGCCCGGCCCGTCGAGGAAGCCCGGCGTGGTGATGAAATCGACGCGCTTTACAAATCTCCTGCTGTCCTGCGGGGTAATCACCATGACCTTCCAGCAGAAGGAGGCGAAATCATTGGCGCCACCCGATCCGGGGAAGCGCACCTTGGGCCTGTTCCAGTCCCCGATGACAGTGGAGTTGAGGTTGCCGTACATATCTATCTGCGCGCCGCCCAGGAAGGTATAATCCACGAGCCCCCTCTGGCATGTCTCCATTATCTCGCACATGCCGCTCGCCATGATGGCCTTGTGGAAGGTCCTTGAATCGCCCACCGAGATAGGCATCGTGGGCAGCACGGGAGAGATCCCCCCCGCCTCGAACATCACCACAAGGGAAGGCGAATGGATGTGCTGGGCAAGCATTGCAGCGGCGCAGGGAGCGCCCGTGCCGACTCCCACGGTGGCCCCGTCATCAAGGAACCGTGAAGCGGCTACAATCATCATTTCCATGGTGTTATATTCTGTCATGTCACTCACTCCTTTGCGGCGATTCGATAAGGAACTCCTCGCGGCGGATCTCCTGCAGCCTTTTGATGCCGCCGCATACCTCGAGATACTCGTTGAAATCTCTGGTCTTGAGGATATGCTTTCCGAGGAACTCTGCGAACCGGGCCTCGTCCTTTTCCGTGCTGAGCCAAAGCGCGATATGGTCCTCATCGGAAAAATACTCGTAGGGCATATTCCCGGGGTAGCTCCCGTAGGGCACTTCACAGACGGCATCGACAAGGTAGAAAGGAATAGTGGTGAGGGTGGGATCGCGCCTTATCTCCTCATTGGGAACAAGGCGCTCGCATGTGATGATCAGGTGCTTTGCCGCCCTGGCAAGCTCAATATCAGCTACCGATATGCCCTTGAACCTTGCATTTCCATACACATCGGCCTCATGGACATGGATCGCGGCCACATCAGGCCACAATGCGGGGCAGAGCACATAAAGCTGTCCCGTGAAGGGGCATTTTATCACTTTCGAGGCGCTGTGCTTGAAGGTATCAGTTCCCATCATCACCCGGGCAGGGAGAAAGGAGACTCCCATCGCGGCAGCTTTGAAGCGGAGGGCCAGGGAGTAATTGGTCCACTCGCAGCACTGCACCTTGCCGCTTGCCATGTAGCGCCTTGCATTGGGTGAAAGCCCCCTGGCCTCGAGGCCCACAATATAGGCGATATCACAGCGGTTGAAAACCTCGCCTGCCGAGAGTATCTGGAAATCATGGGTCGAAGTGTGGCCGGCGAAGCCCATATTCTTCCTCCCCTGCCTCACTATTTCATGACAGACAGCCGTAGGGATCCTGTTAGCGCCAAAACCACCGATGGCGAGATAGTCGCCGTCATGGACAAAGAGCGACACCGCCTCTTTGACGGACATCACCTTGTGGTAAAGGGACCGCTTTTTCTTTCGAAAAAACTCCCTGGCCTTATCTGCGTCGGGCTCTGCGAAAAGAGGGCCCTGGCCGCTTTCAATGACCTCGTGCATAACGCTTCCTTCCTTTCCTGTAGTGCCCCTGGCCCGCCCGCCACAGGAATACAGGACCTGCGGGCAGCATTCGGGAGTCGGGGAATCTCTGGTATTTCTGATAAAAAGATTCTTTCTCCAGGGCTCCCCTTCCTGCGGTATTGAAGAGAGGCCCATCCCATGCTATAATGGTAGGGGCCGGCAAGATACGGGGCTCAATTTACGGGAAAAGAGGATATCCCTGGTGAACAGCAGATTCTTGAAGCATCTCCCCATTTTTTTTCTCATCATCGCAGTTATGGCGCCAATGATATTCACCATACTCACCCATCACTCAGGGGCTGCCCTCCTGAGGCACCCGGGAAGCGACAGGGGAACGGCCCCGCAGCAGGCAGGAAAATCCGTCATTACGAAAAGCCTGCCTGACAAAGAGCCCCTCCCCGCCGCGGGAGAAAAGCTCGCTGAAAAGATCTTTCTATTCATTGCCCTTATAGCCGTTCCTACCCTGATGATCGTCTGGTCCCTTTTCATCCTCCTCAGAAGAAGCAGGATGAAGCCGCAGGCCTCGCAGCCTTCAAAGAAAGTGCTTCTCAAATGCCCTTCCTGCGCGGCGGGGGTGAGCTGCCATGCACGGTTCTGTGAGCATTGCGGCATCCCCCTCTGCCATGTGAAAGATGCAGGCCCGGCCCTTCCCCGGTGCCATGTGTGCGGCATGGTCATAGGGACAGATTCCCATTCCTGCAGCAACTGCGGGACCCGCCGGGCCGACAGGGAGCGCGGCATCACCCAGGCCTCCCTTTCCCTGTGTCCCCTCTGCAGGATGCCTCTCAAGCCCATCTCGCGGCTCTGCGCCAGGTGCGGCATATCCCTGCAGTAGCCCCGGCGTGAGAGACCTCATAGGCGCTTCTCAGCGCCTTCCCCTTTTCCTGTGGTGGGGAGCGAAGCTGTAGACCATTTTCCCGTTGCTCTGGCAGCGTGTGGAGAACTTGACAAGGCGCTTGAGCTCCTTTTCCTTTGCGGGGCTGTCCCCCTCAAGAAGCAGGGCCTCGGAGTCACGCTCTCTCCGGCCCACCCTGCCGATGAGCTGCTCCTTCTCCGAGGGAGAGAAAGAGTGGCTGTCAGTGATGACGATAAAATCAGCCAGGGGTATGTCGATGCCGGAGCCTATGAGATTGGTGGAAACCAGAATCGAGGGGCACGAGTTTCTGAATTCATTCATCATGGGGATCCGGTGAAGCTTGGTCTTGATTGCTCCACGCTTCAGACGGGCTCTCCGCTGATGCTCCTGAGAATCGGCCATGTCGCCGTGGAGGGAAAAGACCGGCACGGAATATTGGCGCTTCAGATATTCTGCGATCACTGAGACTTCCCTTTTCAGCCGGGTGACGATGTATATCCTGCTTCCGCGCTCAATATGCTCACGGAGCCTGTCGCTTGCCCGGATAAGCTGCAGCACAGGGCTGCTGTTTCCCACGTCCTCGGTTTCCACGACAGTAGGCGTGGTGTCAAAAGGCTTTTCCTCCATCTCGACCAGGTTCTCCCATGCACCGTCAGACTTGAGAAATGACGCCACCGCTTCAGGTGTGGCGCTCATGTAAAGTATAAGGCCCCGGTATTTCTTCAAATGGCGCAGATGATCATACTCGTTGAAAGCGTTCACATCATCGACGACCAGGAGGCTTGCCGAGTCGAGAAGATGGCTGTAACGGGGGCTGTCTATCACCATTGCGCTGGTAATGATAAAGGCCGCCTTGCCATCGAGGCCTTCCCTGAGGGCCTTATCCCTTTTCCTGGGCTCTATTCCCCCGGTGATGAGGGAAATATTCTCAAGAGGCGTCCCACTGAGACGGGTCATGAGGTACTCGCTGTGCTGGCGGCACAGGTCCCTTGTGGGGGCAATGATGATCACGGGCCTCGAAGTGGCAATATGCTGCATCACACCAAGGCGCATCATGACCTCTGTCTTGCCCGAACCGGTAGGCGCCTTGAGAATGAGGCGCCTCTTCCCCTGCTTGATGCCTGCATTCAGGGCAGCCAGGGCTTCCTGCTGGTCGTCGGTAAGCCTGAACTCCTCGCCCTCCCTGATGAGGGCTCCCTCCTCGGCGACCTTCTGGCAGTTTTTTTCAATCCTTTTCCAAATCTCTCTTATCATATGACTCCCTCTTATTTACTGACGCACAGTATGCCTCAAGCATAATGATGCCGTCTGGTATGCTCCCGAGTAAAAATAAAGGCCTCGCTTTTCAATGCGGGCCTTTCTTATACTTATCATTATAATCCAACCTTCGTGAAAAACCACGATTATAATACCATGAACTCCCGGGAATGTCAAACCAGATGTTGGAGAGCCCTGCATAACTCGCAATGAAAATGCCTGTGGGAGATTGTGGACACAA
>JAVHLM010000012.1:0-137235 GCA_031082125.1 Candidatus Eremiobacterota bacterium
CATATCGGTCATAGAAACTCTGCCGGGGAGGTTGGCCTTCTCATCTTATCTAAATTATCGTGTTTAGTAATAATACAGAATATATGGCTTTGATGTGAAATTTCCAAGACTGTTGCAGAGGGAGCTCTCTCCCGGCACAGGACTGTAAATATCTGGTCTGTCCCTTTTTTTCACTGAAGGGAATCAGCAAGAAAAAAATAATATTAGATGGTCAGGCGGAAAGGAATTCTCCATAGACCCGGCAAGGCATTATAGCAGGCTCACATGAGGAGGAACAATGGCAAAACACATTTTCTTTGCGCTGCTGGCAGTCTCGCTGGCACTCCAGGGCTGCGGCGGCAGCGGTGAAAGCGCCGTCTCCGTGAACCCCCCGGCTCAGGGAAGCACTACCCGCTACACCGCCGATGCGGGGTTCATTGAGCTTGCACCGGTCTCCTTCTCCTTCCAGAAGACGGGGACAAAGCTGGATTTTACCTCGTCAAGGGCGCGGATGTTCTATGATTTTCATCCTGCCGATGAAGCCCCTGAAGGCAAGCCCCTCTTTGTCTTCTACAACGGGGGGCCCGGCAGCGCCACGGCGTCAGATCTCCTCTCGTACAACACTGCCCCCATGACACTGGACTCCGCAGTGACGGGCAGTGCAGGCATAGCGGCGTGCCCCACGAGCTGGACGCGCCTCGGGAACCTCCTCCACATAGATGCGCGGATGACAGGATTCTCCTACGACCTGATTGCCGATCCCTCTAGCGAAGCAGCGCGCCAGAGCGAGTTTGACGCGCAGAACTTCAACTGCTATTTCGACGGCGCCGACTTCATAAGGGTCATCCTGCGGTTCCTCTCATCGCATCCTGAGATCCAGAAGAACCCCGTGGTCCTCGTGGGGGAGAGCTACGGGGGAGTCCGTACCTGCGTGGTGCTTCATATCCTTCTCAATTACAGGGATTACGGGAACGGCAAGGAGATTTACCAGGATCCGGGGCTTGTCGATGAGATCCAGGCTCATTACAACAAGGTATTCCCCTCTTTGAGCGGCCAGCAGGTGCCCCCCTCGACGATAGCCCAGCAGTTCGGCCGCCAGGTGCTGATAGAGCCCCTCATCACGTCCTACCAGTTCGATGTGTCCGGCGAATACTTCCAGATGCCCGATTCCATCATGTACCAGCTCGCCACCTGGACCGGCACCACCTTTGTGCCCGTTTCCTCGCAGAATCCCGGTGATGCCTTCAACAACGGGATCAGCTTTATTGACGGGACGGCGCAGCGCGATATGTACATCTACACCAAGGAAAGGGACTGGCTCAGAAACAGGCAGTTAAGCGCGGAGGACAGGTTCCTTTATGTCGATGTCCTCTCCACGCTGACAGGCATTGATGCAAGGTCGATAACGGGCCTCTACGCCTCCGACAGGGCACAGGCCTTCAAGGTCATCTCTGTCCAGGACCAGCAGAAATCTTCCCTTGACGGGGGACTCCTCACGGCGGACTATCTTCCCGAGAAGACAAGGCTCAGGCAGAATACCCTTTCCCGGATAAATGCGAGGTGGACCTCACGGGCAGCGGGTGACATGGAAAGCGTCTTCGGGAGCCTCACCGCCTGGGACCGCTATTTCATAAGCCTCAACAACCAGATCAACAGCGCATTTTACCAGAACCAGGCAACGGCGGCAGGCTTCGATATAGATCCCGAAGAGCCGCGCTGGGGAAGGATGTTCCTCAAGAACGCGGCAGTGGTGAAATCCTTTGTCACCGATGCCGCCCTCGACGTGATAATATACAGCGACGCCACCCCTAAGGCACTGGGGATGTACCCCGAGATCATCACGAGCTCAGTCTATGACAACACCCCGAAGACCGGCGTAGAAAGGCCGGGGTGGATTATCCTCACTTACAGGGCGGGCGTTTTCGCCGAGTTTCCCGATCTCACCACGCGGACCATAAGGTTCCCCCCTTATTCGCAGAGCTGCCATAGCGTGCCGGTGACCCAGCCGTCCGAAATCCTGAGCGACGTGACAAAATGGCTCACTTCTGATGAGTAACCACTGACATCCTTGGGACACTGCTCCCTGGTAAAATGAATATGAAAATGCCCGGAGGCCGGGTGCCTGGAGATGAATTGTAACCACTGACATCCATGTGTCACTGCTCCCTGGTAAAATAAAAATGAAGAGGCCCAGAGGCCAGGTACCGGGGAAGGATGGTGACCCATGAAAGGAAACCTCATCGGAAAACTCATCAAGACAGCCCTTGCATGCACTTCATTTAAGGAGTTCAAAGACGGGCTCGCCGCCATGAGAGACTGCAAAAAGGCTGAGAGCCTTATCACCGGGGAGTTCTTCTCCCTCGAGGAGTTTTACCAGTGGACCAGGAACCTGGTCCCGCCCTCAGAAGATCGCCGGGAGCAGGGAAGCAGCTCCTCAAAGGCCATGGATATCCATCCCGATGTGGTGATTCTCAGGGAGGAATGCGACACACTGCGGTCCCGCCTCGAGGAGCTGATAGTGGAGATCAACGAGCTTGTTCACGGAGTCATACCGAATCTCAGGGCACTCTATGAGCTGAAAATCGGAAGCGCCGAGTACGAGCTCTTTTCCCTGCAGTGCCGGAATGCCTGGCGAAGGAGAAAGCTTTCCCTTATCCAGGCATGCCTCAACAGGGGGGAAGAGCCTGAACTGAAGACCCTTGAGGCATCACTTGAAAAAGAGTTTTCAGAATGGGAAGAGCGCCTTGAACAGAAGCTCGAGGAGATCGAAAAGGCACGGGAGCATATGAAAAGCCTCTGGAGCGAAAAAGAAGCGAGAGACTTCAAGGCCCTTTATCGGAAGCTCGTGAGGCTCCTCCACCCCGACGTGAACCCCGGCCAGGGTGAAAAGGAGAAACTGCTCTGGCACAGGATGCAGACAGCCTATGAAAGGGGCGATCTTGAAGAGATGAGGCTTGTGGAGGTCCTGCTGGACAGGGACTCACCGATCTGCCTCCTCCCCGAGAAGTCAGGGCTTGACACCTGGAAAGCCATGAGGGAGAGGCTTGCGGCACAGTGCGCCCGGGCTTCCGGCGAGATCAGGCGCCAGAGAAGCTCATGGCCCTGCACCATAGAAAAAGAGCTTTTCAGCGAAAAGTGGGTACGGGAAAAAAATGCCGCCCTCAGGGAGCAGATAAGAAAAGAAAAGGAATATGGGAGGACCCTCGACAGGCTCCTCTCGCAATGGTGCGAGGCGGAATGCCATGAGTAACGACATTGCCCCCTTTGCTGCCAGTGCCTGGATGCTCGCCAGGAGATCCTTTGAGGGAGGCGTGGTCCCTCTTCCCTTCATGAGAGACATCAAGCTGCTGGAATGCCATGTCGCAGGCACGTCCTTCGTGGAGAACATCCTTGACCTTGAAGGGGAGCTCATGCCCTCCGAAGGGCTCATCCTCATGAGAGAGCCCCGGAACTGCCACGACAGCCTGGCCATCCTTGTGATGGACAGGAAAGGAAACAAGCTGGGCTATATTCCCCGGGAAAAGAACGAGGTGCCTGCCCGCCTGATGGATGCAGGGAAGCACCTCTTCGGAAGGCTTGAGAGCGTTGCATGGTGGAATGAAAGCTATCTCCGGATTGAAATCACGGTTTTCATGCGGGATATCTAGAGATCCTCAATATGCTCGCGGTCCACAGTCTTTCATTTTGTTGATCCTTTGCCGGGAATCGAATATTCCCTTCATCTCTCAGGGAAATCAAAATTGATATTTCTGGATTCCCTGGGAGCACCCTTTCTCTTGCGACACTTATCTCCCAAAAGAGGGCAATTTCCATGGTTACCGAAGAATAATACTTGCTTCAGGCACTAAACTGAAACCCGGGGGGATATCCATGCTTGAATCGGTTCGCGTGCCCGCAGAGTTCGAGCCCGTTTTCTCCAAGGCCCAGGAGTATGTGAAGACCTATTTTGCCGCCATGCAGCAAAAACCACAGGAAGGGACCATTGAATTTTCCGGCGAGCGCTATATTCTCGTGAGAGCCGCCTCGCTTTCCGTGGAGTTTTTTGACACCGTGAAAACCCTTTACAGGGATGTAGGCGAAGAGCAGGCCATCATGGTGGCCCAGAGCCTCCTTTATGACATTGCCCACGCCATCGGCAAGTCCGACGCCAGGAACTTCCACAGCAAGATGAACCTCTCGAATCCCGTGGAAAAGCTCTCGGCAGGGCCTGTGCACTTTGCCTACACAGGATGGGCCTTTGTGGACATCCATGGCGATTCCGTCGCGACGCCCGACGAGCACTTCTGCCTCATCTATGATCACCCCTTCTCCTTTGAGTCAGATTCATGGAAAAAGACTTCCCGCACGAGCCTTTTTCCCGTGTGCATCATGAACTCCGGCTATTCATCGGGATGGTGCGAAGAGAGCTTCGGCATCCCCCTCGTGGCCGTCGAGATTCTCTGCACCGCCAGGGGCGATTCCACCTGCCGTTTCGTGATGGCCCAGCCCTCCTGCGTGGAAAAATGCGCCGGGAAGTACCTCGAGAAGTTCGAGGGACAGCAAGGCAGGGTCACCTCGTACGAAATGCCGGAATTCCTGAAAAGAAAACGCATGGAAGAAGCCCTGAGGGAGTCGGGCAGGCAGGTGGCCGACATTCATGAGAGCATAAGCGACGGCCTCTTCACCCTTGACGAGAACCTTGTGCTGCTGCAGTACAACAGCGCCGCGGAGAGGCTGCTGGGAAGAAAGAGGGAGGAGGTCCTCAACAGGCCTCTCTTTGACGCCTTTCCCGAGGCGAGGGGCTCAATTTTTGAAGAGAAATACCGTCTCGCCCTCAAGGAGAAGACCGCCCTTGCCTTCGAGGTAGATTTCGGCGTGAGCCCCCTCGAAAACTGGTACAACGTGCGGGTCTATCCCCACAAGAAAGGCATCACCGTCTATTTCCAGGTGGTCACCGAGCAGAAGAAGGCGGAGATGAGCCTCCGCGAGAGCGAGGAGAAATTCCAGCTCATCACGAGGGCAGCCTACGATGCCATAATCATGATGGATCCCGAGGGGCGGGTCACCTACTGGAACCCTGCCGCCGAGAAGATATTCGGCTACTCCAAGGAGGAGATACTGGGTCAGCATCTCCATTACACCCTGGCGCCCGCCCACTATTTTGAAGCCTATAACACGGCCTTTGAGCACTGGAAGAAGACCGGTGAAGGCGCCGCCATTGGGAGGATTGTTGAGCTTGAGGCCCGCCACAAGAATGGCACCATTTTCCCCATAGAGCTCTCCCTCTCTTCGGCGAAGACAGGCAGCAGGTGGCATGCAATAGGAATTGTGAGGGACATCACGGATCGCAAGAACGTGGAAAGGCAGCTCCGCCTTGCCAAGGAAGCCGCCGATGCTGCCAATATCGCCAAAAGCGAGTTCCTGGCAACCATGAGCCATGAGATCCGTACCCCCATGAATGGCCTCCTTGGCATGACAGGGCTCCTCATTGACACGGAGCTTTCACCGCAGCAGAAGGAGTACGTCGAACTGATCCGCAAGAGCGGTGATCAGCTCCTCTCAATCATCAACGAGATCCTGGACTTCTCGAAAATCGAGGCCGGCAAGCTCGAGCTGGAGATCGTGGATTTCAACCTGCGCGACACCCTGGAGGACACCAACGAGCTCCTCGCCATCAAAGCAGGCGAGAAGGATCTGGAGTTTTCCAGCATTGTGGACCACGAGGTCCCCTCCCTGCTGAGGGGAGATCCCGTGAGGCTCCGGCAGATCCTTCTCAACCTCGGGGGCAATGCCGTGAAATTCACCAATCGCGGTGAAGTGACGATACATGTGACGCTGGAGCGTGAATCGCCCTCCGAGGCCACCATAAAGTTCACCGTCTCCGACACGGGGATAGGCATCCCGCCTGACAGAATTGACAGGCTCTTCAAGTCCTTTTCCCAGGTTGACGCCTCTACGACGCGGCGCTTCGGAGGCACCGGCCTGGGGCTTGCCATATCCAAGAGGCTCTGTGACATGATGGGTGGCGAGATCGCCGTAAAAAGCACCGAGGGAAAAGGCTCGGAATTCTCTTTCAAGCTCACTTTCATCAGGCAGCAGCACATGGTGGAGTATTCGCAGACGCTTCCCGACTCCATCAGGAGCCGGCCGATGCTCATCGTCGATGACAACGAAATGAACCGGAGGGTGCTGAGGGAGCTGCTGGGCAAATGGCAGTGCACTTTCGACGAGGCGCCTGACGCAAGGGCCGCCCTCCGCAAGCTCAACGAAGCCGCGGCACTGGGAAAGCCCTTCCATATCGCCATCATAGACCACATGATGCCCGAGATGGACGGCGAAGCCCTGGGGAGGGTGATAAAAAGCGACAGGATGATAAAAGGCACCAAAATGGTGCTCCTCACCTCGGCAGGCACGAGAGGGAGAATCTCCCATTTCCAGGAGATCGGGTTCTCCTATTTCCTCACCAAGCCTCTGAAAAGGGCCAGGCTCTACGAGTGCCTCTTTACCCTCGGCGGGGAGCTGAGGTCGCCTGCCGTGCCGGCGAGCAGGCTGGAATCCTCCGGCGCCGAAAGGCTCAAAAAGGGAAGAGTGCTGGTCGTGGAGGACAACATCATCAACCAGAAAGTCATCCTGAATGTCCTGGAAAAGGCGGGCTACCGGGCCGATACTGCCAGTAACGGCATTGAAGCCATCAAGGCCTTCACCATGGCTCCCTATGACCTCGTGTTCATGGATGTGCAGATGCCGGAAATGGACGGTTTTGACGCCACTTCAGCCATCAGGCAGGAAGAGGAGAAGAAGGGAGGCCATGTCCCCATAGTGGCAATGACTGCCTATGCAATGAAAGGTGACAAGGAGCGCTGCATAGAGGCAGGCATGGATGATTACCTCTCCAAGCCCGTTCATCGCGGCGAAATGCTTGCCCTGGTGGAAAAATATCTTGCACAGGCCGCCGGCAAGGATGACTCTGAAAAGAGCATTGATACGGAAAAATTCAACGAAGGGATCCTGCTGAAGCTCCTTGACGGCGACAGGTCGCTGCTGAAAGAGATTTTAGACACCTTTCTTGACACCACGCCGCCGGAGCTTGAAAAAATGGCACAGGCCTTCAATGAAGAGAATTTCGCTGCCCTGAGCAAGATCGCCCACTCATTGAAAGGTGCCGCCTTAAATATCGGGGCCCGCGCCATGGGAGCAGCGGCAGAGTCCATGGAGCATCACGCCGCAGAAGGTGACGGGGAAAAGATCAAAAAGCTCTACAGGAGCCTTATGGATGAATATGACAGCCTTGCCCTCATTCTTAAAGGCATCGTCAGGCAGTAAGGCCGCGAACGTCAGAAATTCACCACAATCGCCTCATCAAAGGTAATCTGCCTGGGCAGGGCAGGAAAAGAGATGAGGCGGTTGAATTCCACGATGACGCCCACCTGGTAGCGGGTCAGGTAAAACTCGCATCCCCAGTACCCGTAAGGATGCTGCTGGAGAGGAACGCCCTCGAGAGTGAAGCCGCCGTTCAGCTGCGCCTTGTAAGTGGTGGTGCCGGCGGCGCTCTTCACCGAATAGCCTTCGGGCAGCTTCCTGTAAGTGACGGATCCCCTCTTCCCCGAAACGGTCACCTCATCGATGGAAGTGGAATAGGTAATCACATCACCGGGCACCTCGACGGTCATTTTCTGGGGGCCCTCAATTTTTACCGAGTACCGCTGCCCGCCGCAGGTGACTGTCCCCCCGTCGGCCTGTTCTTCTATTCTCATCTCCCCTCCCGGGTAGGTCACGGCCAGCACATTCAGGGAAGGACGGTACACCTTCACTGTCCCCGCGCCTGACTCCACGAGGGCTTCATCAAAGCCTGTCTTGACTTTGGCTGCGCCCATCCGCTCCGGCATGAAAACCACGGAGCCCCAGAACTGGTCCATGAGCACTGTCTGGCGCTGGCCGTTGACAATATAGGAGCCTCTCTGGCGGTAATCGAGCTGGGCATCAAAGTTGTCGTACCCGAACTGGGCCGAAGCGGCACCTGGCAATAACAGGGAAAAAAGAAAGGATAACAGGATTCTTTTCATCGTGGGCCTCCTTAAAGGGAATTTCCGGTGATTCTGCCGCCGAAGCAGCCCTCAGTTTCCAGGCAGGCCTTCATAGCTGCCTTGATAAGATATTCTTAAAAGACTGCTCTCTCACCTTTTCGGAGAAGGCGGCTATCCCCTGGACCGGCCTTTTACCGGGGAAGGAAAAGCGCTCTTGAAAAGAAAAGTTTACCCCGAAAAGTACCCTATTCATGGAAATGAGGAGCTCCCCTGCATGACACGCATAGTCAGCTTTCCCCCCGTCTGCGGACCTCGTGCAAGGACTCTTATCCTCGGCACCATGCCGGGCGAGGCATCGCTGAGAATCAGAGAATACTACGGGCACCCCCGGAATCAGTTCTGGCAGATCATCGGCTCCATCGCGGGCTTCGATTACCGCATCCCTTACGAGGAGAGGCTCAAGGCCCTGGTGAGGGAGCATCTGGCACTCTGGGACGTGGTGGCTGAATGCAGACGCGAAGGGAGCCTCGATTCGGCCATCAAAGATGAGCAGCCCAACGGGATCAGGGATTTCCTGGCTGAACGCCCCTTGATAAAGAAGATCCTCTTTAACGGCGGCCCTGCCCAGAGGCTCTTCCGGAGGCATTTTAACGATATCCTCTGCAGCGAGGACTATTGCTCCGTGGTGATGCCTTCCACGAGCCCTGCCTGTGCGCGGTACACCTTTGAAGAAAAGCTTGAAAGATGGCGCAGGGCCCTCCTGCCTCTTCCTTGATGAAACCTGGTGCATCAGCCGGAGCGACCTCCGACGGAAGTATTCACTTCACGGCAATCCGCCACAGCCTCTCCGACGCTTTCAGCACCGTGGCGTGAACCTTTTTCCTCGCCTCCAGGGGCGTGTTCATCGAGCTTGTCTCAAGGACGATCACGCTTTTCGCCGAGGGGCCGGGGGCACTGGCGCCTTTGAGAAAAATTCTCCCGGCGCCGAGGAGCTCGTCAATCGAGCCGTCCTTCACATCGGCGATAATGCCTTCCCTTATCACCTCGCCGAACCTTGTCTCATCTTTCATCTTGAGGGGGAAGTGATTGACCTGGAATATTCTCACAATCTCCCTTGCCACGGGGTCATCGGCACCTTTCTTCCCCTGGGAATAGAGATAGCCCTTTTCAAGCTCATTGTCCTCGTGATAATCCATGGTGAGCACCGGGGGATAGTCGCGGGCGAGCTCCAGGACTTTTGCCGTCAGGGCGGCGCACTGCGGGGAGAGGGGACCGCTGCGGCGGGGCTTTCCCTTCTCGTCAAGCAGCAGGTGATCGCTGTCGCCCACGCTTCTGCCGGGGTTCTCGTCGGAATATTTTTCCGCGTCGGGATAGCGCCAGTTTCTGCAGTATCCCAGGGGGTTCAGGAGAGGCATGAGCACCACGGGGATACCCTTATCGCCCAGGGCGGCAATGGTCCTGACATTCTCTGCAATGGCGTTGGGTCCCGCAGGCTCCTCGCCATGAATGCCCGAGAGTATCCAGAGGGCAGGCCCCTTCTTCCTGGTCTTAAGGCAGTTCATGGGAAGGACGAGAGGCTCATCTCCCCCGGGAGCATAGCTCTCACGGTAGATCTCTTCAAGTATCCATCCATGGGCCTTCACGAGGTCCGCCTGGGCCTGGTAAAGAACCATCACGTTCTTTCTCCCGTCCTTCTGATAGGTGATGGCTTTCTCTCTCATGCGCCTTGCCGGTTCCCCTCCCTCTTTAAGGATCGTGATAAGGTCCCCTCCCGATGATGCCGGGCAAAAGCCCGTGCATGCGAGCAGCACAAGGATGAACAGGATCCTATGCTTCATAGTGAGCGCCTCCTTGCCCATCTCTTCCCTGGAAAGCAATTCTCTTATCTACGCCTTTGTTGACCGTTATTCCACCTGGTGCCTCTTTATCCCTCCATGCCAGGACGCTTTCAGCCCATCCCCGGTGACGGCTCCGAAAGGTTTTCCCCCGGCGAGAGAGAAGATCAGGGCAGGTGGCAGCACCGCTTAAAAAGGAAGGAGATCGGCGCAATGACAATGGCAGAAACGGTGGAGCACTTTCTCAGGAACAACGAGACCTCAATGCTGGATTTTCTCAGGCGCATGATTGCGATAAAAAGCCCTTCAGCCCAGGAGAAAGAGATGGCAGAGTGCGTCTTTGCGGAGATGAAAAAGCTTGGTTACCAGCATGTGCGTATTGACGGCACCGGGAACGTCATCGGCGAGCTGGGCCAGGGAGAGGGCTCCATGCTCCTCTCAGCCCACATGGATACGGCCGGTGTGGCAGATCCCTCGCAGTGGAGCCATCCTCCCTACGAGGGGAAAATTGACGGGGGCAGGATTTATGGCCGCGGGGCCGGCGACAACAAGGGAGCCCTGGCGGCAATGGTTTACGGGGCAAAACTCTGGAGCGAGATCCATGGCATGCCGGGACACAGGGTCCTGGTGGGAGCCACGGTGCTTGAAGAGGATGCTGACGGCTATGGCATGCAGGCCCTCCTTGACGAGCTGCCGCGCAAGCCTGCTCTTGTGATGGTAGGGAAGCCGACAAACGGGTCATTATTCAGGGGCCACAGAGGCAGGATGGAGGTCCGGATTGACATCAGGGGAAAAGGCTGCCATGCGAGCACGCCCGAGAAGGGGGATAATGCGCTCTACACTGCTGCCCGTGTTCTTGCGGCGCTTGAAGATCTGGCAGGAAAGCTTCCTGATGACCCCTTCCTGGGGAAAGCCTCCCTTGCCGCCACAGTCCTCGAGGTGAGCCCTGGAAAATTCAACATGGTCCCTGATGAGGTGATGATCTGCGTGGACAGGAGGCTCACGGCCGGCGAGACCATCGATTCCGCGCTTGAAGGGATAAGGGGCGCCATGCCTTTCCCCGGTGTCAAGGTGAGCTGTCATCTTTACCAGAACAAGGCATGGACTGGAAAAAGCATAGAGCTGGAAAAATATTTCCCTTCATGGGTCCTCCCCGAGGAGCATCCCGCCGTGAAAGCGGCCATTGAGGCCGGCTCGTCATCCCTGGGAAGGCCCCTCAGTGTGGGAAAATGGACGGTCTCGACAGACGGCGTGGGGAGCATGGGGCGCCACGGGATTCCCACGGTAGGCTATGGGCCGGGCGAGCGAAGGGTGATCGATGATCACCAGGAAATCGGAGCCCTTCTCGATGCGGTAAAGTACTACGGCGCCTTCTGCAGCGCCGCGGGAAAGCTGCTCTAACAGGTCCGCAGGGCTACCTTTTCATGCCTGCCACCTCATAGACTTTCACGGGCTGCGACTTTCCCTTGAGCAGGGCCTCGCCGAGATACCTGGCCACCACGTGGACTGCGACCTTCTGGTACGTTGACTCGCTGATGATCAGCTTCGTGGAGTAGTCTTTGTTCAGCTTCTCAAGCCTCGCCGCCGTGTTGGTCGTATCGCCGATGACGGAGTACTCCCTGTGCTTTGAAAAGCCCACGTCCCCCACGAGGGCCTCCCCCGTGTTGACGCCAATGCCTATGTCAAAGACTGGCTTCCCTTCGGCCGCCCATTTCTGCCTGAGTTCCGCCATCCTTCCATGAATAGTCAGCGATGCCCTCACGGCTCTCAGCGCATCATCAGGCCGCGATATGGGGGCGCCGAAAACCGACATCATGGCATCGCCGAGGTACGTGATGAGCGTGCCTTCCTCTCGGAAGATGATCTCGCCGATCTCCTCCCAGAAATCATTGAGATGGGCCACGAGGTGCTGGGGGTCAAAGGATTCGGAGAGGCTCGTGAAGCCCCTGATGTCCAGGAACATCACCGAAACGATTCTCTTCTCGCCAAGGAGGCCGGCATCGCCGGAGCGGGAGAGGAGCTCCTCGACGACGCGGGGGCTCACGCGGCTCTCGAAAAGCCTCCGGAGCCTCTTGGTGTCTGAGGCCAGTATGGCGTTCTCGATGGCCGTTGCCGCCTGGTGCGAGAAAATCACGGCGAAGTCCAGGTCCTCCTTGGCAAAAGCGCCGAACCTGAGCCTGTTGTCAATGTAAATGACGCCCACAAGTCTCTCCTTGATCATCATGGGAACGCATATTATGGCCCTGAGGCTGAATTTCTGGATGCTCGGGGAGTCCTTGAACCTCACGTCGTCGGCAGCGTTGTAGCATAAGAGCGGCGTCTTCGTCCTGGCCACCTCCAGCACGACGCTCCTGCTGATCTCGAACTCGGGGCTGTTCAGGTTCTGCTGATCCATACCCCGTGCGATTCTAAAGACCAGGTCGCCCGTGTCCTCCTCGAAGAGCATGATGAATCCCCGCTCGGCATTGAAAAGGCTGATGACGCTGTCCATGGTAATCTCGAGGATCCTGTCGATGTCAAGCAGGGAGTTGATGGTCCTGCTGATATCGGTAATGGCAGCCATCCTTTTTTCATGGGTGTTCCCTGGTGGTGCACTATTTTCCGCCATGGGGGGATCGCTCCTTTACTCTTTGATCTTTACTGTGCTGCTCTTGAAGATATTGGGTGTCCACAGCCTTTGAGGGCCCTGGAGAAACCATGAATCCCTGGAGCCCGGGATTTTTCAATGCCTGTCCTGACAATTATGCTCATGAATCTTGTTCTTGAGAAAGCCGCAAAATCCTTTAGACTTCACAGGCTCAGCAACTGCCGTCGCATAAACAGGGATCGGTCGCGGTATTTTCCCTCTCTTATTCTGCAAAGTACCTCAGTGACTCTATGATCCTTACGGCTTTCCCGGGGGGGACGTGACCGTCAAAGGCCCTCACCAGGATCCTCCCCACGCGCATCACCTTCCAGGGCGAGGTGCCTTAGCGCTCCATACAGGCCCCTCACGCTGAAATGCCGGAGCGATCCTCAGCTCCGCTTCTCGGCCAGCCTAAAGCAGAGCAAATGTAACTTCTTCCGGAAAATTATTCTTATAAATGAAATTAGTGCCATCGTTCGCCGACCCTGCCTCTAAAATGGCCGTGAGGGGCCTAGAAGACTCTATGATTGCTCTACAATGGCCTTTGGGGTCATTTTTGACCTTTTTACCTCTTTCATGGCCATGGGATATCATTTGGCGATGGCCTTCAAAGCCTGCTGCAATAGGATTTTTTTGGGGTATGTCATTTGCTGCTCGCCATCCAATATGCTATACTATAACTATGGATACATTAGGACTCTGTTTTAATCATTCTGTGCATCTCCCCGATGAAGAAGAGCTTCTTCACCTCGGTGATCCTTTTTCTTCCCGGGATTACGAGGATATGCTCCTTCTCCCGGAGCCTTATGAACTTCCTTCGGAGACCCCCTGCAGGCCGGAGCACCTTGTCAAGATCACCAGGGAGGGCCTCATCCCCGAAGCGGAAAGGCTCACCGAGGACATCACCTTCGGCTCAATCGACAGGGATGAGCGGGCATCACGGATCGATTTCACCCTCTGTGAGGCAGTCCGCGGCCGCCAGGCGCTGGACATTGTGCTTGGGGGCCTTCTTGTCACTCTTAAAACGAAAGGGGTTGATCAGTTAGGATACCGCTCCATGGGAGTCTTCGCCACGGAGCATCTCTCGTTCTCGGGGCGCACCGCGTCGGAGCTGATGCACAACTATGAGCTCCTCAAGGCGCTCCCCCTCACCCGGGAGGCCTATCTGCAGGGCAGGATCGCAAAAAGCGCTCTGAGATTTCTCTCGAGGGTCATCACGCCTGAGAACGAGTCCTGGTGGCTCGCCGTTGCAGAGGAGCGCTCCCTCTGCGACCTCGAGGGGGAAGTGAAAAGGGCCCTCGCGGGAGAAAATGCCGGATCGGCTCCCGTTTCCGCAGGTGCTCCCGAAGCCGGAGACGAGGGCACGATGCTATATTTCAGCGTGCCCCCCTCACTTGCCCTCACCTGGGACTTCGCCCTCTCCCTCTTCCGGGACAGGGAGCACTATGACGGGCCCCTCGCCAGATTTGTCGAGGCCCTCCTTGCCAACTTCCTGGCCTCTGGAAACTCTGATCCGCAGCTTCCGGCCCTTGATGCCGAGGGAAACCGCCCCATATTCTCCCGGCTACCTCACCTCCGGAGGCGGATGAGAAACCTGCGCATAAGCGATCCCGATGAGGTCACCGGGCAGGGCGGCGAGAGAGAGGCCGGTGAGACTCCGTGGTCATCAATCTGGAGCATCTTCTTCCCGTCGTGGCTGGAAGAGTGCCGGCCGGCCGGAGAAGCCGGCGCCCTCTCCGCCAGAGCGCTCGCGGGCCGCCTCATCAGGGCCGCTTCTCTCCGCCAGAGGCTCGACGTGGCCGCGGGAATGCTCCTTCGGGCGATGGATGAGAGGCAGCTTCACCGCCTTCTCGGCTTTGAGTTCATCGAGGATTACGCAGGGGAGCGCTGCGGCTTCTCAATGGCGCAGACCCGCCAGTTCATAAGGCTCGCCGAGGGATTCCGGCGCCACTCCCTCACCGAAGACGCCTTCAGGAAGGGCGTCATCACCAGGGAGCAGGCGCGCCTCATCCTCCCCTTCGTGGACCCTAAAAATGAGTCACAGTGGATTGCCTACGCCGCGAGCGTGCCCACGGCGGACCTTCGGGAAGAGGCGGGGCGTGTCGCCCGGATCCTGGAGTATGACTGCCTGGTCCCCCACACTTACACGCTCCTTCCCGGCTTCCGCTACGTCACCGACGAGAGGTTCCACGAGCTCCCTTCGGAGGTGCAGGACTGCATACGCGATGGCTCGTGGTACAAGGGGCCCTCTCTCACCACTTCGTGGCCTCTCGCTTCAGATGACGAGGAGCTCATATCGAGCCGCGACAGGCGCTTTGATGCGCCCTGGAGGTATTTCAGCGATGTCGATGAGCTGCGCGCCGCCGAGGCCTCTATTAAAATTGAGAAAAACTCAACCCTGTGTGCGGTGCAAGAAGCCAGGCAGATCTGCACCATCCCCCGGGGCGAGAGCCCCGAAGAGACCTTCCTGGTGGACATCCTCTCGGCAGGAAACTCCTCGCAGATGGCAGGGAGCTCCATGATGATAAAATTCTTTCTCCCCCGGGAGCTTTATCAGGTCTGGAACGTGGCGGCCCGGGCTTTTCTCAGTCATATCGCTCAGGCGGAAGGCGCCGAAAACCCTGTGCCCCCGGAAGAGAGATTCCTTGCCGCGCTGCTGGCAGACTACCTCACGACAGAAGGAAAATTCCACAAGGCGGCCCATCACCACAAAATCCTGAAGCGCGACCGGTTCCGCTGCCAGGCCCCCGGCTGCAGCTGCCGCCGTAACCTCCATGTGCACCATATCATCAGGCGCTCCCAGGGAGGCACCGATGACCCCTGGAACCTCATTGTGCTCTGCGAGGCCTGCCATCTTCACCTTCTGCACGGCCTGAGAACCCTCACTGTAAGAGGTAAGGCACCCTACGGCCTCACCTTCATCTTCGGCTCCGTCTCAGACAGCGAGGCTTTCCTGGTCTATGAAAAGGGCGTCAAGGGCGAGGCGCCTGGCAGAGAGGCATTCATCTGCAATCCTCACAAATGATAATGACTTCGATCTCCTGGAGCCTGTCGTTGAAAAACTCCCCTCACCATGTTATAATCTTACTCAGGAGGTGGGGACCCCATGAGATGCGCCTCTTCCCCACTAAAACTGCATAAAAAGAATCGTTCCGGCTTTGCCCTTGCCTCGGTGCTCATTATCGTGGGCATTGTGCTCATCATATGTCTTTCGGCGGCGAGCGTCTCGGTATTTCAGCTCAATGTGGCCCAGAGCACCTATAACGCCTCCCTGGCAAGGATGGCCGCACGGCAAGGGCAAGAAGGAACAGCGGTGAGCTGGCAATCTTATAGCCCCCGATGAGAAGCCCGGTAAACCAGGGGAGCTTCACTTTCCCGGTGGTGAGTATGGGAAGCACGTTGACCATGAGCACTTTTCCCATAATCGCGACAAAAATCACTATGGCGGCAAAGACCACAAGAGGATACGTCGCCGCCTGGCTGAGCTGACGCGCGAGCTTTATCTCCTTTTCCTTGAGGGCCGCCGCTTTGAAGAGCATGTTCTCAAGCTGGCCCGATGCCTCTCCGGAGTGGAGCAGCGTGATGCACGTCTTTGAGAATATTTCCTGATAGCCGCACAGGGCTGCCGTGAAGGAGCTCCCCTGCTCAACCTTCCTTTGTACAGCCTCTATTATCTCCCTGAAATAGTCGTGGCCGATCTGCTGGGCCATGAGGGTGAGGCCCCGCGCGAGAGGGATCCCTGTCTTGTAAAGAAAGGCCATCTGGGTGAAAAAGGTGAGGAATTCCTGGGAGGGAATGGGAAAGAGCCTGGAAAGGGAAAAAGCTCCGCCCTCTTTTGACGGAGGACGCGCCTCGGTGACTGCGGCCCTTTCTTTCCGGTGAGCCTGATGTGCCGCAGGCCGCAGCGTAACCGGGCCTATGACCTCGCCCGGGGAACTCCTGGGTAAAGTCTTCTGCTGAACAGGCCCTGCCTCCGGGGCCGGCGGCGCTTTTCCGGGAGTGCCGGGCTTTGTTTCAATGCGCAGAGGAGGTGCTTCGGCATGGGGATCATGCTTTATCGCCATGCGCAGAGGAGGTGCTTCGGCATGGGGATCATGCTTTATCGCCATGCGCAGAGGAGGTGCTTCGGCGGGGGCATCAGGCTTCAAGGCGATACGCATGGGCGGCGCTTTAACGGGAGCTGGAGCGGGAGAAGCCTCCTCCTCTATAAGCATTCTCACTCTCATGCCTCGTCCCTCAAGGAGCTTCAGAGCCTCGTGCTTATCCTCCGCCCTGATGAAGCCCCTTGTCTCCACAAGGGAGACTGTCCTTGTGAGCTTGCATTCTTTCGCCCCGATGACAAGCGACTGGTCAATGTCGGTAGTGGGAAGGCCCGAAGGTGAAGGCGGCGAGGCCTCGGTCTCCTCCACCAGGCCCTGACCATAGAGCGTTGCCGCCTGTATCTGTCTTGCATGGACAAGGGCTTTATGGCTCTGAGAGATGGCGACTGCAGCAAAGACCACCGTAATGGTCACGAGTCCCAGAGCCACAAGGATCTCAACAAGGGTAAATCCCTGCTCTTTCACTGTTCCCCCTCCGGGAGATCTCTCCTCTTGCTGAACCGCTTTATGACACTCAATATACGAGAGAAAGAGTTCCTGGTGTTACCCTCCTGAAGGCACTTTTGTTTATCATGGATCCGTCTTATGGAGATGTGCTTCCAAAAATTCTGCGAAGAGAATTGTATCAGGCAAAGAATGGGTAGCGATATTTATACGGTTCTCCATAGAAATTCAATCAGAAGAGCAAAGTTCCTCTTCCCGGGGAAAACCGCCTTCCGCCACCACGGGGCAGGGCGTGCCATAAAGGACTTTCCCTCCCGCTCTTGAAAATTTCCTGAAGATTACTTTTGAGGGTACCGGTTATGGAAAAGCCCGTTGGACATCAGAGTGACCCCGGGGAGCAGCAGCACGAAAGGCGGCAGATCCGCCGAAAGCTCATCAAGGTAAGAAAGACCGTGCTTGCGGAAATCTTCCAGGCTCAGGATGAAGAAAGGAAAAAATGCTATATCTATATCAATGACGTAAGTGAAGGAGGGCTCAGAATCACATGCGACGTCTTCATCCCTGAAAACACCGTGATAAAGCTTCTTATCACCCTCGAAAAGCAGGTGGCGCTCGAGGGGAAAGTGGTATGGGCAAAGGAGTTCGGAAGCGGCAATTACACCATGGGACTTGAACTCTCACAAGACCGCGATGATTACAGGGAAAACGTCGATTTCCTCTTTGACTGGGCTTCGCCCATGGAGGTGAAGCGCTCATTCCGCCCCCGCGCCACGAAGCATTTTGAGCTTCACACTGAAGAGCAGGTCACGAAATTTTATGCCCATCTGCTGATCATAAGCCCCGGGGGGATGGAGCTGATCTTCAGAAAGCCTCTCCCTGAAGACCGGGATTTCTCCCTCACTTTTGCCCTTTTTGAAAAGGGAAAGCCCATCACGACAAGAGCAAGGGTGATCTTCCAGAGGGAGCTTGTCCCCCTGTGCCCGCTTGACTATCTTGAGAAAACCTACAAGATATGGATTGAGTTTTTCGATACCGAGGCGGTCTTTGCCCATCTCGAAGAGGCGGTGAGCAGGGGGGCGCTCGAGGAGCACTTGCCGCTTTAAGACTTCCTCATTGAATGGCCGGGGCTCATTAAGGAGAGGACAATGACAAAAACTCGAAATCCGGGAGCGCTTTTAAAGATTCTCTTCCTTTTTCTCTGCCTGCTCTTCCTTGCTTGTGCGCTCATACCGCCTCACTCAGAGGCCCTCCCGGGGCTGCCGTCACCTCACCATCAGCCTCCCGCCGTGCCGCCTGAGCCTTCCCAGGCACAGGCGGCAGGCTCGGCTTCTTCTTCCGCCACAACGCCCCCTTCACCTGCACCGCCTTCTCCCGCGAGCACCCTGGAGGCGCCTCCCGACGAGGCCCCCGTGATGCTCAATAACAGGGCGCTCATCACGGTGAGAGGTGACTCGGGGCACCGCGCCGCTGAAAGGGCAGGAATCATAGAGAGAAGAATCGAGGAGGTCCTTAAAAGAGCGAAATCGGCGCCTTCCATTGATATCGACACTGTCGATGAGACGCCTGTCATCAAGAGCGGCGGCCTCTACCTGATCTCGGTCACAAACAGCGACGCCGCGCCTCTTGGAATCTCGGTGAGCGACTTGGCCGCATCGTGGCGGGACGAACTGGAAAAGGGCATCAGGAGAACCTGGCACGAGCGGAGCGAGGGGTACACCGAGGAAGCTCTCATCCGCTCACTGTATATAATTCTCATAGGGATTGCGCTCACCATCATAGGGATTTTTGTATTCCAGCGTTTTCTCAAACTGCCGGGATTTCTTTTTATCCTGATCATCTGGCTCTCGGTCATCTCGGCAGTGCTGTGGCTCTTTCCCGACAGCCGCCCATGGAGCAGAAACCTGGTGCAGGGCGTGCTCATCCCGATACTGACGTTTCTCATCACCTTCATCGTCGTGATGCTTCTCTTCAAGCCCACTGACGCTTTCGTCATGCGCTTTTTCGATATCTTTGAAAAGATCAGGGACAGTGATCTTGATCAGAGAGGCCGGGGCCTGCACCGCCTCGCCATGCTCCGCGTCGTGGGCAAGGTCATTGCAAAAACGGTCCTTATCCTGATAGCGGGCCTCCTTTATCTGAACTCTCTCCATGTCGATCTCACCGCCGCCCTTGCTGGGGCGGGGATAATCGGCGTGGGCCTCGGTATCGCCTCCCAGGATCTCCTGAAGGACTACATGGCGGGATTTTTCTTTGTCTTCGAGGACCAGTTCGCCGTGGGAGACAATATAAGGGCGGGGGCCTACGAGGGAACCGTTGAGGACTTCACGCTCCGCATCACGCGCCTGCGCGACATGGAAGGGCGCCTGATCTCGATACCCAACTCCGTCATAAGGACCGTCGAGAACCAGTCAAGCGGCTGGAGCCAGGTGGACTTCACCGTCCATGTGGCATACCGCAACAACCTGGCGAAGGCCATGGCCCTCCTCATTGAAACAGCCAGGGAGCTTCGCGCCGATTGGAAGGAGATCATCATCGCCGATCCGGAGATGCTTGGCGTCGAAGGCATTGATGAATCCGGGGTGAAGCTGAGGATGGTAATGAAAACAAAGCCGTTGAGCCAGTGGAAGGTCAGAAGGGAGCTGCTGAAGCGCATCAAGTCCCGCTTTGACATGGAGGGCATCGAGATCCCCTTCCCGCAGCGTTCCGTGTGGCTCCGTGACGACAAGGACAAGGTGCTTGACAGCCATGAGCCTCAGGAGACGCCGGCCCCTCAAGGGGAGGCCGGGAGCAATAAGCCTGAGGCACCTGAAAACCGTCAAGATTCCTGAACAGGAGGATCCTATGAAACGCTGCCCGTTACCGCATCTTGTTTTCCTTGTCGCCGCCGCCCTGGCGCTCTTCGTGGCTCATGGCGGGGCATTCTCTGCAGAAACACAGGCCAGACCCTCAACAGCAGTAAAGCACCTCTACCTTTCGCTCTCGGGGCCTCCCGGCGCCGGCAAGACCACCTACGGCAAGATGATCGCCGAGCGCTACGGCATCCCCCATATCTCCGTGGGCAAAATCCTGAGAAAAGAGATCGCGGACAGGACGCCCCTGGGTCTCAAAGTGGCGCCCTACGTGGAAAAAGGCGAGCTCGCCCCGTCAGAGCTCATCATGGCCGTCGTGAAAAGCCGCCTCGCCCAGGATGACTGCAAAAAGGGCTTCGTCCTTGACGGGTTCCCCCGGAAGATGTCCGACACCGAGGGCTTTGAAGCCATCCAGAAGGAATTGAAACTCACCGGATTCAGGATGATCGGCCTTGAGGTGAGCCCCGAGACCCTCATCGAGAGAATGAAGAACAGGAGAGTCTGCAGCAAGGGGCATGAATACGATATCGTGAACAAGCCCCCGAAGAGAGAGGGCGTCTGCGACATAGACGGTCTGGCCCTCGAGGCGAGAAGCGACGACACGCCGGAAATCATAAGGAACCGCTTTGAGGTGTACCAGGAGGAGACGCTGCCTGTCGTGAAATATTACAAGGAAAAGGGATGGTATGTCGCAATAGAGGAAAAGGGCACCATTGACGAGGTGTTCCGCTCCATCGTGAACGTCATCGAGGGGGGCGGGAAATAAGGAGGCACCCCCTACCAGAAGGGCAGGGCCATGGCAAGTGCCCCCGCCATGGCCCGACGGATATGCCTGTGGAGGAGTAATACCGCCTCCGGCAGAATGATTTAAAGGAGCGGCCCTGTGCTCTTTCACGATGAAAGGTGGTGGTTTCGATGATAAGAAACACGCTGGTGCTCCTCTGCCTCGTGATCTTTCCGCTTTTTCTGGGGGGGTGCGGCGACATGCTGCACCAGAACGAAATAAGGCAGCTCGAAATAACCCTGGCGGAGAAAAAGATTGAGTACGAGAAGATGAAAGACAAGGTGAAGCTGCTGCCAGGCGTCGTGATGAAGAAGAAAAAGCTCACCGATGAGAGGGAGGCCCTGGAGAAAGAGAAAGCCCTTCTCCTGAAAAAGCTCGCGGAGCGGAAAGGAGGGCAGCCATGAGGAGCCCCGGCGGCACAAGCCATTTTCTTATCGCCATCGCTCTGACCCTCTGCCTTCTTGCCATCTCGGCAGGGGGATGCGACCTCTTCGGGTCAAAGAGAGCGGATGACCTGAGGGACCGCATCACGAAGGTGGAGATGGACATCATGTCACTGAAGGTGCAGCTTCCCCTAATAGACAAGGTGATAAAGGAGAATGAAGCTCTTGAAAAAGAGGTCATCGCTCTCAGGGCGGAAGTCAATACCCTTCGAAACAAGGCCGGCGTCCTTGAGTCGCCTCTCTCGCCGCCCGCCGGCACAAAAAAGAAAGGCGGCCGCTGAGACACAAGGAGAAGTGATGCGCTTCATCGGCAGAGTCCTGGTCTCCCTCTTCCTTGGCGCCCTTCTTTTGCTGGGCACCGCCTTCACGGCTATGATCATCAAAGACAGCGCTCCGGCCATAAGAGCCCTTTACTGGCAAAAGACCCCCTGCCGCGTCACCTTCTCGTCCATCACGCCTGATCCGAAAGGCTACCGGCTTCTGGTGGAATATACCTACCGCTGCGGCAGCAAAGAATACCGCTCAAGGGAATATCCATATCATCCCACCTTTGATTACCAGAAGTTGAAAAAATTCCGGGAGCGCTGCGAATCTGGCGCCGTGAGCACCTGTTTCATAAATCCCGGCAGCCCTGCCGATTCCAGGCTCCGCCGCTCCTTCCCCTTCCAGATATTCTATGTCCTCATCCCCCTCTTCTTTGCCGTTCTCGGCGCCAAAGGGCTTCTTTCATCATGGGGCTGGGGGAAGCGTTCCGGGCCAAAAGCCCTCTCGGACCTTGACAGCTCCTTCAGCAGGAAAGGGGCTTCCCGTCCTGCATGGAACGCTACCGGTCACTCGCTTTCCAGTCTCTCATCCTTGAAGCTCGCACTCTACCTGGTCCTTTTCGCCGGTGGAGTCACAGCCCTCTGGTACGCTTACACGAAGCCTTTTTTCGAGATAATGGACGCATGGCGTTGGGAAAAGGTGCCCTGCACCATCCTGGAGAGCGAAGTGGTGGCCCATGAGGACAGCGAGGGCAGCACCACCTATTCACTCGAGATGCTCTATTGCTACCGGTACAGGGGCATGGAGTACCTGTCAAAACGCGTGGCTCTCGAGGGTGCCGGGCCTCGAAAATACCGGGGAAAAAGGGCCTTTATCGAAGCCCACCCCATGGGGAGCGAGGCCACCTGCCATGTAAACCCTGCAAAGCCCTGGCAGGCCGCCCTCCTTACCGACGGCTCGCCACTGTGGCTCCTTTCTCTGGTAATAGCCGCCTTCTGCGGGGGTATGATCTTCGCCCTGACCAACGAGCTGAAAAACCGAGCAAGGATTTATCACCTGATGGATGAGAGGCCCTCCCCGCGGGCGCTCCTCACCGGGACCTCATTTCCTGCCATTCAAATCGCGGGATGGGCCCTTCTGTGCCTGCTCTGGAACTACCCCCTTGCCTGGTTCCTCTTCCAGGCCTTCTTCAAAGCAGCAACGCTCCGCACCGTTGAATTTCCCTCCCTGTTCTTTACCTTTTTCTATCACTTCGCGACAGGCATCTTCATCGCAGCCTTGGGCTTCCGGGCCTTTGCAGCACTGAGAGCCCCCCATGTGACCCTTGAGATCGCGCCTTACCCTTTTCACCCCGGGAAGCCTGCCATGGTAAAGTGGCGAACCTGCGGCGCCACGGAAAAAATTGGAAAGCTCTCTCTCTTCATTGAAGGGAGAGAAGAAGCCGATTATGTGCAGGGCACCACGAGTCTCACCGACAGGGAGACCTTCAGGACCTTTTTTCTCGCGGGGATTGACAAGAGGGAGGACTTCGCAGGGGGGGAGGTTGTCCACACCTTCCCCCACCTCTCGATGCACACGTTCAGGAGTGATCATAACCGCGTCCGCTGGATCCTGAAGGCCGAGGCAGAAGGCGCTGAAAAACCGCTCTTCACCGAGGAGTTTGAAATTCTCGTGCTGCCGGAGAAAGGGGCGGTTTCCAGGAAATGCTGACCATAGTGCTTTCCCACGACAAAAAAAACTGCAGGCCCGGAGAGAAAATCGAAGGGACACTCCAGTGGGATCTCCCCGGGACGCCGGGAACCCTGGAGCTGAGGCTCTGCTGGCACACGGCGGGGAAGGGCACCGTTGACACCAGGAGAGTGGATACCTTCGAATGGAAGGAAAACAGCCCGAAAGGGTCGCGCAGCTTCTCCTTTCCGCTGCCCCTTATGCCTTACAGCTTCTCGGGAAAGCTCGTGAGCCTCCGGTGGTTCCTGGAGTTCCTGGCACCCCGCGTGGATGACGCAAAAACCGGCCTCCACTATTTCGTGCTCTCACCCGCGGGGAAGGAACTCACTCTTGCCGGAGAGGCCCATGAAGATGCCTATGAGGAGATCGTGGAGGTATGGGATGAGGAGGAGCCCCGTGAGAGCCCGTGACAACCCCTTCGCAAGCCACAGGACCGGCGCGATTCCTTTCATATTCCAGGAAGGGTCCCTCGAAGCCGTCATTGAGGCCATCAAAGCTCGGGGATTCAGGGCGGGAATCGGGGGGCCCCACGGGAGCGGAAAGAGCACCCTTCTGAGGGAGGTGAGGAAGCGCCTCGCCGAAGAAGGCTTCCCCGTGCACTTCATTTTCCTTTCCGCCTCAAGAAAGCTCATTTCAACCGGTGATCTCATATGCGCATTGAGAACGGGGGCTTCAGGCGGGATCGTGCTTATTGACGGTGCCGAGCAGCTCCCGCGGGCACTGTGGCATCCCGTCAGGATTCTCTGCCCGCGGCTTGTGGTCACGACCCACACCGAGTGCCTCCTCCCCTTCATCTACTGCTGCCGGCCTTCAAGCAAGGTGCTCCACGGCTTAATCGACAGGCTTCTGGGCGGCGAGGCCGAGAGGGAGCGACGCCGCGCCGATGAGCTCTATGCCCTTCAAGGGGGAAACATCAGGGAAGTGTTCCGGAGCTTTTACGATTATTACGCCGGAAGATGAGGATGCCAGGGCGGGCCGCTATGGACTTCTGTCCAGCAGCTCCCGCATCTTGGCAGCCAGGGCCTCTACACTGAAGGGTTTCTGCAGGAAAGAGGATCTCCCCTTATCTTCTTCTATATCGAGGGTGATCTCGCCCATATACCCTGACACGAAAAGCGCCCTGATGCCGGGCCTCGCCGCCCTCATTTTTTCCACGAGCACTTTCCCGTTCATAAGGGGCATTATCATATCGGTGACCACCGCGTCAATCTCCCCTTCGCAGCCCTTGCTCATCTCCAGGGCGTTCACGCCGTTTTCCGCCTCAAGCACTGAATAGCCCATCGATGTGAGGGCCCTCGCAATAAAGGAGCGGACTTCCTTCGCATCCTCCACGACCATTACAGTCCCCGTTCCTTGAGGTTCCGGCGGAGCTTTCTCTTCTGTCCTCTGCTCTGACTCTTCCTGGGTAACAAGCGGAAAGGTCAGAGTGAAAGCGGTTCCACTGCCGGCAGCGCTTGCCACCGATATCTCCCCCCGGTGCTGCTTTACAATGCCGTAGACGGTGGCCAGCCCAAGGCCGGTGCCTTTGCCTGTCTCCTTCGTGGTAAAAAAGGGCTCAAAAAGGTGCTCCTTGACTTTATCCGTCATTCCTGCGCCCGTATCGGCAACTTCAAGAATCACGGCCCGGGACCCTGGCATTTCATAGCTCTGCCAATCACTTATGGCCAGCCTTATCGTGATCACCCCTTCCCGCTCAATGGCGTCCTGGGCGTTCACCACAAGGTTGACGATGAGCTGCTCATACATCCCGGGGTCAATTGATACCAGGGCCCTGCCTTCCGCAGGAATGATATCAATGTCAATCTCCTCCCTTACAAGACGGCGGAGCATTCTGTGCATGGCAAGAGTTATGGCGCTGATATCGACTATTATGGGAGATGCTTTCTGAAGCCGCGAAAAAGCGAGAAGCTGCCTGGTAAGCTCAGCTGCGCTCCCTGCGGTGCTGAGCACCAGGTCAAGGTCCTCTCTCCTGCCGTCTTCCATGGCGAGGGAATCCCGTACAAGAGAGGTAAATCCTATGATTGCCGTGAGCAGGTTATTGAAGTCGTGGGCCACTCCCCCCGCCATGCGGCCGATTCCATCGATTTTCTGGGCGTGGAGAAACTTGGTGTTTGCTTTCTCAAGCTCTTCCGTGCGCTCCCTCACAAGGTCCTCAAGGTGCTCCCTGTGCTTCTGAAGCTCCTCTTCCACCTGCTTTCTGAAAGCGACCTCGGTATTGAGGCTCATATTGGCGGTGTATAAAGCCGTCGTGCGCATCTCAACCATGTCCTCAAGGAGAGCCTTCTGCTCCTCCAGCTCCCTCTCCGCCTTTTTCCTCCGGACGATCTCCCAGGTCCTCGCTATAAGGTTACTGAGCATATCGCAGTCGGCCTTGCCGTAGTCATCGCGCTTGTTCGCCACGGCTGCGACGGCGACTATGGCATCGCCGTCGAAGACAGGGACGGCCAGAAAGCGGCGAATGGGCACGTGCCCTTCAGGACAGCCTCTCGCGCCCGGGATGTCTTTTCCGTAGCTGTTGATAATGCAGGGCTCCCGGCGGCGCACGCAGTCGCCCCATAGTCCCGCCCCGGCCATAGAGAAGCAGAGGGGGCTGTTCTCGATGGCGCACCGGGCCATTGCCCCCTGTGACCACCGGTGGATGGTCATTGTTGACTCGTTTCTGTTCATGAACCCGAAAAAGGAGAACTCGCTCGCCGTGAGATCGAGGGAAGCTTCGATGACAAAGTCAAAAATCTTTTCCTGCGGGGCATCCATCATCCGGTGGAGCTCAAGCTGCGCCTCAAGCGACTTCCGGCTCTTCTGCAAAATCTCTTCCGCCTGCACGCGCCTTGTGATATCGCGGAGGAATCCCTCGGTGCCCTGGACCCCGCCCTTTCCGTCATGGTAGAACTGGGCGTTCATGGAAACCCAGAGGCTTGTGCCATCCTTTTTCCTCATCTCGACGATACAGTCCTGAAAGCTGCCCTGGGCACGGAGTATTTCTACCAGCCGATCTCTTTCCGCGGGGCTCCCGTAAACATTACAGGCCGGCATGCCTATCAATTCTTCGATTGAGCCGTAACCGAATAAATGAACAGCGGAAGGGCTCGCCATGATAATTTTTCCATTCCTGTCGGTGCGGAAATAGGCATCCTGGATATTGTCCAGAATGTCACTGAGCTGCCTCTCCTTATTCCTCAGAGCACTCTTTGCTTCTATTATCTCTGTGATATCGGTGAATATTGAATAGATCTGATAGGGCGAGCTCTCACCTTTAAGGAACTGCGGTACTGCGCTCAAGATGAGCCAGAGGGCTCTCTCTTTTTCAGGATTCACCAGGCCGATGAGCTGCTCCGTCAATGCCCTGCCTGTGCGCAGAGCCGCATTGACCGGCATGTGCTCTGGAGCCAGGGTGCCTCCCTCTTCAGTGATGAATACCCACCCATGGTCCTGAAGGGCAGTGCCGGGCATCTCTTGACGGGGTATGCCAAGGATAAGGCCGGCAGCAGGATTCGCTGAGACAATCAGGCCTCGTGAATCATAAAAGATCACTCCTCCTGACATTTTCTCAAAAAGGAGACGGTATTTTTCTTCGCTTTCTTTCATCCTGCGGTGGGCCTCATAGAGCTCAAAGGCTTTTTCCACGGAGGAGACTATGACATGCTTTCCAGAAGTCTTTATCACGTAGCCGTAATGGGGAATATCCCTTCCCCCTCTGAGGATCTCCTCCTCCGAGTGGGAAGTAAGAAACACGACAGGAAGGGCCTTGAAGTCCAGGATCGCCCTCGCAGTCTCATAGCCGTCCATTCCCATGCCGAGATTGATATCAAGGAGCGCAAGGTTTACCTGTGGATCAGACTTTACGATGTCAAGAGCCTCTTCGCCTGTGCCGGCATGCACCACGTCGAAGCCATGCTCCTCCAGGACACTTTTGAAAAGAATTGCGAAGACACGCTCATCGTCAACAAAGAGTATTTTCTTCCGATTCATATTTCCCGCCACTTCCCCACCTCCCCGGTTTATATCAGGACAGGAAACTTCTCATGAAAGCTCTCCACAGGGGGCTTTCTTCCTTCTTATACGGCAGTAAACCCTGGTAAGGCGGGGTTCCCCGCTCTCATTGTTCCTTTGAGGTGACAAACTGGTCAGAAAGAGCGGCGAAAGCCGCCTGGTTTACAATGAGCCAGTGATAGAAAGGATACAGTGCCTCAAAGGCGCCCGAAGTGAGACGCTTCTTCAGGATTTCCACGCAGTTGTCGAGAAGAGCTGGCCAGTAGGCAAGGCGGAATCCATGGGAGCGGTAGGCGCGGAAGACCCAGAGGACCGTTTCAACGAGCACCTGGGCGTGATAGCTCCTGAACACCGACTCCATGAAGCGGACGTGGTTGCGGTGATTGTCCTCCATCATGGCAGTGTTCCCCTCGCCGATAAGCATTGCAAGGTCGGGGCGCGCCTTCATAACCCCCGTAATCTCTTCGGCAAAAGAGTCCCTCTGTGCTGCGAATTCTTCCGCCGCCGCGAGAGGCGGCTGTGTGAGAGCCCGGGCCGATTCAAGCAGCATGTTCCTGTCCATGAAACCTCCTCGTCACTTCCTCATTGAACTCAGGCACAGTGCGCCCTCTACAGCTCTTTTGTCGGCGCATCACCTGGCCCTGTGCAGGCAGGATCATGCCTTCACCGTCAATGGAGGTTCTCCCTTTTCCTTAAAGGGGAATATATTCCCACGGCGTAGAATAGGAGAGAGAACTATATGAAAGGTGATGCCGCGATGGATGAAGCCCTTTACCGCAGGTATCTTGCAGCCCTCATCAAGGGCGACCGCCCGACATGCAGGTCGATAGTGACCGATCTTCTGGAAAAGGATGTGGAGGTGAAGACCATCTACACGGATCTCTTCCAGCACTCGCTCTACGAGGTCGGCGATCTCTGGGAGAGGCACAAAATATCGGTAGCCACCGAGCACCTTGCGACAGCCATCACCGAGAGCCTCCTCACGCTGGTCTATCCCCGTATTTTCTCCCTCGAGCACACCGGCAAATCAGCCCTCATCTCGTGTGTGGCGAACGAATTTCACCAGATTGGCGGCAGGATGGTGGCCGACATCTTTGAGCTGAACGGCTGGCATGGTTACTTCCTGGGCTCCAATACCCCTATAACGGCCCTTCTCTCAATGATTGGAGAGAAAAAGCCTGATATCGTGGGCCTCTCCCTGGCCGTCCATTTCAACATGCCTTCTCTTCTGGAAGTCATAAAAAAGATCCGCGAAAGCTTCCCCGCCCTCTCACTGATGGTGGGAGGGCAGGCCTTCCGGTGGGGAGGCATCGAGGTGGTCACTCGCTACGAGCGGGTCTCCTATATTGCCTCGCTCCATGACCTGGAAACCCTGATAAGAAGGTACTCATGAAAGACAGACAGGCACTGCATGCAGAGATTGCCTATAAGTATATTCTCAATGATGCATCTCTTCTCTTGCTCTTTTTCGATGATCGCGGTACCGTGACAGCCGTGAACGCCTTTACCCGGGCGCTGCTTGGCGAAGAGCCGGAACAGCGGTCCTTCCGCGACGTATTTGTTGATTTCCAGAAGAGGTTTTCCCTGGAATCACTTGCAGATGATCCCTCCACGACCACCATGATGGAGGTCTCGACTGCCCGGAGGATGCCCCGGACCTTCCTCACGCGCTTTTTCAGATGCGGCGATGAGTTCATGGCAATCGGCAGAGAGGATACCGAGAGCCAGGAAATCCTCTCTCATGAGATTATATCCCTCAACACCGAGCTTTCCAGCCTTGCAAGGGAGCTTCAGAAAAGCAACGCCGAGCTCGAGAAGCTCAACAGGCTCAAGAACCTGTTCCTGGGAATGGCAGCCCATGATCTCAGGAATCCCATTGGGAATATCATCATGTGCAGCGACTTCCTCATGGAAGATGCCTTCAAGCTTCTGAGCAGCAATGATCAGGAACTCCTTACCGCCATCAAATCGCAATCACAGTTCATGAAACAGATAGTAGACGATTTCCTCAATCTTGCCGTAATGGAATCGGGACAGCTGAGCCTCAATCTCACGGCCTCTTCGCTCCACGAGACGACGACGAAGGCTGTCAATGATATGAAATTCGCGGCAGGGAAAAAAAACATCCCCCTCTTGCTGAATGATGAATCAGACCTTCCCCCGGTGCTTCTTGACTCCTCAAAGATGCAGCAGGCTTTGATGAACTTCATGAAAAATGCCATAGAGCATTCACCGCCCGGCTCAGCAGTGCAGGTTTCCATAGGCCGCGACAGCGACAATGCCTTTGTCTCCATCAGGGATGAGGGCATGGGAATGAGCAGGGAAGAGCAGAACAAGCTGTTCAGGCCCTTCCAGGGCGGCCTGAGCAAAAAGACCGCCGGCGAGAAGAGCGTGGGCCTAGGGCTTGTCATATCCAGCAAGATAATTGAAGCCCATGGCGGAAAGATTATCGTGGAAAGCGCTCCCCAGAAGGGCACCACCTTCAAGGCAGTGCTCCCCCTCTCGCGCCTGCTGCCGGAATCGCCGGAAGACCACTCTTCCCTTCCAGGCACCGGCGATACAGGGCACGGCCTTGTGCCCCATATTCCCGGTCCCGGAGAGATTGCCTGATGCGATGCACCCGCTGCGGAATGGAAAACCTCAGTGACGCCCGCTTCTGCGAGAAGTGCGGCGCTGCTCTCTCATCAGGAGCGGCAGGATCCCTCCAGGCTGCCGCCCAGGCAGGAAAGACGCTCCTGGGGCGCTACCGGATAGAATCCCGTCTGGGAGGGGGCTCCATGGGAGCCGTCTACAGGGCATGGGACATAAGGCTGGAAAAATTCTGGGCTCTCAAGGAGGTCACCATCACTTCCGGCACGCCGGAGGAAAAAGATGAGATACTCTCGCGCTTCAAGCGTGAGGCCAAGATTCTCTCGAAGCTCGACCATCACAATCTTCCCACTGTCGTGGACTATTTCTCCGAGGGGGGAAATCATTACCTCGTGATGGATCTCGTGGAAGGTGAGGACCTGGAGACCTGGGCGGAAAAGCCGGGTAAACCGGGGCTTCCTGCCGCGGAAGTCATTGATGTCGCCCTGGTGATTCTGGATGTCCTTGACTATCTGCACCGCCAGGCCCCTCCGGTCCTTTACCGGGACCTCAAGCCCTCAAACATCATGCGCCAGGCCTCGGACGGGACTCTCTTCCTCGTGGACTTCGGCATTGCAAAAACCATCCAGGCTCAGGAGAAAAGAACCGGGACGGCCATCGGCACAGAAGGTTACGCTCCGCCCGAGCAATATGAGGGAAAATGCGATCCCCGCTCGGACCTTTATGCCCTGGGCGCCACAATGCACCACCTCCTTACGGGGCAGTATCCCCTGGTGCCCTTCCAGTTTGCCCCTGTTCCGGGCATACCGGCAGACCTCCAGGCCCTGCTTGACAGGGTCCTTTCCAGGAACGCCCCTGACCGTTACAGCTCAGCAGCGGAAATGAAAAAGGCCCTCCTCCAGGTGGGAGCTTCCAAGGGAGTCAACGGTGCTCCCCCGCCAGTCCAGGCGCCTCGCCAGATCCAGGCGCTCCCACCGGCCCAGGCGCCTCCTCAAGCCCAGGCGCCTCCCCTCCAGGCACCTTCCGCCTCTCTGAAAAGCCCTCCCTCCCCGCAGAAGCCAGGGAGCCAGGGAACAAGGCCATCTCTGGGAAAAGGGCTCTTAATGAGTATTGCAGCAGTGATTCTCCTTTGCGCCATCGTTGCCTTCGGCTTCGCCTTTGTGAAACAGGCGGGACCGAAACTGGCAGTGCTTCTCAAACTGAAGCTGCCTCCCTCATCGCCGCCGGGGATCTCGGTCAGCATGCCACGATGGGAAAAGGAAGTGAAGGATACCGTCACGGGCGCCATGGATTCAATGGAAAAGAGAGACCTCGAGGGACATATGAGCTTCTATGCTGACAGGCTTGATACCTATTTCAGCAGGAAGGACTGCTCCTGGGATTTTGTAAGAAGCGACAAGGAGAGGGCCATTCAGCACTACCACTCCATAAAGATAACGATTTCAAACCTCACGATCCACAGGGTCAATGACACCACTGCCAAGGCCCTTTTCGACAAGGAGTGGGACTGCAGGAACGGCAAGGCCTTCTCGGGCAAGGAGAAGCAGCGCCTCATATTCAGGAAAATCGACGGGAGCTGGAAGATAACGAGCGAAGAGGAGCTTGAGGTTTACTGGGTGAACCACGGGTAACCCTCAAGCGGCCTCCCGGGGGTAAATAAGGGCCCGCTACAGGAAAGGTTTTGACAGGGAAGTGCCCCTTACGCCCGGTGCCGTCGAGAAATACACCATCAACCTCCACCACTTCGGCCACACGTTTCTGAAGGGCCACCGGCTCCGTGTCGATGTCACGAGCAGCGCCTCTCCTTTCTGCAATCCCAACCAGAACACGGGCAACCCCGTGGCTACCGACACCGGGTGGAAAAAGGCACGGCAGACTGTCTGCCACTCATCGAAGTATCCCTCGCGCCTTGTGCTTCCTGTCCTGGAAAGATAAGGAGGAACCGCTCCAGGCACCATGTTTTTTAATACAGGATTTTACCACTATGAAAGAAGAAAAGATCCTGAACAGAGAGGAGACCCCCATGGAAGGAAAATTTTCCGTCATAGCAGTCATATCGATTCTCTTTGCCGCAACACTCGCGATATCACCCCTTTTCTGTGCCGACATCGATTCAAAGACCCTGGCAAACATCCAGGAAGCTTATCACAAGGAGCTCAATGAGCGTGCCAGCTATCTCGCCTTCGCCCGGAAGGCCGATCAGGAAGGCTACACCCAGGTGGCAAGCCTTTTCAGGGCCGCCGCCCGCTCCGAAGAGCGCCATGCAAGAAACTTCACCGAGCTCATAAGGGGCATCATGGAAAACCCGAATTTCGAGCCTCAGGCCGATATCAGGAAGCCTGACGTGAAGTCCACGAGGGAGAACCTCGAGGCAGCCCTCAAGGGGGAGTCATCCGAGCGCGACACTATTTACCCCGACTTCACCAGGCAGGCCAGGGAGGAAAACAGGATCTACTCCGCCAGGGCCTTCGAAGTCACCATAAGGGCCGAGACGGAGCACGCAAGACTTTTCAGCGAAGCACTCAAAAATATGAAGGCATGGAAGGGCGGCAAGAAGAACTTCCTGGTCTGCTCAGTCTGCGGTTACACCACACCGGACATGACCATCAAGAAATGCCCCGTGTGCTCTGTGCCGAGAAACAAGATAGAAACAGTGAACTAGGCCCTCTGCCGCCGCCTGCTTCACCGGCAGGTGGCGGCATCATTGCAGCAGAAAGGAAACGCCATGAAATCGTGGAGAGCGCCGGCCGCTATTTTTCTTCTCATAGTCTTCATCGCGGCTCCCCTCATCATGATCTTCCTCTGGCATGGCAACCTTGCGCCAAGGATTGAGAATGATCAGACCAACGCGCTCATGGAGCTGGGAAGGCTTGCAGCTCTCATGGGCGTTTACCTTCTGATGGTGCAGCTTCTCCTCATCGGCAGGGTCTGGTGGATTGAGCGGGTCTTCGGGCTTGACCACCTGGCCCAGGTCCATCACCTCAACGGGCTCCTCATTATCCCCCTCCTCTGCGCCCACCCGCTGCTGCTGGCCTTCGGCTACGCCACGAGGGACGGGAGAGGCTTCATAGACCAGTACAAGGATTTTCTCACATGGGATTCGGTCATCCCCGCGGGGATAGGCCTCGGGCTTCTCTTCCTTTCAGTGTTTTTTTCACTCGGCGTGCTGAGAAAAAAGCTGAAATATGAAACCTGGCTCGCCTTTCACCTGCTCGCCTACGTGGCCCTTGCCCTGGCCTTTCTCCACCAGGTGAGAACGGGCAATGACCTCATTGACAGCACCGCCCTCCTCGCTTTCTGGTACGGCCTCTATGGCTTCTGCCTGGGGAATCTCGTGCTCTTCCGCTTCATAAAGCCTGTTTTCTCAATGGCGCGCTTCGGCTTCACCGTGGACAGGATCGAGCATGAGAGCAGCGATGTGGCTTCCGTTTATATCAAGGGAAAAAACCTCGATAAATTCCATTATTCCGCCGGGCAGTTCGCCATCGTGCGCTTTCTCGGCGGCTCATTCATCCTTGAGGCCCATCCTTTCTCGCTTTCAAGCACCCCGGGGAGCCCTTTCATCAGGTTCAGCATAAAGAGCTCCGGCGATTTTACCGCGCGGGTCCCCTCTCTTCCCCCCGGCATGAAAGTCTGCATAGACGGCCCCCACGGCGTCTTTACCGCCGACACCCTGATTACCTCAAAGGTCCTTCTTGTGGCGGGGGGAATAGGGATCACTCCCCTCAGGGGGCTTGCCGAAGCCTTCCTCAGAGAGGGGAAGGAAGTGACGCTCCTCTACAGCACGAGGGCAAAAAACGGGATTGTCTTCAAAGAGGAGCTCGATGAGCTCGCAAAAGCCCACAGGACCTTCTCACTCCACTACATAGTAAGTGACGATCCTTCATGGGAAGGGGAAAAAGGGAGAATTGACAGCGAGAAGATAAAGAGGCTTGTGAAGGATCCCCCGGAGCATGACGCTTACGTATGTGGTCCGCCCCCCATGATGAAAGGCCTGGTGAAGCTTCTTGAATCGGAAGGAATCCGGAAGAGCGCCATTCACTATGAGCGCTTCGCTCTGTGAACCCCTCGCTTTCAGAGGCGCGCCGCCTTCACACCGCTTTCAAAAAGCCCGGTGAGCTCGTCAAGCCCGTTTATCCTGTAAAACCTGTCGCTCTCAGGCATGGCATCGCTGCTTTCCTCGTGCTGCCATGTGGTGTGGAAAGGGACATGGATGCCAAAGCCACCCAGCCTCAACACGGGCTCTATGTCACTCTTCATTGAATTCCCCACCATGGCGAAGTGGCAAGGCTCAATGTCCAGGTGCCCAAGGAGGCTCCTGTAGTTGCCTTCCTTCTTGTCGCTCATTATCTCGATGTGGTGAAAGTAAGGAGAGAGCCCCGAGCGGGTGAGCTTCCGCTCCTGGTCCAGCAGGTCCCCTTTCGTGGCAATGATGAGCCTGAAGCGGCCCTGAAGCGCCTTCAGCACGGCCTCCACCCCCTCGATAAGCTCAATGGGCTGATCGATAAGGCTTTTGCCCATCTGGATTATCCGCTCCACGACGGGAAGAGGCACTTTCATCGCCGTCACCCTGAGGGCCGTCTCTATCATGGAGAGGGTAAAGCCTTTCACACCGTATCCGTAAAGGGAGAGGTTTGCCATCTCGGTGGCAAAGAGCTCGGCCTGAGCATTTTCTTCGGGGAGAAACTCCGAGAGAAGGGCGCAGAACTGGCGCTCCCTCTCGCGGTAGAAGGGCTCGTTCACCCAGAGGGTGTCGTCGGCATCAAAGCCAATCACCTTGACATCTTTCAATGCCCGCTCATGTCTGGTGGCTTCCGGCTCCTGCATGCACTCACTCCTTCTTCAGCTTGAAGATGATGACAAAGTCGAGGGCGGCGAAGGCCGCTTTCTCGCTGGTGTAAGGAAGTCCCGGGCCCTCCATTTTATAATACCCGTCGAGCTCCAGCTCTTCCACGCCGTTTGCTTTTGCCTCGGCCACGGTGTTGTCGTCGATAAGGGCCATGGTCACCGAGGTCTCGGTCTTCTGCTCATCAGATTCAAGAGCCGGGTTGTGGACCTGGAGCTCCGAGTCTTTGGGGCCTGCGCCGACGGCAATGACGAAATGGCCGCCTTTCCTCGTATAGCCGCCGCCCCCGGCATCGCGGTACCACCCGTTATTCAGGATCACCACGGTATCGGGATCCTCTACGGCGCTGCGTATCCACTTCATGTCGGGCTTCTTTGAGACAAGGTACTTCTCGTGGTCATCGTTGAGATTCCGCCAGCCGGCCACCTCCAGGCGGGCAAAGGAGTAGCCTTTCGAATCCAGGTAGCTCTCAAGGCCGTCTATTATCTTGCTGGGATTGGTACCGATGTCGGGGTCCGTATCCATCTCGTCGGCAAGCTTCTTGATAAGGGCTATCTGGGCCTTGTGATCGGTGCCGTCCACCAGGTCTTTCAAGCCCCTGGCGGTGGCCAGGTAAATGAGCCCGTTTGCGATGGAAGTGGGAGCGCAGTAATTGCTGCCCTCATTTTCAAAGCCGGCGCCGGGATCCATCTGGCAGAAGGTCCCGGTCTTCTCGTTCTTGCCGGGGGAGCCGGCGGGGACGGCCTGGCAGAGTATCAGGAGGAGTATGAGCAGGAACACCGGGATGGGGCCTGCGGCGAAGGGCTTTTTAAGGGACCTGGTCAGGATTTTCATCATAGGTGAGGCTCCTTTTCATTGCGCACTATCCGGTGAAGTTCTCTATACGCTTCATATTATTATACCATGGGCAGAGGGGCAGTTCAACAAAGGGACCTGACCCGCTGCGGCTACCACCGGAAAAACTCAATAGCTGTCCCTGGTTTTAAATATTGGAGTCTGTCCCAATTTCTGCTATAATTAGGTATATCTGAAAAAGGGGGGGCTTTGCATGGGATTCAGGGTGCCTGCGCCTGACGGGAGGAAGAGGGAGAATCTCCCGGTGCTCGTTCTTCCCGAGGGCACGCTCCTCAAGGGCTGCTACAAGATTAGCTACCTCACCATGGGGGGCATGTCTGTCGTGTACAAGGCAGTGAAAGGCACGATGACCTATCTTATCAAGGAGGTGGAAGCCTCCGACTCACAGGGCGTCATCTCCCTCTCCCAGGAAAAGAGCACCCTCGAGCGCCTGGACCACCCGGGAATCGTCAAGGTCTTTGACTTCTTCGGCGAGGAGGGCTTCTACTACCTTGTCGTCGAGTACATTGACGGCGAAAGCCTCGACAAGCTTGTCTCGCCCATCAGGGACGTGTTTCTCCAGGAAAAGGTGGTCCTTGAATGGGCGATGCAGCTTTATGACATCTTCGAGTACCTCCACAGGCAGAAGCCGCCCATCATCTACCGGGACCTCAAGCCCCAGAACATCATCAAGGACCGCCAGGGGAAGGTCCACCTCGCCGACTTCGGCATCGCCCGCGTGCTCAAGGACGCCAAGACCTCCGACACCTCCCCGATGGGAACGGCCATCACGGCTTCGCCGGAGCACTACGGCGGCAGGCAGACCGACGCGCGCTCCGACATCTTCACCATCGGCGCCACGCTCCATTTCCTGCTCACGAACGGGAAGCACACGGGAACGCTCTTCGAGTTCCCCCCCCTGAGGACAATCAACCCCAAGGTGTCGGAGAACCTGGAGCAGGTGATAAGGAAAGCTACTGAATTAGAGCCTGAGAAGCGGTACCAGTCCATCGGCGAGATGCGCCAGGCCCACCTGAACACCAGGGAGGCGCCCCTCCCCGTGATAGAGCCTTTCGGAAAGGAAAAGGCACCGGATGAGGAGCGCGGAAAAGGGAAGCCATGGGGAGAGCCTCTTGCCAGGCCACCGGAAAAAACAAGCAGTGCCAATCTCACCATTTTTGCAGTGACAGCAGCCTGCTTTGCCCTGATCGCGGGGGCACTGATGATAGCACAGAATCTTTTTCCCAAGAAGCCTGCCGATATCCAGGCGCCGCCTGCCACGGTAGCCATGGAAGCGACCACTCCCCTGCCTGAGCCTTCACCGCAGGAATCGGCCAGAAAGCAGAATATCGTGATAAAACCTTCCTCCCTCAGGACCAAGGCGGTGAATGTCATAAAAGCTCAAGGCAAAAAAGGCCCCCTCGCAGAGAAGCTCCGTCAGGCCCTGCCTGCAAAGGATCCCCAGACGGCAGCACCGCCCCCTCTCTCGGATCCCGGCAGCTATCCTGTGGCCAATCCCGGCATTTACGCTCCCAGGACAAGGCGCACTCCTCCCCCCCTTCCCGGCACCACAGGCGACAGCCCGGGGAGAGATCCTCAGCTCACCGGTGCTTCACAGGGCCATCGGACCGAAGGTGTATGGGCACTGAAAACGAGGGATGACGGAAGCACTGCGGCATTTTCAAAAGAGGGCGGCTTTTCCATCATCTTCCCACCTGAAACCATCGAGATTCCTGATATGCCCACCTTCACCGATAAGGGGATCGCCCGCGGGAACCGCAGCTTTTTCTGCAAGGCCGATTTCTATCCTCTTCCCCAGGGCATCAAGGTAGGTGAGCTGAAAAAATACCATCACAAGGCATTGCAGAATTGTTATCCACGCTTGAAAATCCTCGGCATCGTCGAGGAGCCCGGCGGGATGGTGATAGCCGATTACCTTATAAATCGGCCCGACGGCGATTCCATGCGGGTGGAGGAGATCGTCAGGAGCGCCCTCCGCACCGGGAATATCGCCGTGCTCTCCTTCGGGGCCGTGGAGAAGAGCTTTAACTCCACCGAAATGGAGGCCAGGAAGAGTGTCTTTTTCAAATCATTCACCGACTAGGCCAGCCCGCGCCTTGACGCCTTCCCCCCTCTCTGCTATAGTAAATCCATGAAACGCCACGGCAGGCTTATCATCACCGTCCTGGCCCTTCTCATCGCCTGCGCCCTCCTCTTCGCCGAGAGGGCCCACTGGCAGATAGAGGACGCCTGCCGGAAGATACCCATGGAATATGATCTCACGAGGGCATACCTCAGGGAGCACCATACCACGGGGACCTTTTACTTCGCCAATACCCTTCCCGCCACTATTCATGCCAACTGCCCCGGGAACCGCAATGACACCACCAGGGCATGGAACGACATCGTGAAACCGGTGAAGCTCTATGGGACGCGCTTCACAAGGAGGCTTCATGTGAACCTCAACGAGGACGGCACCGTGAGATGCTCTTACACCGAAAAAGAGGGCATCACCATTCCCCGTCAAGGCGACGCCCCCCTTGAAGTGGAGCTCCACAACAGGATCGGCGAGAAGCGCCGGTTCCTGATAAGCCGAGATGGCAGCCTGCAGCAGGGCGGAGGCTCCAGAAGAGCTCCATGAAGACCGGCCTCGTGTATATTACTTATGAATCTGACGAATATGAAAGGCAGGGAGAGCTCCTGCAGGTCCCCCACCTGGGCCTGGGCTCCATTGCGTCATACATTGAAGGTCAAGGCTTCCCCTGCGAATTAATAAGCTTCAGGCTCAGCGGCGGTGAAAACGAAAAAGCCATAGGTGATTTTGCCCTTGAGAGCTTCGATGTGCTGGGATTTTCCCTCTATACCCAGAACTACCGGCCCACTATTGCCCTCGCCAAGGCACTGAAAATAAGGAAGCCCGGCCTTAAGATCATCCTGGGTGGGCCCCATGCGACTTGGACCCATGAGGACCTCATAAGAAACCATGAGGAAATAAGCGCCGTATGCCGCCACGAGGGGGAAAAGAGCTTTCTTGAGCTCTTGCAGGCAATCAAGGCGGGAGAATCCTTCCACGGAATTTCCGGCGTCACATTCCGAGATAATGGCGCGGTCCGTGCCGAGGCGCCAGGCCCTCCCCTCGATGAGCTGGACTCCCTTCCCTTTCCCAGGCGCACTTTTACCGGAGCCTCGCGCTCCTGGCAGGAGCGCTTCAACAGGAGCACTTTCAGGACCGAAAGAGGGGCCGTCATCATCACGAGCAGGGGGTGCCCCTTCCTGTGCGCCTTCTGCGCCATCACGGCAGGAGGGAAAAACCACTGGTCAGCAAGAAGCTCCCGGTCTGTGGAAGAAGAGGCCCGGAAGGTAAAGGCCCTTACAGGAGCCACCCATTTTTACGCGCTGGACGCCAACTTCCTGGTGGATCCCCTGAGGGCTCTTGCCATAGGGAGGGCCTTCAAGGGGCTCTGCTGTACCTTCTCCTTCGCCGCGAGAGCCGACCAGGTGGCCGAAAATGGGAAGCTCATGGGGAAGCTCAGGGAGCTGGGCTGCTCCATGATTGAAGTAGGCATAGAGAGCGGCAGCCAGGCAGTGCTTGACCGGTACCGCAAGGGAACGAAAGTGGCGCAGAATGAGAGGGCCATCGCGGTGCTGAGGGAGCATGGAATAAGGCTGGGATTCGACTTTCTGATGTTTATGCCCACCCTTACCTTCGATGAGCTCTGCGAGAGCTTTGCCTTCATAAGAAGAAACGGTCTTTACGGCACCGAGCCCTTTGAGACCCTCGCCAAGCGCGTGGAGCTTTACCCCGGCACGGCGCTCCGCGGGGAATGGGAGCGCCTCAACGGGCCTTCCGACCCCCATTCACTGCCGCGCTATCACTTCGGCGACGGGCGCATTGAAGCCCTTTATCAAGGTATCAGGGAATTCATGGACCGTTACTATTTCAGGGCCAGGGAGCGCGCCGCACTGTTAAGAAAGGCTCTTTTTCCCCTCGAGGCCCTGATTGCCGGGAATCCCGGGCTGCTTGAAAGGCCTTCCAGGAGATTCATCGGGAAATGCCTCATTGAATGCGACATTCAGAACCGAATCGCTTTCAGGTTCTTCGAGGAGGCGCTCTCACGGTGCGCTTCAGGGAAAGGGGCGGCCCCTGACGAGGTGCTGTCCGCGCCCCACCGGGAGAGGATTGAAGGGTTTCTTAGTGAGTTTCCCAGGGTGATGGAGGCAATCATGGAGCTGCAGGTGAAATACGGCAGCCATCTTGAATAGAAAAGGGACTACAAGACCGGCAGGGAGCTTATGGCACCAGGGAGAAGGATTCTCGCCAGGGACGGGCGACTCCAGGAAGCTCTTGATTTTTATGCTTCCAGGGGGTATCAGATTTCCCTGTATCACCATGAAGACGCCCTTCCAGGCTTCATAAAGGAGCGCGCTTTCGATTATTTCCTCCTCTCCCACCCGGGGGAGATCCCCTTCTGCGAATCCCTGGAAGCCAGGGGGGCGCACCTTGTGGGGGCAGGTTTTCTCAGGCCTTCCGCTTCCCTTGATAAAATCAGGCAGAAGGAGAAAACAAAGGCTCTCGGGCTCTCCACCCCTCCCTCGGTAGTCATCCGGCGCCATGAAAAGGATTCATTTCTCTTGACGGTGCGCACCCTTGAAATGAAGCCGCCCTACATCATCAAGAACCCTGCAGCTCACGGGAGCAGGGGCGTTACATTACTCGCCACATCGGAAGAAATGGAAAGCAGGGTGCCGGATCTCCTCAGTGACAGCGATGTCCTCATAATGGAGCATTTCATCGAGGCAAGGGAGCTGGCCCTGTGCCTCATGGGAGAGGACGAGGCCCTCCTTCTTCCCCCCGTGGAGATATTTCATGGAGGGCGCCTCTTCTCCAGGGAGGCGAAACTGCAGGGCTTTACCATAAGCATTCCTGCCGCGCTCACAAAAAGAGAGCGCGGCAGGCTCTCAGAGCTTGCCATGAGGGCTTACAGGGCTTTTGAGTGCCACGGCATGGTCCGCCTTGACATGCTCCTTGGCAGGGACGGGACTCCCTATCTGCTGGAGATAATGTCCTTCGGAGAGGGAATGAGCTCGCACCATCTGAGCACCAGGAGCGCCGCCTGCCTGGGCATCGGCTTCTTTCGGCTCCTCCTTCTTCACCTTGACTGGGCCCATTCACGGGCCGGGAGGAGAGGGCATGGATAGCAGGCTCACTTTTCCCCACGGCGTGGAATTCAAGATCTTCAGGGCAGGGCGCCGCAGCCTCATCTACGACGTCGAGGGCGCCGGCCTTTTCTTTGCCGAGGAGCCGGCCCTCTCGCTCCTCAGGCTGGGCAGGACCATGGAAAAGAAAGCCCTGATGAGAGTTCTGGAGCCCCGCTTCGGCCGCCGCCAGATCCGGGAGAGCCTGGAACAGATGGCGGAGCTCAGAGCCCGGGGATTTCTGCTAGAGCGCGGCGAAGTAAAGCGGCTCGGCCCGTCAGGCGAGGGGAGCCGCCTCCAGTATCTCGTGCTCCTTGTCACCTCCCGCTGTAACCTTGCCTGCCGTTACTGCTTCACCAGGGAGCGCCGCGGGGAGCCGCCGGACATGGCGCCTGCGACGGCAAAAAAGGCCGTCGATCTCCTTGTCGGCAGGCTCAGGAGAGACAATACGCCCGGCGGCACCATCTGCTTTTTCGGCGGCGAGCCTCTTCTCAACTTTTCCTGCATCAGGGAGACGGCGTCATATGCCCGCGAAAAGGGAAAGGACCTTTCCCTCACCCTCTCGCTGGTCACCAACGGCACCCTTCTCACACCCTCGATAATAGCATTCCTGAAAGAGCATGCCATTGAGACAAGAATCGGCATTGACGGGCCCCGGGACGTGGAGGATTCAATCAGGCCAGGGGCTTGCGGTGAAAAGGCCTTCCCGATGGTCACCAGGCATCTTCCCCTCCTGATCAGCACCCTTGGTGACAGCCTTTCCGCCAGGGCCACCTGCACCACGGAAAACAACAACCCCTGGGAAGTGTACCGCTCCCTCAAGGCCCTGGGCTTCCCGAGAGTGGACCTCGGCCCCTGCCTTTTCTCGCCAGACAAAGACCTCGCCCTGAGGGAAAAAGCTCACCTGAGGACCTATGTGAAGGGGATGGTCGCGCTCAAAAGGGAAGAGATAAAGGAAGGGGCCTATCAGGGAGGCACCTCTGATTTTTTCAGGAGGGTGCTGCTGAGAAAAAAAAGGCTTTATGCCTGCGGGTACGGGCGGTCCACCGTGACCGTGGAGCCCTCGGGCGCCATCATACCCTGTTATCGCTTCAGCGGCATGCATCACTTCACCATGGGCGACCTCTGGAAGGGATTCTCAAGGGGCGCTGAGAAAGAATATGGGAAGACCGTCAATGACCTTCCCCGCTGCAGGGTCTGCTGGGCTCGCTACTACTGCGGGGGAGGGTGTCCCGGCGATCGCTACGATCTCAACGGGAGCCTGGAAAAGCCGGTGCATGAGTTCTGCTCTTACCTGAAGCAGTCATTCTCTGCAATGCTCAGGCTCTTCATTGAGCTCCCCGACCCGGTGAGGGAAGGGCTCATCAATGCCATGACAGGCCCCATGGAGAGAAGGAAAGACCATGAAAGAGAAGAAAAAGGGTGAAAAGCCTCAGGACAGCAAGGACAAGAAGCCCGGGGGGAAAAAGAAATACCTCATCCCTCTCGTGACGGCCATTATGCTCACTGAAACCACCGAGGAGGTAATGGCAAAATGCAAGTGCGAGCCTGCCGATGATCCCTGGATTTACGGATAGGTTAAGGCGCCTGCAGGGGTATGACTGAGAAGGGAGCTGAGCAATGATGGCCTGGTATGGATACCGGGGAAAAATACTGGACATCGATCTTTCGTCAAGGACCGCGAAGGCCCTTGAGCTTGATGCCATAGAGGCGCAGAACTTCATCGGAGGAGCAGGCCTCAATGCCTGGCTCCTCTACAAGTCCTTCAGGCCTGATATAACGCCCCTCTCGCCTGAAAATCCCCTTATTTTCGGTGCGGGCCCCCTCACGGCCACCTCCTACCCTGCCTCGTCGCGCTCGACGTTCACAGCCCTCTCGCCCCTCACGGGAATCTTCGGTGACGCCAACGGCGGGGGCTATTTTGCCACGATGGTGCGGCAGGCCGGCTATGACCACCTTATCGTGCGGGGAGCAAGCGACAGGCCCTGCTATATTCTCATAGGAAGAAAAGGGGAGTGCACCATTGAAGAGGCCGGGGATCTCTGGGGAATGGACGTGCCTGAAACTGACAGGGTGCTTGGAGAGAGACACAAGGGAAGCATGGCGGCGTCAATAGGAACGGCCGGTGAAAAGCTGGTGAGCTATGCAAACATTCTCACGAGAGGCGGCGGAAACTCCTGGTCCAGGACAGGGATGGGCGCCGTCATGGGCTCAAAGAGACTGAAGGCAATTGTGGCCAACGGCCGTGAAAAAATCATGCTCCACGACGAGGAAGGCTTCAAGAGCCTTTCTGAAAAAATCAAGCACCTCTCCCAGACCGATACGCGGTCCATGGTCTTTTCGCGGTGGGGCACCGTGATGCAGATCAGCCTTTTCGCGGCAATGGGCCTCCTTTACGGGAACAACCTCAGCCACCGCCTCTCCCTCAAAGAGGCCGGCAGGATCGGCATCACCCCCTTTTCCAGGGAAACTGATTTTACGGTCCAGGGCTGCTACCGGTGCCCCCTCAAATGCGAAAAGCGCTATACTCTCAAGAACAATCCTCATAAAGGGGAAGAAGGCCACAAATATGAGCTCGGCTATGCCTGCTCGCTGGGATTCAACGTGGGAATAAACAACGTCAACGAGGTGCTCCACCTCGCCGACGTATGCAACACCCTCGGGCTTGACATGGTGGAATTCAGCTCTTCAGCGGCAACGGCCATTGAGCTCTTCAGGGAGGGTATCCTGAAGCACGCCGATACCGACGGCATCGAGCTTGACTGGAACAGGCCTGCGGCCGTGGAAGCCCTCGCAAGGAAGGTGGCCAAACGCGAAGGCATCGGCGATCTCCTCGCGGGGGGCGTGCGGAAGATGGCCGAGACGCTTGGCGGGGATGCGCACAAGTTTGCCATCCATTTCAAGGGACTGAGCGAGCCGGCCCACGACTCGCCGCCATTTCTCCTCAGTTTCTCGGTGGCAACAAGAGGTGGCGATCATCTGAAGGGCATGCCCATCCTGCTGCTGGATGGCGAAAACCGGGAGCTTGCGGCCACGCTTTTTGGCGCCACCAAGGAGACAATGGACCTGTACTCCAACGGGGACAAAGGCCGCGCCATCTGGTGGCATGAGAACTACAAGACCATGATTGACTCTCTCGGCATATGCTTCTTTCTTGCCACGGTGCTGCTGCCGGCGGGGAACCTCACAGCGGCGCAGTGCGCGGAGGCTTATCGCGCCGCCACGGGGTATCAGAAGGGAGGCCGGGATCTTTTCCTCGCGGGAGAGAGAGCCTACCTCGTGGAGAAAGCCATCAATGCCCGCCTTGGCGTGGACAGGTCCCGGGACTGCATGAAGGCCCGCCAGGAAGCCGGCTCGTGGGGCAGCAGCGCCAACCTGGACCACCCGGGAATGCTTGATGAATACTACCATTACCGGGGATGCTCCCAGGAAGGCCTCCTGCTCGGGGAACGGCTGAAGGAGGCGGGGCTTACAGCGGTGGCAAAAGACCTGGAGCGCGAGGGGAAGCTTGGCAAAGAGCCTGTTTACTCGGTGTACAGGTCCCTTGCCCTTGCCTACCGTGAGCCGCCGGCAGCGCCGGGGAAAAAAGCCGGAGAGTCGCTCAAGGAGAAGGTCACTTCCAATAAGAAGCTGATGGAGACTCTCACGGGCGACGGCGTGGTGAATACCGCCATAAAGAGCGTGGAGATAAAGCGCTCCCTCAGGAAGTTCTCGGAAAAATACGGAACGTCGCTCCTTGTAGGCGCAGGGACCGCCGCTGCAGCTTACGGGATATGGCACCTCTTTTCCCGCGACAAGGAGAAGACGGGGGAAAAGGCGGCCAGGAGGCTGAAAGAGGATTCCCTCTAGATCAGCGGCCTGCCTCCCTTGCTGCGAGGCAGGCGCTCTGCTCCGCCGCCTTCACTCTCACGAGGGCCCCGGCATTGAAGGCCAGGTAGTCAGCCTCTATTCCGTCACTGAAAATCACTCCCCCCGAAGGCATCAGGGATTCAAGCTCGAGCACCTCTGCGCGCTCCAGTATACCTGCCACAGTATCAGCCTTTGAATGCCTGCTCACAAAGGGCTCCCTCACCACGAAAATGAGCCTTTCCTCATCCCAGGTCATGGTAATCCCGCCGGGGCTTTCCCCCCCAAGAAATGCGGCGATGCCCCTGGTCATCGTAAAGAGTGACGAGAGCCACCCCGTCGAGCCGGCACCGGTCGAGACTATGACCCCGCTCGAGGAATGGGGCTCCTTCTTCCCCCGCCACCTGATATGGTATCTGGCGGAGACATGGCTTGACGCCCCTATAAAGAGGTCATTGAAGGCGAGAAGCCTCTGGCCGTCGTTGAGCTGAGCCTCGGCAAGCGTCACTTTCCTGAGGTGCGCCCTGCCTTTGAGGATTCGCTCGATTTCACCGCGGGCATCCTGAGGCCTGAAGGGCAGGAGCACGCCGTCAATGCGCCCGGGATCAGGATTCACCGCCACGATGGGCTGCCCCGCCACGTACTTGGCCGTGTTTGCCACGAGGCCGTCCTGCCCGATGGTCACCACTATGTCCCTGCTGGCGAAAAGATAGGTGGGTACAAGCCCGCGGTCAATGACCTGGAGCTTGAGGACCATGTCAAGGGCGCGGAGGACCTGCTCCCTGGACCTCATATAGGTGTCATGCTCCTCCCTGTATTCAGAGAAATCGCCCCCCGCGTGCTCTATGTAAAACTTGGCCTGGGCCGCGGTGACAAAGCGCTCCATGAGCCCCTCGAGCCTCGTTTTCCTCGTCACGACGACAATCTTGTCAAATCCTTCCACAGGTCACTTCCCCTTTCCCAGAAGAGTCTTGAGAAGATCGGGGCTCACGTTCAGCTCTCCTATCTTGCCGGCATTCTCGGCAAGCTCCCTGAAGGCCATGGCAATCATGACACCCGGGTCGCTGCTGCCTGCCCCGAAAGCCATGAGAGTCCTCCAGTCAACATCCTTTACCGGCTTGAGGGTCGCCTCCAGGGCATAGGCACGGGCATCGGCCTCAGAACGGTCATTTTCCACACGCCTGGAAATGAGCTGGGAGCGCTGCTCCTCAACGGCAATGTCTGCTGCCATCTGCGACTCGCGGATCTGGCGGCGCTTTTCCTCGACAGCAAGCTCGGTGGCAAGCTCACTTTCCTTGATGCGCCTCTCCTGGAGCACGGCGGCATTCCTTCTTTCATAAATGGCCTCATCGGCTTTCCCCTGGAGGGCTTCCCTCGCTTCAGCCTCCAGGGCTCTTGCCATCTCCGGCGAAGGCCTTGCCGAGGTGATTGAAAAGCTCATTATCTCCGTGCCAAGGAGGGCCACCTGCTCAGACTCCTTGAGGGTTTTTATCACCTCTGCCGAGATCTTCTCGACACTTACCAGGGCCTCCCTGAGCATCATTCCCTGGATCAACGACCGGGCCGCTATCTGGGTGTAATCGACGAGCCGTTTCTCCAGCAGGGTGGGATCGTCAGAGAGGTAGGTCCCGTCGGGGTATATGCTGTAATCCAGCAGGGCCGAAAGTCGGCCTGCATCGAGCACTCTGTATGAGATCTGCCCCTGGACAGTGAGGGCCTGGAAATCCCGCGTCACTTCCTGGAAGACAAAAGGGAGGTCATGGCTTGCCAGGGGCACCGAGACTATGACGGAAGCAGGGGCGTAATAGAAAAAGGAGAGGCCGGGGCCCTGGCGCCTGAGGCGCCCCCCCCCATAATGAAAGATATAAGTCGTGGGTGCAGATTTGAGATACTTGATTCCAAACATATGGCGTCCCTCCCTGCGTATAATTTAGTGTTATTATTACACTTTCTATCTAAATTATAAAGCATTTTCCATTATTTGTCAATGGCCTGGATCTGAATTAAAAATCAGATGGCGACAAGCAGGCAGTGCCCGGGGATCAGAATGCCTCTTGCGCGGGGTGAGGGCGCCTGTCACTCGGAAGGCATGATGCCTATCGAATTGTTGTAATAGGGCTCATCGGCGCCGTACCCATAGGAGGCATGGTTAGTCCCCTTGCAGCTTATGGTGAAAGCGCGGAAATCGTCGGAGATCTCGTAGCCGGCCGTGTAGGTATCGGTGCTCGTGGCGTTGCACGAGGGAATAATCTTTATGTAAGTGGGCGTCACCTTGCTGAGCGTCGCCGGGTAATTCTGATCGTAGTCATTACCATAAAGAGTTACAGCCGTGGCAAGGTTCTTGAGGTTTGCCTTGCATGAGACTGCCTGCGTCTTCCATAGGGCTCGCCTCACATTGGGGACCATGATGGCGGCAAGGGTGGCGATTATGAAGAGCACTGTAAGAAGCTCCAACAGAGTGAACCCTCTTGAAGGGCGGCGGTAGAGCTTCCCCTTCGCCAGCCGGCCATTGGTTCTGAGAGCTCCCATGGTGCATGCCCCCCTCAGCGGTTAATTCTCACCTGACAGGCTATCAGGCCAAACCGAGAAAATACTCCCTGTTCTGCAGATTACTTCTCACATAAGAGTATTATTTACTCTCTCATGATACCATATTTCATGGTAAAATTACACATTCTTAAAAAATATCCTCTTCACAACGGACTTTAATTTACTATAGCCTGCGAGAGCAATGAAAAGAAATTTCCCGGCACAAATATGCTTATGAGTAATTATTCCTCTTATATATAAGCAACTGCCATTCTGAGTATAATTTCATCGCCTTATTTGATGTGGCCATTTTTTCATCGCAGGGGATCAGCCCTGGCACCGAGAAAAGTCTGGAAAGCACCAGGCACTCCCGAGGCTCACTCTATGAAAAACAACCGCGCGGCGCTCTTTAAGGCCCTCACCTTCATTGTGCTGGCCTGCTTTTTCCTTATGGTGTTCTCGCTTTATTACACCGTGAAGGCCTACGATTTCTACCGCAGGAACAGGCAGGATTACCACGGAGACTCATTCATCAGGGAAGACGCCCTTATCGGCTTCTCACAGAAGGGCGGCATCTTCATGGAGCATATCACGGCGCCGGCTTACAGGGTCTATACCGACTCAAGGGGCGCCCGGGTAAGTGAAAGCCGGAAAGGGAGCGCTGCTCCGGGACACGTTGATATACTTGCCACGGGATGCTCCTTCACATGGGGCCATGGAGTCGATGACTGCGACACTTTCTGCAGGCAGATCGAGAAAAAGACAGGCCTCTCGGTCTATAACGTGGGCCTCGCAAGCTACGGGACCACTGCCGCCCTGCTTTCAATAGACAGGTTCAGCGACCTGAAGCCGGGGATTGTGCTCTATACCTTCATCAATGACCAGGTGCAGCGCTCGATGCTCCCCGGTGCGCCTTGCCTCTCGCCTTACTGCAGGCCTGTTGCCTTTGTTGACTTTGACAGTGACGGCAATCCCTTCATCGCAAAGCCCCTCTCTGCGTCGGACGATTATTTCCGCTACATGGAGGAGGTGATGCTCGACCATTCCTTCGGGCTCAAGGATATTTACTGGGCGGTGAAAAGAGATATGCTGTTCCTCGCAAAAAAAGACAGGGCAACTCTTGAGAAAAAATACATGGAGAAAGCCGGCGACGAAACCTGCAGGAGAAGGGCCATGGAATTCCTTATGGACAGGATGGTCGCGCGATGCAGGGACATGCATGCCCGCCTTGTGGTGTGCTATGTTCCCTATATGGGCGACGATCCCTCCGTACCGGGTGTGGACGGCCCCGACAAGGCCTTCCTGTCGGCCATCAAAAAGCACAGGGAGGCCCGTTCACTTTACTTTGCTGACACTACGGGAGATTTTGAAAAATATATCAGGGAAAAGGGGAAGAAACCTCTCATGGCAGGCGGAGTTGACGGCCATCCCAGTCCTGAGGGACACCGCATCATAGCAGAAGCCCTCATCCCTCTCATCAGAAATATAAGGGAAAAGGGAGCCATACAGGATAGTCACCGGGGACCGTAGTAATTATTGACAAGGACATTCTCCATAGAAAAGAGGTAGACAATGAACGTCTTAATGATCTCTTCAGAAATGACCCCCTACATCAAGACGGGAGGACTTGCCGACGTGGTGGGGGCGCTCCCCGTGGCGCTCCAGCGGAGAGGCAACCAGGTGGCCGTCGTGCTTCCCTTGTACGGTGATATTGATACAGGCCGTTTTCCCATGGAGTTTTTCCATGGCCCCATGGGAGTATGGATGGGAGGAGGCCAGGAATGGTGTGCCGTGCACCGATCCTTCAAGGATGGCGTCCCCGTGTATTTCATAGAACATAACGAGTTCTTCGGCCGCCATGGCCTTTACAATGACCGCGCAATGAGGGATTACAAGGATAATCCACTCCGGTTCTCCTTCCTCGCGAGGGCGGCCCTTCAGCTCTGCCTTGACAAGGGCTTCAGGCCTGACGTGGTCCATGCCCATGACTGGCAGACTGCCCTCGCGCCCGCTTACCTGCGCACATGGAACTGGCACAACTCGGTGCTTGACAATGTGCGCTCCCTCCTCACTATTCACAACCTCGCCTACCAGGGCCTCTATCACAAGAGTAACTACCCCTACTTCGGCATAGGCTGGGATCATTTCACCTTCAACAAGTTTGAGCATGATGACGCCATCAATCTCCTCAAGGGAGGCATCTATTTCGCCGACGTCGTGAATACGGTAAGCCCCACTTACGCCCATGAGATCACCTCGCCGCAGAGGGGCTACGGCCTCGACGGGAATCTCCGCATGAAAGGGGACCATTTCGGAGGGATACTGAACGGCGCCGATTATGACGTGTGGTCACCCGAGCATGACCACTATCTGCCCCACCACTACGATATTGACAACCGCCATGGGAAATGGCTGAACCGGCGCCTGCTCCAGCAGCACTTCGGCCTTCACCAGGATGACAACGTGCCCATATTCGGCGTGGTGGGCCGCTTTGCGGCCCAGAAGGGTTACGGCCTTCTCGCGAGCGTGCTGGAGCCGATGCTCAACAATATGTATATGCAGTTCGTGATCCTGGGCACCGGCGAAAAGGACCTTGAGGTCTTTTACAACCACATGGCCCATAAATACGGCGACATGGTGGGGGCCCACATCGGATTCTCCGAAGATCTTGCTCACCTCATTGAGGCGGGAAGCGACTTCTTCATCATGCCGAGCCTCTTTGAGCCATGCGGCCTCAACCAGATGTACTCGCTCCGCTACGGCACCCTCCCCATCGTGAGGGCCACCGGCGGCCTCAACGACACCGTGGAGAACTATGACCAGAACACCGGGGGCGGCACAGGCTTCAAGTTCTACGACTTCTCCGCCCATGCCCTTTATCATACCGTCGAGTGGGCAGTGGCCACCTATTTTGACAGGAAACATCACATGGAGAGTCTTATCAGGAATGCCATGTCCAGGCGGTTCACCTGGGACATGAGCGCAGAGCAGTATGAGCATGCTTACAGAGTAGCGTGCGGATGGTAAAGGAGGGGAGCTGATTGGAAGAGAAGCAGGAGAAGGAAGAGAAAAAGCCCTTTAACTGGAAGCCGATAGCCATAGGCTGCGGAATAGTGCTGCTCCTCGCCGCCGGAGTGGTAGCCTACGCCCTTGTATGGCTCTTTTCGGGACCTGAAAGCGGCGTCAAGATGGCCAATGAGATGGATAAATATGCCATTGACTACCTCGAGAGCCACAAGGTATTGAACGGCACCGAGAAACTGGTGGCATACTATGACGAGACGACAAAAATGGACGGATCAGAGGCAGCGATACTCACCACTGAGAGGGTCCTCTACCACAAGCAGGGCGCGACGACGGCGCTCGCCATCAAGGATATCAGGAATGTGGAGCACCGCAAGGAGACCCTCACGGGGGACATTATCGAGGTAACGGCGGATAGCGGCGAGCGCCTCAAGATCGAGATAGCACCCTTCAATGGGGGAGAATCATTTTTCAAGGCCCTCATGGACCTCTGGAAGGGCGATTCCCGGGAGAAAGCCTCCCCCTCTCAGCCTGAGGAAAAACCTGAAAAAAGCGAAGAATAACCTTGAGGCTCTTCCCCGGCCAGATTACTTCCCGGGCGGCGGGTCCTGCGGCGGTGCGCCTCCGCCGGCCCGGGCCTTCGCTTCCATGAGCTTCCTGAGATGCTGCGAGAGATTGTTCACCTTGGTCTGAAACTCCATCATGTAGGAAAGCTTTTCCTTAAGAGCCGTGATAAGTACCTTGGGATGGGCAGTCCCCCCCGTCGCCGAATCCGAAGCCTCGGGGAGCGGGTTGCTCGTCATTGAGGGCGGAACGGGAACCGACTGACCGGGTAATCCCACGCCTGGAGCGGCAGCGCCCCCCTGTGACGGCGGGGAGCCCTGGGGAGCAGGACCTGAAGACGCGCCTGATGAGGGCACCACGCCGGGGGGGGGCGGAGGCGGAGATCCCTGTGCCTGGGGTGGCGCTCCCTGCTCGGCAGACGCAGAGGCAGTCAGAAAGGATTTCAATGGCTTGTTTACCTTGAAGGTTGCTACTATACCTACGGAGTCCTGTGATACATTTCTTGTGAAGGTGAAGACCTTCTTGTATTTTTTCGGATCCTGCGGGCCTGATGTCGGTTCCGGGGTATCTGATGTCGGTTCCGGGGTATCTGGTGTCAGTTCCGGGGTATCTGGTGTCGGCTCCGGGCTATCCGGTGCCTGATCGGTGCTGTCCATTTTTCCATTCCTTTGGAAGCGCTTGATTGGTGTTCACTGCGCGGGAAGCTTCTCTTGCCTGCCTCCCTATTATAGCATAAAAGCCCCCCCGGGACACAAGGGCATCACTTGTCAGCCACCACTTCCCTCGCCTTTTTCATGGCGCCCTGTGCTGCGCTTTCATGGGCCAGGGGAAAAAAGAACTTCACCATATCCGGGAACCGTCTTCCCCAGGCATGCTCATCGTGGAGGCCTTCAGGATCCTCGGTGTACATCAGGGTCTTCTTCAGCTTGAAGCCTTTCGATAAAAGGAGGTTGCAGAGAACCCTGCAGAAATTGACGGGATTGTAAATCTCCTTGAGAATATCATCAAGAAGCAGGGAGCCTGGACCTTCCTTCATGCCTATGTCCACCCAGAGCTTGATAGTGCCGGGACGGGGAGTCCAGGCCCTTACCTTCTCGAGCATCACGCCGAAATCCCACCACATTGAAGGTGATACCACGGCGAACCTGCTGAAGACGTCGCTGCTGCTTATGGCAGCCTGGAGCGTAATGATGCCGCCCAGCGATGAGCCGCCGATGGCAGTGTGCTCCCTGTCTCCCTTGACACGGTAGCGATCCTCAATGAGAGGCTTCAGCTCCTCTGCCAGAAACCGGAGGTAGTGAAGGGAGCCGCCCCCTGAGTTCACCAGGGCGTCAAAGGTGGGGGTGAACTCGTACTCCCTTTTGTTGAGATGGGTGACGCCGACAATAATCATCTTATTGGCGGCCCCGTCACGGTAAAGCTTCTCCATCTCATGGTCGATATTCCACTTTTTAAACCAGTTTCCATGGGTGGAAAATATGTTCTGCCCGTCATGCATGTAAAAGACGGGGTATGAGGCTTTCTCTTCGTGGTAGCCCGGGGGAAGGAGTACAAAGATGTCCCTTTCATTATCCAGAATGGCGGATTTTATCCTTAAAGTGTCAATCATGCTCATGGCAATGTACCTGCTGGAAATATAGTCTTTTTATGCTCCTTCTTCCTCGATACTGCAAACTCCTCTTCACTGGCTGAAAGTGAACTTCCTCCAGGTTCCGCCCGGGGGCGAAGATGAGAGCTGCTCAAAGGAGAGGGCCTTGAGCACCACGTAACTGGCGGAAAAGACACGGCTTTCCCCGATGGCTGCCGCGAAGTCGCGGCGGGCTTCAGCGACGGAAGGGCCCTGCGGGTATGCAAGAAGCGTCTGGCTCAAAAGACGAAGTGCATGGCCCGCCTTATCGGCACCTGCCGCCCCGGAGGATGAGCCGTAGGTGCCCATCGGCAGGAGGGTTCTCATCCCCTCTTCGTTGAAGCTGTCGGGAAAGGAGAAGGAACTGCGCGCTGCCGAAAAGCCCCTTGTGCTGACCGGCGCACCGTAGTAATAATGGCGGGCTGTTCTCTCGACAAGAACGGACTCCCGCGGGTCCACCAGAAGATAAGAGCCCCTTCCCGCGTGCAGAAGGGTCCGGCGTCCCGTCTTTTTCCTGTAAAGAGCCGTGCCTTCAGAGATAACCTTTGCAGATTCCGACGGGCCGTCACAGAAAAGGGCGCAGTAAAGATTCGCCACGGCAGGGGGAACGCCGCAGTCCATCTCTTTTCTTTTCCCTGCCGGTATGGAGCCCCCAAGGGGGAGGTAGCCGCAGATAAACTCATGCTCATTCATAATGAAATCACTCCCTGCCCACCCTGCAGGGACTGTGGTGATGAAGCGGCGGGAGCAGGCCTCGGCGGGAACCACCCGAAGGGTAACTTCCTTCAGTGACGGGCACCAGGAGAGATCGCGGGAAAATCCTGCCAGGGTATCTTGAGAAAAGGTGCGGGAGGCATCAAGAGTCCATAGAAGGCCCCGGGAGGGATCATCTGCCCGGGGAGGGGCACCCCACGCCCTTCCTGAAGCAGAGCCATGCCACCCGTCATAGGTGAAGAGCTCGCGGGAGCAGGTGAGAAAGAGAATCTTCTCCCTGTCGGGGAGCTCAGCATAAAAGGGTGATTCTGCCAGCACGCTTCCCGCGCCCATGGCTATCCCGTCTATAAAGCGCGCCTCCTGAGGAAAAAAAGCCTCTATGTGAAGCCGGAATCTCCCAAGGCAGGCCCTGAGGTATTCGCTGCCGAAAGGCTTACTGGACCATTTCTCAAAAAGAGCGTCATAGTTTTCCCTTATGAGGGGGGCCGTTTGCCTCCCGTAGCTCATCCCCATGGCCATCCAGTCCCCCCTCAGGGTAACGAGGGGGGAGGCTTCGTCCCCCGCTGCTGAAGGGAAGAATGAGCACAGCGCTGCTGCAATGATTACCGCGATGACAGTCAAAGCGTTCCTTTTCATAGGCACCTCTTTGTCCTCGTTTCTGTGAAGCCTCCATCTGTTCCTTCCGCCCCCGCTTTTCTTTCCCTCCCCCCGGGGAGGAGAAGCCATGAAAAAGGAGAAGAGGAGTCCATACAATCCCCTACCAAGGAGAGGAAAGCCCGATGGCCGAAGAAAAAGCTCCCGCAGCCCCACCTGCCCACCCCGCCGGAAACGTTGAGGCACCGCCGGCGGCAGAAGAAAAGCCGCCCTACCCGAGGCTCTTCCAGGATAAGGTCCTCGGGTGGATATTCCTGAACGGCAATGTCTCAAAGGAAGAAGACCTCGTGAAGATGTGCCGCGAGCAGATCCAGAATCCCCGCCATTTCGAGCCTGCCATCAACGAGAGCAAGAAGGTGCTCCTTGTGACGGCGGCATTCCAGAAAGGCCACGAGCACCAGGACCGGCACCTCATCGAGATGTTCGAGCACGTCTCCATCGATGCGAGATGGGATAAAGACTTTCCCAGGAACATCCAGAACCTGTCGGTGTGGACCATGTTCAATACCTTCAAGGAGCGGGAGCACTGGCTTTACAGGAAATACACGGAAAAACAGGACCAGATCAAGGCCATCAAGCAGGATTACCTGGTAAAGAACAGCCATTACGTCGAAAGCGTCCACCAGATGGCGAAAGACCTGGGAAGGACCTATCCCAACCTCACCATATTTGACTTCTACCATATCGGCAGCTTCTCCGATGATCCCGACATGTTTGTGACCAATGTGGACAAAGAGGCGGCCACAAGAAAGCTCATGGACCTCAGAGGCCTTTCGGGAAGTCCATTTGACAGGGATCTCTGCAAGGAGATCAGGGCCCTGGTAGATCACCTGGTCTTCAAGGACCAGGAGATTTTTTCCATCTGCCAGTTCATCGAGGAGTATTTCCTTGAGGAGAGCGGCATCCAGCGCTCGCAGCTCTACCAGGAGCAGCGCAATGACCTCAAGGAGCGACTGCTCTCGAGCGCCACCATATTCATATTCGGCGGCAGGACTTATGTCCTCGTGAACAGGCTGCGCTTCTACCGGCTGAGCGAGTTTTTCAAGGAGGCCCTTTCCCTGGGTACCAACCTTTACGGCATCAGCGCCGGTACCATCTGCCAGATGGACAGGTTCTACCTGAACCTCGAGCGCTTCACTCCCGGCGGCTATCTGAGGGCCGCCGACAGGGGGATGGGACTCGTGGAAGGGCTCTGGGTCACCCCCCACGCCGAAGACTATGCCTATATCAGGGAAGCTCACCCTGACGCCCTTTCATTCTTCGCCCTGCGCCAGAAAAACGGCGTAATGGTGGGGCTGAGCGAAAAAGCCGTCCTTCTTTACGAGCGCTACCGTGATCCCCTTGACGGCACTATTTATAAGCGCTACACCTCCATCGGTGACGAGCCTGTGCTCATCTTCGGCATCAGGGGCATCAAGCACGAGATGGCCAGGAACTCACAGATCATCCTAGAGGGCACCAAGTTCTTTGAAGGAAAGGCCATGGTAGGAGATGAAAAGGACATTGACGACCTTGAGAAGGCATGGAGAGAGAAGAGAATGGCCGGCGCCGCCACGAAGGAATGACAGGCCACGCCATTGAATAGAACGATGATTCACTTGAGAGGAGAGGTACCATGAAAACATACTGTTGTCTTCTGTTCATCGGAGCGCTCTTCCTGATCCTCTCCCTTTCAGGGAGCGCAGCCTTCGCAGGGGAGGTGAATCCCCAGGGCACCGACTTTGCCATCACCAAGATCGTGCTCTCAGAGCCCGATGACCCACTCTGCAAGCCCCACAGCTTCTTCAGGACAGGGAAGAACATAAGGATAAACGTGCTCCAGGCTTTCGGCGCAGGGCTCCGCGGGCAGGACAGGGACCTCCTGCTCCATTTCTACAATACGGAAAACAGGGAGATATTAAAGGCTTCCAAGGTTGAGCGCTACATCTGGGGCCCCTATATCAACGACACATGGCTCTGCTTTCTCCCCGACGCGCTTGACAGCGGGCTTTACAAGATCCGCATCGTGGTCAAGGTGGGGATCAAGGAGTTCGAAAAATCCGTCACCTTCTCTCTGAAGAACTCCAAGGAAGACGAAGAAACGCCCATCACCGACGTGAAGCGCATCCAGGAGGGAACTCCCATCCCCTCGGACAACTGAGAGGCCGTCGTGAGATTCTCGTGCTTTATAATTCAATGACCGGCAACACCGAAAAAATCGCGGAGAAGATTCATCATGTCGCCTCGGCCATGAGCCTGGACTCCGAGTTAATCAGGATGGCGCCCGGAACATGCCTGATAATCCCGCTCCAGCGTGCCCAGCCGCTTCAACAAATCTCCATAGGCTCTGAAAAGTGACGGCATTTCCCGGAGAGGATATTTACTCAGGAGCCTGAACTGGCTCTTCACCGACCTTGAGCGCTTGAAAAGCGTAACCACCTCTCTATAAAAGTCCTTTATCGGCAATCTTGTAGGCAGGAGCGAATGGAAGAAATCAAAAAAGTCGTAATCGGAGGTGATAAGGCTTTCCCTGACTTCGGTATAAAGGTCGGTTCCCGGCAGGGGAGTCAGCACTGAAAAGCCGATAAAATCAAGTTCCAGCTCAAGGCAGTAATCCCGTAGATTCGTGAAATCACTCCGGTCGAATTCGGGCTTCAGGATAAACGTGGGGAATATATCAATGCCCAGTCTTTTGAGTATCTTGACGGCCTTTCTGTTGTTTTCCACCGTCGAACCCTTGGAGATGGATTTCATGTCATCGTCGCTGGAGAATTCCAGCCCCACGAAGACGCGCTCCAACCCTATCTTCTTCCACCGCTCGACAAGCTCGGGATGCTTCGCAATCGTGTCACTTCGCCCATACAGAAAATAGCGTTTTTTTATCCCGGCTTTCTCGATGAGATCGGCAAGTATCCCCATGCGTTTTACATCAATGAGTGACTCATCATCAGCAAAGAATACGCATTTCTCTTCTATAGTGCCCAGTTCTTCCACGATATGTTCCGGCTTCCTGGTAAGATAGCGACCGCCGGTCAATTTCCAGAGGGCGCAGAATCTGCATCTGAAGAGACAGCCCTTCGATGTCCGGATTGAAGCCAGAGGCTTCATCCATTCGCTGAAATAGGTTTTCCTGTAACCTGCGGTGAGATCTCTTCTTGGGAAAGGGAGGTCGTCCAGATCGATGGCCTGATCCACAGGGTGTATGACTATGGCATGCTCTCCCGCGGGGACTGCCCCTGGGATTCCCGATAAAGCAATCTTTTTTTCCAGCCGCAGAATAATCTCCCTGAAAGGAAATACGCCTTCGCCAACCACCACTATATCTATATCAGGGAGACAAAAATCCCCGGGCATGACCGTCGCGTGGTGTCCTCCAACTATTGTCACAATATCGGGATTGAATGTCTTGATCTGCCTGAAAAGCCTCTTCACCGTGTTCACGTGCACAGTATAGGAAGTGATGCCAGCAACATCAGGACGATAATCGCGAAGGACCGAATCGAGATCTCGCTCGATCCGCATATCGAGAATGCGGGTCTCATTACCATCTGGAACACCTGCTGCAAGGTATTCAAGCGCCAGGGGCTCAAAAATAGAGAAATCCTCTCCTCCCAGCGCCTTTTCGGGCTTAGCGGGCTGAATAAGCAGTATCTTCATCGGTCACCAAATCCTCATGCACTCATGCCAGCCATTATTTGCGTAAGCGTCTTTGATAAACGATTCTTCTTTCCGAAGATCTCAGAAGAATCTTGGGTATAGGCAGCATATGAATCACTCCCTGCAGCAGCATCCTGTCCTGGTCGTGCGAAAAGCTGAAAAGCTCAATGTCTCGGAGCGAAGCGGGGAGCCTCACCTCTTGAGGGCGAACCTGAAGAAGTCCGAGAAGACCAGGGACTGCGGGTCACCCAGATCATCCTGGGCGGCGCTGTCTTTCATGTAGAACCTGACCTTCATCGTGAGATCCTTCTGGTCGAAAATATCAGTCCATATGGTCCTGTTGGGAATCGTCGGGTTTGCCATCCCTCTCTTTGGATTGTTCCAGCGTGCAAGGACCGCCACCTGGTTGGCGAGGGCGTCATCAGGGCTGAACTGCTTTTTCCCTTTCAGGAGATCTGAAAGCTGGTTGTAGCGCATAAAGGTGTTGTCCAGCTCCAGTGGCCCGTACGAGGGGAATTCCTGGGGGTCGCTGAAGCGGTAGAGGGGATGATTGGTGAAGGGCTGAGGCTTCCCGCTGTTTTCAGTGAGCTCTACCCTCATATTCTTCGGATTTATCTCCACGACGAGGGATTTCCCTTCCCTGTCAGCGATCAGGAGATGGGCCGGCTCAAAGGTGAGAGAAAGCTTGTGATTCAGGACGGCAATCTTCGCCTCTTCCACTGTTCTGCAATTGTCGAGTATATACCTCACGACCTGTGTCGGGAAGATAAGACCCGAAATGTCGGGCTTCGGATCGGTGTTGATCATCGTATAGTTATCGGTATGGAGAGCTGCTATAAGGCCTTTCTCGTTCATACCCGACACCACGCTCAGCAGGTCGCCCGTTCCCACGCCGATGGAGGCATAGCCCTTGTCGGGGTAAAGCTCCACTACGTAATTCCTGGTGAACATGGGAGGGCTGTCCTCCCCGTGTATTTTAAGAAGCTTTTTGATGGAGCACAGGGGATAGTCCATGTTGTGGGCCAGCATCCCGGCGCCTCCGGGGGTGTATGAAGGAGGATAATAGACGCTGGAGCATCCGTTCCATGGCCCCGCATCGTAGGCAAGCTGGCTGAAAATTGACAATGATTGATCATACTTTGCATGGTAGGACCTTGCGACGCCCATGGCCCTCTCCCTGAGGGCCGGGTAATGGTTCTGAAGGTAGATGTCGATTGCTTTCCGGTACACCTCATCGGGGTATTTCGCCAGCGCCTTGACGCCATAGTCCTTCTGCGCTATGTCAGCGAGAGCCTTTCCTATCTCCTCGTTGTTACCCCTGATGACGATATGGCGCGCCTCCACATAAGAATCAGCGCCTTTCTGCAGCAGCACCTCGTTCTTCACGAAGGGTTCGGCACAGGCAATGGCCTGGAGAGAGAGACTGAAGAGCAGGATCAAAAGAGAGAGGGTGGATATTTTTTTCACAAGAAACCTCCTCAATTAAGAATTTCTTATTGCAGCAATCCCGGAGATCGCAATACGCGTAAGAATAAAGACAATTGCTGACAAAGGCAAATAAAAGAGTCTGTCCCTAATAATATACTATTCCGGCATAGCCCACAAAGTCGTGGGCTTTTCTTCCCGGCATCATGTCAAGGCTTGTCGTGTATTCCACCAGGACCCCTTTCGTGGCGCCCAGGGAGAGCGCGGCACCGGCAGTGCCTGCCATTGCCCCCGCGCCGCAGGCATTATGATTGGCCCTGGCTTCAGGGTATATATCGTCGCCCTTCATCTCGAGGGCAAGCTTGATGATTGAAGCATCATTGACCTCTTTTGACCATTTTACCGCCTCATCACCTACCCCCTTGGGCGCAAAGCCATAAGACGGGCCGTAATGGGTGAGATCGGTTGTCCCTATCACTACTGCATTGGGACTCTCCTTCTTAAGAAATGCACCGAGCCTTTTTCCGATATCAAAGGCCGCCTTCCCCGGCGGGAGGGCAATGGGAAGAATGGCGGCACCGGGAAAAAGGCGGGCAATGAAGGGAAGCTGCACCTCGATGGAGTGCTCCCCCTGATGGGCTCCCCTGTTGTCCGTAAAGAGGTCGCCAAGAGACTCCATCATTCTGCAGGCAAGCTCCTCGTTGACGTGAAGCGGGCCGAGAGGAGTCTCCCACGCGCCTTTCGAGTAAACCGAGGCGGCATCTCCCGCCCAGCGGTGCACTGCTCCCAGAAGAATAAAAGTGCGGTGCGGCACGTCCCTGTCAATCTGGGCAAAGACCTTCCCCGCCGTGGGGCCGGAGAATATCCACCCCGCATGGGGCACGATTCCTGCCACCACTTTTCCCAGGCCGGGAATCCTTTTTAAGTCCTTCATGATGGTGTCAATCATCTCACCGCAGGACTTCTCATCATAAGGGTAAAACGAGCCTGATACGACGGCGCTGCGAACCTGAACATCCATGGGCATGCTCCTTTCAAGATGAAGTATTTCGCAACAGTTCCGCAGTTTCTGGAGAATCCAAGAGCAGCCGGGTTATCACGAAGGTCTTTGTTTCTTTCTGCGGAATTGTTCCTGATAACAATTCCATGAAGCCTCACCTATTTCCTCCGAAAAGGAAACGCCCTATGGAGAAAAAGACTGCCAAGGCCGCGAGGGAAGCCGGGGCCCTGATGAGGGAACTCGGCGTCACGGCCCCCCTGAGAATACTTGACGCGGGCTGCGGATGCGGAGCTCACGCCATTTTCCTTGCCCTTGAGGGGCACGAGGTGGTGGGAGTGGACCTCTGCGAGGGATTTCTCTCGGCGGCCTGGGAAGAGGCCGGGAAAAGGGGCGTAGAGGTGAAGTTCATGAAGGGAGACATCAGGGAGATGGAATACGGCGGGACTTTTGACCTTATCCTGCTCATGGGCACCCTCGTGAGTCTTTTTGATGACGAGGGAAAACAGAAAGCCATGGCAGGGCTTGCCGCCTCCCTTCGAAGCCATGGGCTCATGGCAGCCACTCTCATTGAGAGCGAAGCGACTTCAAAGAATATCCCCGTCAAAGGCATGCCTGGAAAAGGGATCGGGGCCCCCTCTGGCAAAACCATGGAGGGAAAGCCCCAGGGCCTCTCAGACCTGCTGAGGCTCATGGAGGGGCATGGCCTTGTGCCGATAAAGACAGTGAGAGACTGGAAGGGAGCGCCTTCTAAAGATGGCGCCGCCAGGACCCTCATAATCGCGAGGAAAGAACAGGAACTTTAAAGTGGCAAGAGAGCCTGAACGGTTCATCACCATGGAGACCACTGGTGAGAGCTTCCGTTTTGATTGCGAGAACGGGACCTTTGACCTCTTTGACACCAGCACCGGCTGGACAATAATCAGCCAGGCCACGGCATCGGTGAACAGCCTCTTTATGAAAGGAAGGCCTGTCACGGCGTCAAAAATCAGGGGTGGTTACCTTTTTTCCGCCCAATTCCCTGAAGAAAAGGTGCTCATGGAGCTTTCCGTGCAGCTCCACCAGCAGAAAAAGGTTTTCGTCCTGGAGGTTCACCTCACCAACATGGGAAATGATGCCATTCCTGTCGAAAGCCTCTCCCCCCTCACCATAAGGCACGATCTCGACGGCGAGCTCCTCATGGGAAATGCCGCATTCTACCAGCAGGGCTACCAGTCATGGGATGGAACGCAGGTAATCAGCCTCCCTGCAAAGGAACCGCACATTGAGGGCCACTGGATGGCGGTGCTGGAAAGCCGGTCCGCCCCGAGCTTCGGACTTATGGCGGGATTCACCTCGTTCCGAAGCGCGCTCTCGAAGATAAGGGTCACCTACCGGCGCTCCTTTGAAGCTTTTGAAGCCCTCACCCTCTGGGAAGGCATTCCCCTGGCACCGGGGAAGAAGATGACGGGAGAAAAATTCATACTCTCCATTGCCCCCTCGGGGCTTGAGGCCCTGGCGCTCTGGGCAGAATGCGCCGCCCTCGAGATGAAGTGCCGTCCCCGGGAGATCACCCCTGCGGGATGGTGCTCATGGTATGAGGCTTATGAGCATATCGACGAGGCACTGATCCTGGAAAATATTGAAAAGGCCGGGGAAATGGAGGGCCTCACCTACTTCCAGATAGATGACGGCTACCAGAAAAGCGAGGGAGACTGGCTTGAAGCCGGAGAAAAGTTTCCCAGTGGCATGCCCTTCCTGATGGAAAGAATACGGGAGAAGGGCCTCTCTCCCGGTATCTGGGTGGCGCCCTTCATGGTAGGGAGCAATTCCACCCTCTTTAAAAAGCACTCTGCATGGCTGATCAAAGATGACAAGGACAACCCTCTCCCCCTTATTGAATGGAGAACAGGCACCATGTACGGTCTTGATATCACGCACCCGGGAGCCCAGCAGTGGCTTGACCGCCTATTCAGGGTGATGAGCGGAGAGTGGGGCGTCGAGTTCTTCAAGGTGGACTTCCTGTATATTGCAGCCATGGCAGGAAAAAGGCACAGAAAAAACTGGACGGGCATCCAATGCCTGAGAAAAGGCCTGGAGCTGATAAGGGATGCCGTGGGAGAGAGGTTTATCACAGGCTGCGGCGCCCCCCTGGGGCCCTCGATGGGCCTGGTTGATGCCATGCGCATCAGCAGCGATGTGGGAGCCTCATGGTACGGAGAGTTTTCCCTTTCGAGGGCCCTCAAAAACACCTTTTCCCGCTCTCTGTTCCACAGGCACCTGTGGATTAACGATCCTGACTGCCTGATAGTCCGCAACACCGAAACAGGCCTCACTGAAGAGGAGGTGAAAACACAGGTAAGCATTGTGGCACTCTCGGGCGGTATAGTATCTCTCAGCGACAGTCTCAAAGCCCTCTCACCGGACCGAAGGCTGCTCCTCTCAAAGGTGCTCCCCCCCTTCGGCGTGAGCGCCAGGCCGACTCGCCTCTTTTCCCAGAGACCCCTCGGGGTTTTTGACCTGCGCATCGAGCGTCCCTTCGGAGCCTGGCACGTCGTGGCCCTTGTCAACCACGATGATGCTCCCAGGGACCTCACCTTTGATCTTGCCTTTACGGGGATGCGCCAGAAAGAGTACCTGGTCTATGACATCTGGAATGACCTGTTCCTGGGAGTGCTCAGGGGAAAGGTGAGCTTCCGCTCAGTGCCTCCCCATGGCACAAAGCTCATCGTGGTAAAAACGGCTCTTGCTCACCCCCAGCTTGTGGCCACGGACCTCCACCTCACCTCCGGCGGCTGTGAAGTCTCGCACTACCATTACAGCCCACGGACAAGGGAGCTCACGGTGGAGATCAAAGCCCCGGGACGCAGGGAATGCTCACTGATCTTCCACCTTCCATCCCGGTTCCGCCTGAAGGAGATCACAGGCACGGCGGAGACCCTTGACCGCGAGGACGGCCTCATCGAGGTCAAGTGCGCTTTCACGAGAGAGTTCTCCACCACGCTTTCCTTTGAGCGGGAGGAGTCCCGGGCTTCCAGGTGAAAGCCCGGGAGCACCTTTTTCTACGATAGCGCCTTCATCTTTCCCGATCTCAGTGGCTCACGGGGACAAGGTCGGCTGTGTAACGGGCCGTAATCATGTCAAGCACCCGCCTGCGAAGCTCCGTGTCGGTGAAGAAATAGATATCCTCCCATGACTCCCCCTTCTTGCGGGCAGGCATTGATATCCACAGATTCCCGTCGTTTCCCAGCAGGCGGATTCCCCTGAGGACCACCCCTTGATAATTGAGTGACGCTATTGCCTTGAGGTTTCCGAAGCCGGTGATTGGCTTCACGAAAAGATTGGTGATCTCGTTTTCCATCAGCTTTCTCCTTTCATCTTGGTGACTGACGCGCAGCTTTCCCGGGATTCAGCGCCAAATCTTTCTTCCACCTAGAGTATACCCCAGAGAGATTGCCAGAATGTGTCACCGTTATTGCCATATCTCGTTTTTTGTTAATTTTCCGTGACGGCCTGAAAAACAGCCTGTAAGTCAAATGTTTACATTAATTTAAAGTCCTCTCCATTGAACAGAGGGCAAAAGAGCGCTACACTTCCCTTGTGGGAATAGAAGACAGGGGGGTCCGCGGTGAAAGACTTTCTCTGCAGGGCGCTGAAAATAGAGAGAACGGAGCTCAGGAAAACCATCCTGGTCTTTTTTCTGTATTTTTTTGTGATCTTCGCCTATTACCTCATCAAGCCCTCGAAGGACTCGCTCTTCATCCAGTACATGGGCGCCGAGTCAATGCCTCTGGCCTTCATCATCATTCCCCTCGTGACGCTCGTCTTTCTCTTCCTCTATGACTACCTGGTAAGGAAGCTCAGGAGGAGAAACTTTGCCGCCATACTGCTGATCTTCTTCATCACCAACCTTATCACCATATGGCTCATGTTCAGGGCGGGCCTCAAGAGCCAGGCTGCCTACACTCTCTATGTCTGGTCCGATATTTTTTCCGTGGCCACCGTCACCCTCTTCTGGTCCATCACCAACGACATATACACCTCCGACGGCGCAAGGCGCGTGTACGGGTTCCTGGGGATAGGCTCCCAGCTGGGCGGGTCCCTGGGGAGCCTAATCACCCGGAAGGCGGCATCATTCACCGAAACTGAAAACCTCCTCCCTGTCTCAGCCCTCTTTATCGTGGTGATAATCCTCTTTATCTTCCATATCGACGGCCTTGTCGAGGAGACAGAGGCTTCCCGTCACAGGGAGCTCAAGGATTCTCTCGATCTCTCCTCAAAGAAGACCTTCTCGGAGCTCTACAGCAACTTCCTCCTTGTGCTGCGCTCTCCTTATCTTCTTTATTTTGCCCTCCTGCTCTGCATGATGCTCATGTGCTCAAACCTGGTGAACTACCAGATCGGGAGAGTCATGGAAAACGCCATTATCGGCAAGGAGAGCAAGACGGCCTACATGGCCTCGATCTATTTCTGGGCTAACACGTTCTCGCTGGTCTTCCTGATACTGGCTCCCTTCTTCTACCGCCTGCTTGGAGTATTCGGCACCCTGGGCCTGGCGCCGGTGATAAACCTTATCACCATCTCGGGCTTTACGGTATATCCCGTCATAGGCTTCATCACCATCACCAAGATCCTGGACGGGAGCCTCAAGTACGGCATCACGCAGGTCACCAGGGAGATGCTCTACATCCCCTGCACCAAGGAGGAGAAATACAGGGCCAAGGCCGTCATCGACATCCTGTTCTACAGGCTGGTGAAGATATTCTCGGCCCTGGTGATGATTATTTTCACAAGCCTGGTGCTGCTCTCGATACGACAGTTCAATGTTATCATCATAGTGACGCTCTTCTTCACCATGTGGGTTATCTACCGGCTCAGGCTTGTGTATATTAAGAGCATCGAAGCGAAAATCAAGAAGCTATACGACGAGCACATCGAGCTCATGGAGCCTGGAGAGCCTCTCTGGAAAGCTGATATCTCCATCATCGAGCAGGAGTTCCTCCGTATCCACCGCAAACAGCTTGCCTCAGAGAAGCAGGGAAAAGGGAGCACGCCCGAGGCGATGAGAGGCTCCCTGGCGCTCCCCCTTGAAGATCTCGCGGTGCTCTCGGAAAAGACTGCCTTCAACGAGGAAACAGCAATGAAAAAGCTTCTGCAGATCCTCATCGAGAAGGCCCCTGAGAAGAGCCTTACCCTCGATCCCCTCTCGCTCATCGACAAGGAGCTCATACTCATAGCACCGGCAGGGACCAAGGTCTACCATAACGAGTACATAGAAAAAGCCATCCTTCTTCTTTCGCGTTTCCACAGGGACAGCTCAGTCTATTCGCTCTGCACGCAGTACCTCTTGATGGTGCTCCCCTACGGTGCAAGGAAAAAGTACACCCTCCTTCTCTCCCACCATTCACCGACAAGAAGGCTCTTCGAGATAGCCAGCCTTACCGGCCGGAATCCATCGCCTCAAGGAAGCGCATGAGAAGAATTCCCACCACGTGGTTCCGGTAAACGCCGCTTGAGCGCACGTCATCAATGGGTCTGCAATCCTTCCGTATCAGGCGGCCTGCCTCTTCCCTGACCTGCAGGGAGGGCGCTTTCCCCGAGAGGTACTGCTCGGCCCCCGACGCCCTCACCACGGTGGGGGCCACGCTTCCCAGGGCTATCCTCACGTCTTCGAGAAAGCCCTCCTTCAGGGCGGCCCGCGCTGCAAGAGATACTTTCGTCACCGAAAGGGCCTTTCTCATGCCAAGCCTGTGGAAGGTCCAGGGCTGCCCTTCGGGCATCTTCTCAATGCTGATCTCCGTCAGCAGCTCGTCGGGAGCGCAGACCGTTCTCTGGGGGCCCGTGAAAAATTCTTTGAAATCGACGACACGGGTGCCCCCCTTCCTGCTGAGGGTGAAACGGGCTCCAAGGACTGCGAGGGCGGGAAGGGAGTCACCGGCAGGGCTTCCCGTGCAGACATTGCCGCCCAGGGTTGCTTTGTGGCGGATCTGAGGCGATCCCACGCGGCTTGAGCAGTCGGCAAGTAAGGGAGCATGCTTTAAAAGAAGGGGGTGGGAGTGGGCCTCCCCATGGGTGAGGAGGGGTCCTATGACAAGCCTTTCACCCTCTTCCCTCACTCCGGCAAGGCTCTTTACGGTGCAGATATTGAGCAGATAGCGGGGGGCAAGCTTCTTTTCCTTCAGAAAGACCATGAGATCGGTGCCGCCGGCAAGAATCCTGATGGACTGGCTTCCATAGCGGGCCAGCAGCTCAAGAGCATCTTCAATGCTCCCTGGAGAGAAGGCTTCAAGAACGCTCATTTTCCAAGCTCACCACCTTTTCTTTTCTGCGACGCCTTTTTTACCGCCTCAATAATCTTCTTGTAGCCGGTGCAGCGGCAGAGGTTCCCCGAGAGGCCCAGACGAATCTCATCGAGGGTTGGTGAAGGGTTCTTATCGAGAAGATGCCACGCCGATATCACCATGCCCGGTATGCAGAAACCGCACTGCACGGCTCCTTCCTCGATGAAGGCCTCCTTGACGGGGCCTATTTTCCCCGATGACTCGAGGCCTTCTATCGTGACAACCTCGCTTCCCTGCAACTGGCAGGCGGCGATAAGGCATGAGTTGACAGTAAGGCCATCCATTATAACCGTGCAGGCGCCGCATTCCCCCTCACCGCACCCTATCTTTGTGCCCGTAAGGGCAAGATCGTAGCGGAGAATATCCACAAGGCGGCGCTCAGGCTCAGAGTGCACCTTCACCTCCCTGCCGTTCACGGTGAATGTTATCTCCATCGCTTCACTTCCTTCCCGTTGAAGTTCCCCACCCGAGGCTTTTCTATGATACGGATCCTCCGTACAGGGCGGTGAAGAGCTTTTCCGGCGTCACCGGTATCTCGTCAATATCAACGCCGGCGGCTTGCCTTATTGCCGATGCAATGGCCGGGGCCACGACCACGTGGGGCATCTCCCCTATACCCTTGGCGCCGAAGGGGCCGTAAGGATATTCATCCTCCACGATGATGGTCTCCAATTCGGGAATATCCATTGAGGTGGGGATTATGTACGTAGTGAGGTTCCTGTTCTGGATGCGCCCCTCCCGGTATTTCATCTCTTCCATGAGAGCATAGCCCAGGGACTGCACCGTGCCTCCCTCGATCTGCCCCTCGACCAGGCGAGGATTAATGGCGCGGCCCATATCGTGGGCAGCAATTATCTTCACGACCTCCACCTCGCAGGTCTCCAGGTCCACTTCCACCTCGGCCACCGTGGCAGCCCACCCGTACCCCGCGTACGCATCTCCCTGGAATTTCTCCTCATCCCACTTGATGAAGGGAGGGTGGCTGTACTGGCGGTAAAAGGTGAGGCTCTCTCCCCTCTTCTGGTGAATGGCCGCCGCTTTGAAAAAATCGGCCACGGAGACCTGCCGGTGGTGAAACTCACCCTGCCGGTAGTCAAGCTCCAGCGTGTCATAGCCTTTTTCCTTTGCCAGGGAGGCCTTCAGCTCCTCAATAAGCATTGCTGCCGTATCATTGAGCACCTTTCCTATGATCATGGTGGTCCTCGACGCGACGGTAGGCCCGCTGTCAGGCACAAGGTCCGTGTCGGTCCTCTCCACCTCAACGGACGCAACAGGCACCTGGAGCACCTCGGCAACGATCTGCGGCAGTATGGTGCGCATTCCCTGGCCCATTTCGGTGGTGCTGCAGAGAATTTTCACCTGGCCCCCCGGATCGATGGTGATCCCCGCCTTCGCCTTTATCTTGTCCTCGCCCTTGCCGGTGAAGCCGGCACCGTGAAACACCGCTGCTATACCTATTCCCCTGCGCTTCTTCTGCCCCGCCGGCTGATCACGGTACTTCCTGTAAAGCTCCTGAAAGCCTGAGCGATCCTTTACCGCTTCCATGCAGCGCCCCAGGCCCACGCTGTAGCGCAGAAGCTGGCCCGTGGCCGTGTAATCACCTTCCTTCAGCAGGTTTTCCTTCCTGAAGGTATAGGGGTCCTGCCCAAGCTCCTCGGCAACCTTGGTCATATGGAGCTCAATGGCGTAGAATGACTGGGGGGCGCCAAATCCCCTGAATGCCGAGGTGGGAACCTTGTTTGTCGCCACTGCCCTGGACCTGATGCGAATATTGGGGCAGTTATAAGCGCCGCATCCACCAATGGTGGCGCGGGCAAGCACTACCGGCGTCGCCATTGAGTATGCTCCCCCGTCAAAGGTGATGTCCACATCCATGGCGACCAGTCTCCCCGTGCGGTCCGTGCCTGTTCTCACTTTCACAAGCGAAGGATGGCGCTTCGAAGTGCTCTCGATATCTTCAACCCTGTCATAAATAATCTTCACCGGTTTCCCCGCCTTGAGGGCCAGGAGAGCCGCATGGCCCGCCACAATCGAGGGGAAGTGCTCCTTGCCGCCGAAGGCTCCGCCCGTGGTGCACTGCACTACCCTGATCTTTTCGGGCGGAAAGGTAAAAAGGCGCTGTGCCTCGAGGCGGATATAATAGGGGCATTGGAGGGACCCGTGAATGGTGACGCCGCCCCTGTCACTGTCAGGGACGGCAACAATGCCCTGCGTCTCTATGTAGCCATGCTCCTGGTGCCAGGTCCTGTAGGTGCCCTCCAGGACCTTTTCTGCCGCGGCAAAGCCTGCCTGGATATCGCCCTTGAGCACCTCGTACTTTTTCAGGATGTTGTCTTCACCGTAGATGAGATTTTTCTTATCGAGGCCCTCCTCAATGGTGAGGACCGGATCTATGACCTCGTATTCGATGGCGAGGTGAGAAGAGGCCTCTTCAAGCCTGCTCCGCCCTGGCGCCGCCAGCAGCATGACCGGCTCTCCCACGTAGTTCACCATGCCGTTCCTGGGGAGAAAGGGCACATCCATGTTGAAATTGTTGAAGACATTCTCGCCGGGAATCTCCTCGGCCGTGAAAGTGACTATATCACTCCAGTCAAAGGCGGGGTCCTTCACGATGGCCTTTATCCTTGCGCAGGGATGAGGGCTTCGGATCACCTTCCCCGCAAGCTCTCCCGGGAACTTGATGTCATCGATGTACAGGGCTTTTCCTGTCACCTTGTCCTCAGCATCCTTGCGCGGTATCGATTTTCCTACGATCACTGGAATCACTCTCCTTCACGCCTCAGGAAATCGGTATATGGCTATTAGTCTTCCATAGAGGCATGCAAATTCCTTTTCCCGCCACTCCGGAGCCGCCTGCCTCCCTGAAACCTTTTCCCTTATTCAAAGGGGAGGAGCATGCTGTCCTTGAGGATAAACTCGGCCTTGATCAGAGTGAGGGGCGGTATCTTCTCTCCGCGGTGAGCCATTATTGCCTGCTTTACGGCTATCCTCCCCATATAAAAGGGGTTCACAAAGACAGATGCGTCGATTCTTCCTTCCTTGATTGCCCTCCTCCCCTCCTCGGTGGCATCATAGCCCACTATTATGAGGCTTCCTTCCCTTCCCGACACGACAATTGAATCAGAAATCCCTATGGCCATCATATCGTTAAAGGCGAAGACCCCTTTCAGCTCCGGATAGTCTCTGAAGAGGTTGAGGGAAACCTCAAAGCCGGTGCTTCGCTTGTAATAACCGGGCCTGGTGTAGATCACCCTGATCTCCGGCGAGCCTTTGAGAGCATTCAGGAAGCCTTCCCTTTTGTTCTTCCCCGTCATGCTTTTCGGCGTACCTTCCATGACGGCAACCATGCCTTTCCCGCCAAGCTTCTTAACAAAATACTGGCCGGCCATCTCGCCGCCATGGAAGTCGTCTCCCTGAATCATGCCTGAAACCTCGGCCTTGAGCCTCTTTGCCTCGTCGATGTCGATTCCCGAGTCAAGCAGCACCACAGGGATTTTCCTGGACGTCGCTTTTGCAATGGCCTCGATGCAGTTCACGGCATTCTCGGGCGCGATGCAGAGGGCATTCACCTTCATGTCTATCAGGTCGTTCACGAGGAGGGCCTGCTTCTCGGGGTCCCGCTTCTCAGGCGCCAGGACAAGGATGTCGCACCTCTCTTCCTGGGCTCCCTTGCGGGCTCCCTTTTCCATCTCAGTGAACTTGGGATTCGTATTGTCCTTCAGCACAATGCCCACGAGAGGAGGCGCCCCCTGCTTCTTTACGCATCCGGGGCAAAGGAAAGCGGCACAGGAAATGACAATCAGGAGCAGGAGCATTCCCTGGAGGAGAGGGGAGCCTCGGTAGTTTTTCATTGGCGGTGCCCCCGTGCCCTGATCTCCCCGTATTTCTGCGCTTCGTCATGAAAACGCTCGAATATCCTGCGGAAGAGCCTGTCCACATCAACAAGGCGCTCAGGATGAAACTGCACGCCAAGGACAAAGGTTCTGCCGGGGCACTCAATCCCTTCAATGACGCCATCCTGTGCTTCCGCGTTGACCTTCAGGCCTTCTCCGAGGCTTTTCACTGCCTGATGGTGGGCCGTATTCACTATCTTCACCGAAGAGCCCAGTATCTGCCTGAGGAGGGTGCCTTCCTTGATGGCTACCGTATGGTGCTTCTCCCATTTTGTCCTGGGATCCCTGTGGTCAACTCCGCCGATTACTCCCCGCTCCCTGGGAAGGTCCTGGACCAGGGTGCCCCTGCAGTACACGTTCAGGAGCTGCTCGCCGCGGCAGATGGCCAGGACCGGCATGTCCCTTTTCCACGCCTCACCGAGAACCTGGAGCTCATAGCGGTCAAAGTCAAGATCGGCTTCAGTATGGCGGCCCGAAGAGGGCTCGTGGTAGAAGCTGGGGTCCACGTCGCCTCCCCCGGGGATAAGGAGCCCCTGAACCTCATCGGGAGACACCGGGCTCTCCGGGCTTGCCGCCAGAGGCCTGAGAGAAGCATTAGTGAGAGCCCTGGAATAATTCTTGAGTGGATCATCGCCGGCCTTGAGCTTTTTGTACTGCGAAGGCGTGTAGAGGAGCATTACTGCCGGATCGCCTGGTGACTCTGCTCCGGCCCTGAAAGAGAGGGCACCTGCCAGCACGGCGAAAAACAGCAGAGCCGGCAGAATTTTTCTATGAAATCTCAGGGGCCCCACCTTGCACCTCATTTCGTTCGGGAAGCTCTGTGCTCCCTTACAATGGCAGTGAAAGAGCCGACGACATACTGCAGGTCCTCTTCAGTGAGAAGGCTGTGCACAGGGAGCGACAGTATCTGTCCGGCAAGCCCCTCGGTGACGGGGAGCCCGCCTTCGCGGTGGCCGAGCTCCCGGAAAACAGGCTGCAAGTGAGCGGGGGGGAAATAGATCTTTGCCTGTATCCCCTTTTCACGGAGCCTTCCTGCAAGCTCATCGCGGCTTATCCCTGCTTTCTCCTCGTCAACGAGGAGGGTGTAAAGCATATAGGTATGGTTTCTCTCCTCTGCCACGAAGGGAGGCGTCACGCCCTCAATCTGCGAGAGTGCCCTGTCGTAAAATCGTGCGTTCCTGCTCTTGATCTCAAGAGTGCCCTTGAGCCTTTCAAGCTGCACGAGCCCCATGGCAGCCTGCATCTCCGTCATCCTGTAATTGTAACCCATCTCTACATGGTGATATTCTCTGTCCTGGCCATGGTTTTTCAGCAGGCGCACCTTCGCCGCGAGGGCGGGATCATCGGTAGTCACCATTCCCCCCTCGCCGGTGGTCATGTTCTTGGAAGGAGTGAAGCTGAATATGGACCCGGAGCCGAATGATCCGGCATGACGTCCTTTATAATAGGCCCCGGCAGCCTCTGCAGCGTCCTCACAGAGCATGATACCTCGGGAAGCAGCTATTTCACCGAGCTCATCCATCATCGCCACCTGCCCCCCGTAATGGACCGGCATGATGGCTTTTGTCCTGGCCGTTATTCTCTTTGCCACGTCATCGGGATCCAGGTTGAAGGTATGGCGGTCCACCTCGGCAAAGACAGGCGTGGCGCCCACAAAGAGAAGGGACACGGCCGTCGAGATGAAGGTCATCGAGGGCACTATCACCTCGTCGCCGGGCCCTATGCCCAGGGCCTTCCAGAGAAGGTGGAGAGCCACGGTGCCGTTGAAGCACACCACTGCGTGGCGCACGCCGGCCATGGCGGCAAAGGCCTCTTCAAAGGCCTGCACCTTCGGCCCCTCGACCAGGCGCCCCGACATGATGACCTCACTGACAGCCCTTGCCTCTTCTTCGCCTACCCTCGGGGCGAGAATAGGTATCTCCCTGCGCTCACATCTCATAGGCTCTCCTACGGAAAAGTGGCTATATACCATTTCCCCTTGATTCTTTTTACCGTCAGGTAATCCACGCCGTCGCCCTCATCGCCGTACTGATGGACCCCCTTCATCACGGCGCATTCCACTTCGTCATCGCTGTAAACTGAGAGATAGAGAAGCTTATACCACGCTACGGTCCACCAGATTCTCTCCTTGTATTGAGGAACCTCGCAGAAAGACCAGCGATCCACATCCGGATCGAGATATTGTCTTGCCTTCTCCCAGCGGTTGGTGATAAGGTGGCCATAGTAGGCTGACACGGCCTCCTCGGGACTGTTCTTTTCAGGGGGGACATCAATGGCCCGGCACGAAGCCACCTTCACCCACCGGCGGAACGATACGAGCTCCGCCGGCCCTTCCCCGCCTGCAGGGCTGACCCTGGAGAGAATGGTATAACTGAGAGCGTCGTAAAAATCAAAGTCATCGGTGGGAAACACCAGCTCAAAGCTGACCTTCCTCCCCCCTCTCATGTCACAGGCGCTGCCGTAAATGGCGGAGCACATGGCGGTGTCCCTTATAAAGTGGACGAAATAGCGCTCGCGGTGATCCTCGAACTTGTCGGGGAAGCCTATGGGGCCTGTCACTCTTGCCTTTTCATCATAAGCAAGGAGAGAGAGGAGGAAATCATCGAAGGTTCTGAAGGATTGCGCGGCCGAGAGGCGCACCGTGACAGGCCCTCTTCCCTGGCGGGCATCTTCCTGGAAGGTCCAGGATGTTTCTCCCCCGTCGCAGGGCTTCCAGGCTGCCGGCATGTAGAGCCGGGCATAGGCACTGAGGGCCTCGAAGGGAACAAGCCGCAGGGTCCTCTCGGGGACAAGGGATTGATCATACCTCGCCAAGGCGGCAGCAGGGGAGAGCAGGAGAAGACAGGCTGCAAGTCCTGCAAGGAATAATGAGGTTTTTTTCATATCTTTCCTCATTCCGATTTAGCGGTACTCCTTTAAGAGTTCCCCGCGCTCTCCCAAATGCCCTTCCCCCTCGTGGATAAAACGTGACTTTTTCCACCTGCCCAGGACAAACCACACCGAAGAGAAAAGGGCTCTCACGGCCACGAGAATGGTGATGGCCCACCAGACGCCGTCAACGCCCATAGCCATGGGAAAGGCAAGATACCAGGCCAGGGGAATCCTGAGAAACGTCACTGGGATGGTGATGAGCATGGGAACTATGGTATTGCCTGATCCTGAAAAGGCGCCGTCCATCACGATGGCGATCCCCATGAAAACCTGGCAGAGGCTCACTATCCTGAGATAGCTTGCGGCAATCCGCTGCGTGGCCATATCGTTTATAAAAAGTGCTGCAAGAGGATCGCAGAAAACGTAAAAAAGAACCCCTATGGCTGTGGTGATTACCGATATGATGCCCACTATGATCCAGGACGCCTTCTCGGCCCGCTTCACGTTGCCGGCGCCCAGGTTCTGGCCTATCATCGTCACCGCCGTGAGCGAGAAGCCGAGGCAGATCATGAAGGAGAAGCTCTCGATCCTGTGGCCGATACCGATGGCGGCCATGGCCTCGGTGCCGAACTTCGCGATAATCGTGGTGAGCAATATGTAAACGACGGAGAACACGATGGACGTCATGGAGGGGGGAAGGCCCACGGAGACAATGTTCTTCAGCAGGTGGAGATCGGGAACAAGAGAGCGCCCCTCGAACCTGAACCGCAGGACGCGGCGCCGCACAAGCACAAAGAAAATAATGAGCGTCACCATGAAGCCCGTATTGGCGGCAATGGCTCCCCCTGCAATGCCAAGATGAGGGAAAGGCTTGATCCCTAATATCAGAAAGGGATCGAGCACAAAGGTGATAAGAAAGCCCCACGTAAGGGCTGAAAGGGGCGTCCTCGTATCGCCATAGCCTCTCAGAATGGAGCAGAGCGACTCCATTATGCCGAAGGGCACTCCAAAAAGGGCCACCAGGAAGGTATAGCGGTATGCCTCGCTCACTACCTCGGGGGCAGCGCCCATGAGGGTAAAAAACGTCTTTCCCATAAAGATCAGCACCAGAGAATAGGCAAGCGAAATGATGCTGGCGCCTATAAGCCCCTGGTGCGCAACCTTCCCTGCCCTGTCACTCTGGCCCGCACCGTCATACTGGGCCACAAGAGCCGTGGTGCCGGTATTCATGATGCCCATGAAGGCATAGGACATCCATATGAAGAATGAGCTCACATTCACTGCAGCAAAGGAGACAGGGCCGAGGCGCCCCACCCAGAAACCATTCAGGAAATGCCATGCCGTCTCGAGAAAATGAGAGCCCAGGATGGGGATGACAAGCAGCATGATGACCCTGGTAAGGCTCCCCTTTAAAATCTGCTGCTGCATCGAGTTCTGCGTTTCCATGGGTTCTCCGATGAAAGGTCACATAAGAGGATATTTCCACCGCGTTCAGAAATCAGAGACTAGTAACACCGTCACGCGCATGGGAGCGCGGGGCAGATATGGGTGACTGAAATGCAAAGAAGAGTAATACGGTATGGACTCCTTTTCTTCCTTCTCATGCTCCTCTGCGCCGAAGGGGCATGGTGCCGGGAGGGCGAGAGAGCGACGCTCTTTCTTATGGATAAGCCTCACCTCCTCAGGAACTTTTTCATGGTGCAGGGGGACAGGGTCGTGGCCGCTCCCGCCGAAAAAGTGCCTGCCCGCACAGGGAAAGAGTACGAGGAGACCTTCAGTGACCTTTACCTTTCCCTGGACGATCCTGATGTGAAGGCTCTTTTCCTCGCCATGGGAGCCTTTTTCACGTGGTCCTCGAGCGGCGACACCCTCTTCATCTTCTCGTCGGGAAGAAATGTATACTTTGACAGGAATTCGTCCTGGTCAGATTACAAAGGCCGCTCCGAGAAGCGCCCCGGGGGTTATATCAAACAGGATGGAGCGACGTACGTCAACTTTGCCCACCTGGTGGCCCTTATGCACACCTCTCTGAGGGACGCTGAAAAGCCTTCGTCATTTCACCTGCTGCCGGTGATAGACGACATTTACTGGAAAGAGGACATGGGCACAAGAGAGCTTCTCGTGCACACCTCAATCCCGCTGAAGTACAAAGTTGACGATACCAGGAAAGGCTGCCTTGCCTACCACTTTCCCTATGCCGACTGCTCCCTCAGCACCGGGGAGCTCCAGGTGGCCGACAGTAAAATTTCCATTGAGGCCGTGCCCGGCGAGCCCCTTGCATTGAAAGTGACGCTCTTTTTTCCGCCCTCGTGGGAGGGACGGTTCACCGAGCGCCGCATCTCCGGCGACATGGTGGCCGAAATGCTCCCCGCCTTCTCCCTCACGCCAGGCTACAAGTTCGAGAGCGTCACGAAGCTTGAGCCCAACCCTCCGGGGCGTGCTCCGGGCTTCTTCATCGAAGCCACGGGGCCCTTTCAGTATGACTGGAACTATTACCCGGCGCAGAAGCTTCTTGTCATCGACATGCCTCTCGTGGAGCTCCCGAAAGAGACAAAGGTTCCTTCGCCTGCGAACAGCTTTGTCACCGCGAGCAGGGTCTATTCTTTCTCCAAGCTTTACGGCGACGTGAGGTTTTCCTTCACCCTGGCGGACCGAGGCGACTTCTCCCTCGTCACGGACAGGAAGAAAAATCCTCACGGCATGGCCATAGAATTCCGCCAGGGGACTCCCGGGGCCACGGCGGGCCGCGGCGTCACCGGCGACGCGGAAAACTGGGGGACCATCGTGCTGGATCCCGGCCATGGCGGCGGCGATCCCGGCGCAGTGAACAGCGCCTACGGCGTCCTGGAAAAGGAAGTGAACCTGGACCTTGCGATGCGCCTTATGAGGATACTCCAGAAGAGCGGGTGGAAGGTAGTCCTCACCCGCACCAGTGACAGGGATGTCTCATGGGCCTACTCGCCCGACAGGGTGGAGCTCCAGGCCCGCGCTGACGTGGCCGCAATTAACGGTGCCACCATTTTCATCAGCATCCACTGCAACGCATCCACTTCAAGCGAGATGAGAGGGTCGTCGCTCCACTGGTGCAAAGATGACGACTATCCCCTGGCAACGGCGATGACGGAAGCCACGGCCCTCTTCGAGTCACAGCTCGGCATCCCCCAGCGGGGCCTCATACAGAACAACTTTTACGTGCTGCGCCACTCGTCAATGCCGGCCCTCCTCATAGAGACGGCCCACATAAGCCACGCCGACGAGGCCCTCATCCTGGCCGACCCCTCGTGTCGCCAGAGAATCGCCGAGGCCATCGCCAAGGGCATAGAAAAATATTTTCTCACGCAGAACATCAGGAAAGCCCCATGAAGAGCGCCGCAGCGCAGGAAAGCCTCATGGGAGGGAAGTCAAAGCCGGCGTAGAAATTACTGAGGGGCGACCGGTGAAACGGGAGGAAATTGTTTTGGAATACCAATGGGACTATATGATAAGGGTCTACAAGGCGAAGGAGATCGAGAAGTCATCCTTTGAGAAGAACCTCCAGGAACTGGGAAAGCTCGGTTGGGAGCTCTGCTCCATCCAGCAGGTCACAGCAGGCGAAAAAGGGGGGCCGAGCCTCACCTTTTTCTTCAAGAGGCCCATAAAGCAGGAAGCCCAGTTCCCCTCGGTGGATCCCAACAAGGTGCAGTTCCTGCCGCCCCGCATCAAACCCGAAGAGAGCGCCGAGCTTGCCGCCGTCGCTTTAAGGCAGCCCACCCCGGCGAAGGATATCGCCACACTCTTCCCTGCGCGGGAAACGGCTCGCGTGCTCTCAGGCCTCGAGCCTGAAAAGCCCGAGGCAGCCCCTCTCCCGAAAAGCCGCTTCCAGGAGGTGCTTTCAGGGGCCCTCGACGAGGAGGAGACTGTGCTATTCACCCTCAAGAAATCGGAGACTCAAGGGCTGGGCCTCACGGAAAAGCGCCTCATCCTTGTCAAGCAGGAAGCCTGGGGAAATGCCAAGGTCATATCCGCTGACTTTCTGCAGATAAAGGAGATTGACCTGAGAAAAGCCTTCGGAAAGTACGATTTTTCCTTCAGATACTTCGACAAGAAGGCCGACGCAGAGAGAATAGAGGTCATCTCCCTCGATGAGGAACACCTGGAGGCTATAATGGCTCTCGCGCTCCAGATTGAACAGGAAATCTCCTCCATCGGCCACACCGTCGTGATAGGCGGCATCCTTCCGGGAAAGCCGTCGTCCGGGTAGCTTCTTCAGCTCACCTTTGCCACCTGCACCATCTCGTGGACCGCTCCGGGCTCAAGGATCAGAACCTGGGCCGCGGGATGGCGCTTTCCCACCGTTTCCCTGAAAACCTTGGGGTCCTGCCTTATGGGCTCGAAAGTGTTGTAGTGCATGGGAATCACAAGCGAGGGCTTCACCAGCTCCACGGCCTTTGCGGCGTCCCTTATCCCCATCGTGAAATGGTCGCCGATGGGGCAGAGGAGCACATCAATGGGTGTCATCTCGGCAATAAGGGCCATATCGCCGAAAAGGCAGGTATCACCGGTGTGATAGACCGTCGTGTCGCCCATGTGGACCACAAAGCCGCAGGGATTGCCCAGATAGTTCCCCTCGGGAGACGAGCTGCTGTGCCAGGCAGGCACCAGCTTCACCCACCCGAAATCAAACTTTATGGTGCCACCCATGTGGGCCCCTATGGTTTTGGCGCCTTTGCCCGCGCAATAGTTGGCAAGCTCAAAGACGCCCAGTATGGGAGCTCCAGAGTGCTTGGAGATATCAATGGCATCGCCCAGGTGGTCGCCATGGCCATGGGTCACCAGTATGACCTTCGGCGAAAGCTCCGACGGCTTCACCTTTGCATTGGGGTTGCCGCTCAGGAAGGGGTCAATGAGAACACTCTGGCCTTTCTCCTCCAGAAGAAAGGCATCGTGACCGAAATAATGAATCTTCATCATGTGCAATCCTCCTCCACATTTCTCCTGCTCTCTTCCTGCCTGACGGGAATCCTCACGGTAAAAAGGGAGCCTTCATGTAATTTCGAAGCTGCCTCTATTGTTCCTCCATATTTCCTTACGATGTCCTGAGATATCGAGAGGCCCAGGCCGGCAGCCTTTCCCATCCCCTTGGTGGTGAAAAAGGGCTGGAAAGCCGATTTCATCACCTCTTCGCTCATCCCCGCGCCGTCATCTCCCACGGAGAAAAAGACCCCGCTCTCCTCCAGACCGCACCTTACCTCCAGGGTGCCCGAGCCGGAGCCCTTCTCGACGATGGCATCATAGGCGTTCATAAGCACATTGGTCACCATCTGCGTGATATGGTTGGGATTTGCCGTCACGGCAGGCGTCTCGCCCAGGTTCTCCCTTATGATTATATTTGAAAGGGAGAAATGATCCTCCACGAGCTCAAGGCTGTCCTTCACGACAGCCCTCAGGTCAACGGGCCCCGGAGGCGCGTCGGCCTGCCTCGAGTAGCGCAGGAGCTTTTCAATGATGAGCTTGCATTGAAGGACAGCGCCCTCGGCCTCACCGAGGTTCTCCTTCAGATCATCCCTCCCCTCCAGGAAGGGAGCAAGGGTCTGGATATTCGTAAGGACTGCGCCGAGGGGGTTGTTCAGCTCATGGGCAACTCCGGCGGCAAGCTGGCCCACGGCGGCAATCCTGCTTGACTGGATGAGCCGTGCCTGGGCTTCCTTCAGCCTTTCATTGGCGATGACAGCCTCTTTATAAAGCTCAGCATTGATAATGGCAGACGAGGCCTGCGACGCCCCTATGCCAAGATACTGGCGGTCCTTGTCGCTGAAGTGATCCTTCAGGGCGAATAGTGCCCCCCTGAGGTTGTCGCCCTCGCCAACTGCCGTGAGGGTGAGCTCCTTCCCTTCGCTCACATGGTGCGCCAAATCGGGAACAAGATCCCCGCGGGCGATTACTTCTGTCGCCATGACAGGGGAATTTCCCCGCCTGGCAAACTGCGCCAGCGCCGAAGAGAGGGGCAGATCAGCAAGAGCTCCCTTCCCTGCGTGAAAAGAGGCATCACCGGCGCCTTCCCTGTGCAGCAGCACAATGACCCCATCCAGCTGAGCCACCTCGGTAATCTCATCGGCCAATGATTTCAGCACGTCGCCCCTCGTAAGGCTCGAGCTGATAAGAGTGGTGTAACGGTAAAAGACATTGAGATCATCTTTTTTCTCGGCATCGGCGAAGGCCTTTTTCAGGAAGAAGTAAACAAGAACAAGGGGGATGACGATGAAAAGGACATAAAGGGGGCCCCAGCGGGCCTCAAGCACCACGGCGAGGATGCCGAGGGGGGCCAGGGAGAGGTCCACAAGCCTCCCTCTCCTGTCATAATGCCTGAATGCCAGTGTGCCTTTCCCCCGCGCGAGGGAGGAATAGGGAAGCTCCCATAAGGAGAGGGCAAAGAACAGCACAATCGATGCAAGGAGAGGGAATATGACCAACCGATCAATGCTGCCGAAAGAGAGTATTCCCCCGGCGGCACGGAAGAAAAAGCCCGACACCAGTGAGACCAGGGCCAGGTGAAGGGGATGGGGATAGCCGCGGGGCACCACGGCCTTCCGAAGGATACCGGCTGTCAGGCGGAATGCAAGAACGGGAAGCACCGCGGGAATCCACGCAAAGGGGCCCAGCATCAATACCGAGACAAGAAGGGGGGGATAGACAGGAATGTATTCCCACCGCCCGCCGGGGAGTCGCAGGGAGGCAAGGCTCGCGATGAAAACGAGGAATGTGCAGAACACCAGCCGGGGAGGTGACGGAAGGGGGGCGAAGCGGAAAGAGAGCACTATGGCCACACCGCAGAGAAGGTATAGAAGAACGGCAAGCAGCTTCCTGGGAACCAAGGGGATGGTCATCTCCCTCCTTATACTCACCAGCATAACTGACACCATGCGTATATGGCTCTGTTATCAAAATAAACCCCATTTTTGGATGGTGTTTATTTTGGGTGTCAGTATATACTCGAAGGGTTACTATTCTTCTTCAGGACGCCCTATTCCTATGCTTCGTGGCCTCCTGCCGGTTATTGAAAGAAAAAGGACAGGTGAAAATAAGATGAAAGGGGGCTTAAAAAAGGCTGAAAATAATAAACAAAATGTAACCAAATTGTGAGGGGTTAAAAAGCCCGCTGCGACAAAGTTTCCTCCCCGAAAAGGGTCCTTTTGGGGGGCATTTCTGGTAATAATTTATTTTTCAGTTTTTTTTCAGGCGCCTCTTATGCCACGAGCTCGAAAGTGGCGAAATTGTAAACGTTCCTGTAATCTTCCTCGTCATCCATTGCTTCGTAAGTCCCCACGGCCTTCGGTGAGAGGGGGAGGGGCTTTGCAAGGTCCCAGCCGCCCGCGTTCTCATCCCACTCGGTCCTGCTCTTCTTGGGAGCTGACTTCTGGCCTGCCTTCAGCACTTCCTGGTTGATGTCGTCAAGGACCTCGAGCCTGTCCCTGAGCTCCTGGCGGCTGTAGATTCCTTCGTAATCGTCGCTCTGGTCATACTCGGTCTGCACCCAGTCCTGGAGGTTCTTTGCGATAGAGGTGGGGTTCATCTTCTCTGCTTTCTTCTCGGCATTGATGACGTTCCACCAGGTGTTCTGGAGATGGGCGGGAAGCTCGCTCGCCCTGTTCGTGGTGCTCTGTCTCTGGGCCTCTCTGGGGGCTACGGCGCTCTGGAGCTCGGGTCTCACGGCGACCCTGTTCTCGGTGTAGCTTACCTGTGAATCGCTGGTCCTGTTGAAGAGCTTGTTGTTGAGCTCTTTGAAGAGGTTCAGTATGCCGTCGAACTCGCTGGTCTTCTTGCTCTCGTTGCTCTCGCCGCGGTAGAAGTCGGCGGGGGCGAAGTATCTCTCGGTGGCTCTCTCGGCTGCCTTGGTGAAGGAAGTCCTCTCGCTTGAGTTCCTGGCCTTCTTGAGGTGGTAGTTCGGAGGAAGGTTCTCTGCCGACACTTTATTGTATACAGCGTTCTTATACACTGTGTAGCTTTCCATCGGATTTCTGTTCTCTATCATTTTCATCGCCTCCCGCTTTTTCTACTTCTCTATCACCTCAGAGGGTAAAATTATTCTGAAGAGGCCTTTAAAAAAATCTGAAAATGGTAAATCTCATGTTAATGTTTGTGAATTCCCTCCGTAGAAGGAAAAAATAACTCCATAAAGGCCAGAGGCTTTTCTCCTCTTCAACCAACATTTGGATTTGTCCATATCTTGTTTACGTGACAAAGACAAATTTTTTTGGACGGGAGAAATGCCCATGGCCTCTTTGAAATCCTGCATGTGTTCTGTATAATTGCCTCTGTTACTGGTGATGGAGTGATGGCGGTGACGAAGAGTGTTGCAGGGAGGAAAGGCTTCATAAAGAGAGAACACATGGTAACGTGGCTCAGCAGCCAGAAAAGAGGTGTAATATGGCAAAAATCAGGGAGGAAATGCTTAAAGCCCTGCGCTTCTGTTATCAGGAAGGGCTTGTGTGGGGCCAGTCAGGCATTCTTACTGCCAGGGCCAGGGGCTCCCAGTTCCTGGTGGCCCCCCGCGGCGCATCATATGAAGATCCCACCGAGCACTCAATCGGCGTTTATGACAGCACTAAAAAGAGGTGGAGGGGACCGGGCCTTCCCCCGGCCGATCTCACCATCCACGGGGAAATCTACCGCACGAGGGGACAGATCCAGGCGATTTTTCAGAGCCAGGCTCCCTTCACCACCCTTGTTGCCTGCTCCGACATCGCGCTTGAGACAGCCCTGACCCCTCTCACAATGGCAAGCCTTGGCACAGTGATAGATATTCCCTACAACCTGCCCGGGAGCGAAGAGCTTATTTCCTCAATCAACGTGAAAAGCATCAACAGCGACGTGCTGCTCCTCCGAAGCTACGGAGCGCTCGTGGCAGGGAAGACTCTCAAGGAAGTGATAGAAAAGACCATCACCCTCGAATTCACCTGCAGGCTCTGTGTCTTTGCAGGCCAGGGAGGTATCAAGCTCCGGCCTCTCTCGCCTGATATGGTTGAGAGTCTCAAAGATCTCAGGAGAAAGGGTGCCTTTGCGATCTAATCTCCCCGGTGGCTTCCCCCGCCGCCGCCAGGCCTGTCATAGACCACAAGGATGTTGGAAAGGGGTCTCGTGGGCTTGACGTGAAACACTCCGCGGTAAAAAAGCGCCGTCGAGCCCCCGCCGTCAAGATTGATGGCGTCGCTCACCCCGAGGGATCTGAGCGTCGCCGCCCATCTGCCCAGGGTCACAGAAGTAAGGGATACTGCCATGGTGAGCCTCGCTGATGCATTGTCGAGTCCCACGGCAGTTCTCACGGCACTCCCGAATATATGCTTATCCCTGAAGCCCTCACCGCCAAAGGAAGAGGGTATTTTCCCCTTCACCAGGAGCCTGGGCCCTCCTCCCAGGGTGAATTCAAGATCGCTTCTCTTTATCTTACGGTGGTTCCGCGCTGAAAAAAAGAAGGCGCGGCGCTTCCTGGTGACGGCGAGGACCGTGCCTGTGGCTGACGAATTGAGCTTCACGCCATCAATGGTAATCTCCCCCACGGGGGTGCTCGTTTCCATGTTGAAATAGGTGCCGTTTACTGCCGCCAGGGGCCGGGTGCGGTAAATGATGCTGTCAAAGGGCTCCTCAGAAAAAGGGAGCCCATAGCACACCTGGGGGCTTACCTTGATAGTGCTGTCGCCTAGATCAACAGTGACCGCCTTGACCCATACCCCGTCTATGACGTACTCGTCAAAAGAAACGGCGCCCCGGGCGGCCCCCGACAGGAGGGCCACGAGGAGCGCCGCCACACACAAAAGCAATCCAGGCTTGAGAGTTATTTCTCCCACTCCCTATTTAAACTCCAGCACTTTCACCGACTCGGTGTGATGCTGCACATCTTCAGGATAGAACCAGAGATCCTTGTATTTTCTCTTCAGGAACATCTCGAGCTGGTTCCTGCAGTGCTCGCAGGCGCAGCCGTCGCAGGAGACGAAGCCGCTGTTGCCCGGGGGAACAATGCTCACCGCCTTCTGCCAGTTCTTTGAAGACTCAAAAAGGATCACTGCCGATCCCCTGTAGGAGGCAGGCATCTGTATGGCATCACACTGGCTCATCGGGAGATCGACCTTCACTCTCAATTTCGGCTCAAGACCCTCCATGACCACCTTGTAAAGCCACTTGGAGGGCTCTTTCCCGTATTTTCCCCTGATCTCTTCAAGGGCCTTCTTGAGGCTTTCCGTCATCACCGTGGCGGCATCCTTGCCGTTGAGATAATCGTGATGGAGGGTCATGCCGGGCGACGAGCCTCCCTTGAGGACGCGGTAGACAAGGGGGGCGCCGAAATCGTTGGAGGCGAAGATGTAATAGTCGCCAAGCTCGTCATGGAAGATGTCCTTGACCAGGGTGTCCCACCAGGTCTTGAAAATGAGGAGCCCCGGCGAATCATAGCATCCGTCGCCGTCAATGTCTTCAAAGCGGTTGTTCCAGTAGCGGAGCTGCGTAAGAGCCTCCCTTATGCCGGGCTCCGTGTTGGATTCAAGCGCTGCAAGCAGGATCGGCTTGAAGTCCAGGGCCGTGAAGCTTGTGATGCTGATGGCCTTGTCCAGCTCCTTCAGATCGAGAAAGCTCACCTCGCGGTAGTCCGGTGAAGCCATAAGGCTCTCGACGACGTTGGCCTTGTTCTGCACGCCCCAGAGCATGGTTCTCTCGCCGTTGTCCCAGAGGGGTGCCGGCTTCGAATTGCGCGTCATGAAATATCCCGAAGAGGGATTCTTTGCCTGGGGGAGCATGCTCGGGTCCATGAAGCCCTGCCAGTCGCTGTTTCCGGTACCGTCAGCGGGAAGGCGGCGGTCCACATTTTCGGGACGGAGGGGGTATTTCCCCGAGTGCATGAAAGAGAGATCGCCCTTCCTGTCAATGCTTATATAGTTTATCGCGAGCACACTGGTCCTCACGGCATTGAAAAACTCGTCGGAATTGCGGGCTTTTCTCAATGCCTGGCCGGTATTCCATGTATCAATGATATCTTCCGCCTTGACGGAAACTGCTCTGGCATAGGCCACGGGGTTGAGGGGATCCTTGTCATCATAGCCGACGACAGGGCCGTGGACTGTTTTCATGACATCATAAGCCACGTCCTTCGCATCTTTCACCTCGATGAGATAGGTCTCCTTGGTCATGTCAACCCACTTGCCCTTGTACCAGTATTGGTTCATGTTCTTGGGGTTCAGCTTTTCCCTGAAGAAATCTATCTGGTTATCAAGGCCGCTCGTGATGGTCCAGCAGATATCGCGGTTCTGCCCGATCAGCATTCCCGGGAATCCTATGTGGGAGACGCCGCTGATGTCAATCTCCTTTCCATGAAGACCGCACTCGTAGTAATAGCTCGGTATCCCGAAGCCTATCTTGGGCCCTGCAAGGAGCATCGGATTGCCGGTCTGGGTTCTCCTGCCCGAGATGGCCACGGCGTAGCTTCCCGGTCTCGTGGGAACGCCAAGGGCCGCCTTCAGCTCTTGCGCAGCTTTCATCTCCTTCTCGTAACGGGCGGCAAGGGCACCTACAGAGGGTGAATAGATCCTCTCCCCTCCCGAAGCCTTCCTGGGGGCTGCCCAGCCCGGCGCCGTCACGGGGGTGCCGGGATCATCCTTCCAGATGACGTCATCAAAGATGTTTTTCCCTTCGACGTCGCCGAACTTGTCGATGAGATGTTTGTAAAGGGCGGCATTTTTGAGCTCCTGATCGCACTCGTAGTACATTGAGAATTCGGTGATGATAATCTTTATCACGTCTTCAGCCTTCCAGTCGAGGGGCTTCAGGCCGAATTTCCTGAACTCAAGGGGGAGCTTCTTGTCGGGTGCCTCCAGGGCCTCCTTGATATAGGCGTTCACTCCCGAGGCAAAGGCCTGGAATATTTTCTTCTGTTCCGCGGGGAGATTGAGAGAAATCTTCTGGATGTCGGTGTCGCTGTAAAGATCCCTTCTCTGGAGCTTGTCAAGGGGAAGGCACTTTTCCCCCATCACCTTTGAAAGCTTCCCTGACGCCACAAGGCGGATCATCTCCATCTGGAAGAGCCTGTCCTGCGCCATGGCATACCCCTGGCCGAAGAAAAGGGCGGCGTCAGTGTCGGCGTAAATGTGAGGCACGCCTAACTGGTCCCTCATTATCGTCACTTCTTCCCCATAGGCGCCCGACGCGAGGGTGAGGGCACAGAAGACCACTGCTGCAAAGATTTTCAGACTTTTCATTGATAGCTCCTTTCTTATTCTCCCTTTTCCTTTGAAGGCTCATCGCCTTGTTCAGCTTTCTTTTTGAGGACCTCCGCCCCATCCTTGAGAAACTGGTAAAGAAGCCTTACTCCTACGGCGGTGGCGCCCTCCTTGGGCACATAGGGGTTTCTCACATAGAGGGTGATGGCGGCGTCGATGGTGGCCGTGCCGGCAATATCGATGTGGGCCCACTTCGTGTCCCCCACGAAGGCCTTCAGGAACGCTGCGGCGGTAATGGAGCTCGCGGGTCTTCCCCCGCTGTTCTCTATGTCGGCCACGTCGCTGCGAAGCTGCGTGGCGAACTCCTTATAGAGGGGAAGCTGCCAGAGGCGCTCCCCCGTTGTTTCCCCTGATTTGAAGAGAATATCGACAAGCTCCTGGTCATTGCCCATAATCCCTGAAAGGTGATGGCCCAGCGCTATGACGATTCCTCCTGTAAGGGTGGCGATGTCCACGAGGTATTCCACGCCCTTCTTGTAGGTGTAAGTAAGGGCATCTGCAAGGATAAGCCTGCCCTCGGCATCAGTGTTAAGGATCTCAATAGTTTTACCTTCCAGGGATTTCAGGATATCCCCTTCCTTATAGGCGCGGCTTCCCGGCATGTTCTCGCAGAGGGGCATCACGGCATGACAGTTGACAGGCAGCTTCATCTCGGCGGCGGTTGCAATGGCCCCCAGTACCGCGCCGGCTCCAGCCATATCGCAGTGCATCCTGCTCATATTGTCGCCTGTCTTTATATTGAGACCGCCGCTATCAAAGGTGATGCCCTTGCCGACGAGACCGATCCACTTTCCCCCGGGATTTCCCTCGTAGCGGAGGTCCACAAGGCGCGGAGGGTTCTCGCTTGCCTTTGCCACGGCCCAGAAGGCTCCCATGCCCATATCCTGTATGGCCTTCTCGTCGAGAATGGTGACGGCTATGCCTGCTTCCTTTGCCACCCTCTCTGAGACCTCAGCAAAATATGCGGGCGTGAGGGTGTTTGCCGGCTCATTGACAAGGTCCCTCACGAAATTGGCATTCTTAGAGAGGGCCTCGCCTTCCTTGAAGCCTGCCTCAAGGAGGGGGAGGTTTGCCTCGTCCTGGTCGGCGATAATCACCTCTCCTATGGTGTCCTCGTATTTCTTTGCCCCTTCACCCATGTACTTGGTGAACTTGTAAAGGCCCAGCACAATTCCCTCAACTATGGCCCTGGCGCTCTCATGGGCGCTTATCCCGCAAGGGGCGAAGCTGTCAACGGCAAGGGACTTCGCGTGGATCCTCCTGGTGTTGCGGGCTGCGATAGCCACGACGGACCTGATCCTGTCAATGCTGAAGTCCTCTTTTTTTCCCATGCCGATGATCAGGATCCTGTCTGCTCCTATTCCCGTGGTATGGAGAAGGGCAAACTCCTTGTATTTCCCCTGGACCTCGTTAGTCTTGAGGAGCTTCGTGATATGCCCCGCAAGAATCCTGTCAAGCCAGGCCAGGCGGCCCTTCAACTCCTTCTCCCCTTCGAAGATGGTGACAAGGAGCATTTCGGCCTTGATATCCTCCAGGGGCTCAGTGGTAGTCTTCAAATGCATAAACGTACCTCCTTCTCGCGGTGCCATGAATTACCTTACTTACTGTTGAATATGGCTTCTCTGCCTTGTGGGGGAAAAAGCCTCACCGATTCCCGAAAGCGTGAGGTTTTCTTACCTGTCCTCAGGAACTTCCAATGAGTCTTTCTCCATGGGACATGCTACCTCCTTTTTCTTTCAGGACTTTCTCCGAAGCCATGAAAAGCACTCCGTTATGCAGAAAGCCAGGGGTGATGTGGCCGGCGCCATGAAACATCCTTCCTTTCAGGTGCCATTGGCAGTTTTAATCCCACCTGTCATACCGTTCCTGCCATTTGAATCATCATACCGGGCCCAAAGTCCTCTATACTTTTTCAAGTTTTTCATCTATAATAAGAAGCAGTGAAATTGGCGGCTCCATCCGATGGCGCCTTACTCCCAAAAATATGTTACAGGAGGTGGCTCTTTTGAAAAAACAATATCGTTCCCCTGGCAGGCATTTCAAGCCCGCGGTCATTGCCCTTTTTCTGCTGCTGACAGGCTTCTGCGGCCCAGGGGTGGTGCAGGGCCAGGACACAATTCTTACCTCAAGCCAGCTGGAAGACATTGTGGCGCCGGTGGCCCTCTACCCCGACGACCTGCTCACCAATGTCCTTACGGCGGCAACAGTTCCCGCCGAGGTGACTCAGGCAGTCCAGCTGCTGCAGGCAAGCGGCGGGAAGGTCTCCTCGATGCCCGACAACGACTGGGACCCCAGCGTGAAGGCCCTTCTCTCCTTTCCCGACGTGCTCAATAAAATGAATAGCGATCCAGGCTGGACTCAGAGCCTGGGGAATGCCGTCATCAACCAGATGAACGACGTCATAGCGGCAGTGCAGTCTTTCCGCAACAAGGCGATGCAGGCAGGGAACCTCCAGACCAACGATCAGCAGAAGGTCGTGCAGGACCAGAACACGATAATGATCGAGCCTTCAACACCCGATGTGTACTATGTCCCCCAGTATGAACCCTCGCAGGTGGTTTATGCGGGACACCCGGTGGCCGCCTTTGCCTCAGGCGTGGCAGTGGCGAACTGGTGGAACTACAGGAACATGAACTGGGCCAATGGCACCATCAACGTCAATCCCGCCTATATAAACCATTATAATTACCGGCCTGGCGGCAATTATTACAACAATCTCTACCCCCGTCCCGGCTACACCGCCGCAAACACCTGGCGCCCCGTGGCCACACCTTACGGCACCGGGAATGCCTACAGGGCAGGGAACGCTTATAACGCAGGAAATGAGGTCCGCACAGGAAACACGGTCCGCGCCGGGAACACTTATAATATAAATACTGGCGGCAACACCGCCAATTTTGACAGGAACACGGCGAACAGCCTGAATACCACAAGGGTCAACCAGTCGTCGCTCTCGACTTCCAATATCAATGCGCAGCTCAGGCAGGGCTTCCAGCAGAGCCCGGGCGGCGCCTTCGGAGGCATGAGCAGCGGGTCCTCGGCGCGCTATGAGAGCGCAAGAGGAGCATCAAGCAGGTCCTCCTTCCAGTCGAGCGGCTTTGGCGGCGGCTCATTCAACCGCGGCGGCGGAGGCTTTGGCGGCGGAAGAAGGCGCTAGGAAAGGAGATACCATAATGAATAATATAATGAGGATATTTCACGGAAAAGCTCTCACTGTCGCGGCAGCGGCGCTTCTTATTATTCTTGCGGGCACCGCTCCTCTCCGGGCTCAGGACGGCGCAAAAATATTCGCCTCGCCCGATGAGGCCGCAAAGGCCCTCATTGACGCTTGCCAGGTCAATGACATGAAGGCCCTTTTCGAGATACTGGGCCCCGCGGCGAAGGCGGTGCTTGTCACTTCCGACAGGGCGGCCGATGAGATGGGGCGCAAAAAATTCCAGGCTGCGGCAGCTGAGCACATGCACCTGGAAAAGGCTGGAGCAGCCAAAGTGACGATGGTCATCGGGAAAAACAAATGGCCTTTCCCCATCCCCCTCGTCAAGGGCAAGGAGGGATGGAGCTTTGACTCGAAAGCGGGAAGAGAGGAGATTGTTAACCGCCGCATTGGGAAGAACGAGCTCAATGCCATTGCCGTCTGCTGCGCCTATGTCGATGCCCAGAGGCATTATGCCAGCAAGGACCGCATGGGCAAGGGGATACTCGAGTATGCCCAGAAAGTGGCGAGCTCCCCTGGCAGGAAAGACGGCCTCTACTGGCCGGCAAAAGAGAACCAGGAGCTCTCCCCCTTCGGCCCCTTCATCGTGTCCTCATCGGAGTACCAGGCGGCGCGCAAGCAGGGCGATCCCTATTACGGTTATTATTTCAGGATCCTCAAGGCCCAGGGGCCCAAGGCGCTCGGCGGAGCCTTCAATTATGTCATCAACGGCCATATGCTGGCGGGATTTGCCCTCGTGGCGTACCCCGCTGACTACGGCACCTCGGGAGTGATGACCTTCGTGGTGAACCAGTGGGGCAGGGTCTTCGAAAAAGACCTGGGAAAGGACACAGGCCGCGTGGCGGGCTCAATGAAGGAGTACAACCCTGACGGGACTTGGAGCGCCGTGAAAGACAAGGGAGCCCTGGCTACGGAATAGCGAGAAAGGGGGCACCGCCATGGACGAGACCCGGCGCGACCTTGTGGGCACATGCGGATTCTACTGCGGATCATGCGCCGTGCATATCTCCTACAAGAAAGGGATAGAGTACCAGAGGAAGCTGGCCTCTGCCCTTTCAACGCATATGGGGAAGCCCGTGGCAGTCACGGAGATTCAGTGCCGCGGGTGCCGCTCGCTTGACAGGGACTCCTGGGGAAAGAGGTGCACCATACGCCCCTGCGCGGAGAAAAAGGGCATCACTTACTGCCATGAGTGCCCCGAATTCCCCTGTGACCAGTATATCACTCTCTCTGAGACCTATCAGGGCATTCCCTTCACCCAGCTCGGGGAGCTCAAGCGCTTTGGTGTGGAAAAATGGCTTGAGACAATGGGGGGGCGCTGGCGCTGCCCCAAATGCACAGGCGCCATCGAATCAGGCACAAAAAAGTGCGGCACCTGCAATTCAAACTGCGAGAAGCACGTGAACTCGACCCTCCCGCCGCCGGGCTGATCATCTCCCCTCTATGGCTTTGCGGGCTTTTCTGTCAGCCTCTTCAAGGGCGTCAAGGAGCTTCCGGTAATTGCCGTTGAAATCACGGACCGCTCTGAAGCCCGTCTCCAGGAAAGGCCTGTTGAGGGTGAAAGTATCAGGATCAATCACACAGATCTCGTAAGTGGCCCTTGCGCGGCCCTGGATATAGCGTGTGAGGTAATCGTCAACCTTGAGGAACTTCCCCACGAGCTCTCTCCCCTTTTTCAGCTTGGCATCCTCGGCCTTTGCCGGGGCAGGCCATTTGTCAGGCTTTTCTCCGAAGGGCTCAAAATCCTCGGCAAGTTTCTCCCTTGCGTCACCGAGGCGGCTTTTCGCCTTTTTCACAGCGCTTTCCAGTGAAGGAGCCTGCATCAGTATGGACTTCATGGCGTCATAATACTGGCGGGGCTTCCCCTTTTCCACCGCCGACTCCATTTCTTTCAGTGAGAGAGAGCGGCTCTCATATACCGCCTGGAACCTTTTCTTTTCCTCGCCGGTGAGGAGGGGCGCAGGCTTGAATCCCATGAGGGCCTGGATCTGAAGGGGCGTGTATTTCCTGAGGGAGAACTCGGAGAAAGTGAAAGAATAAAGCGGTCCCCCCGCTGGGGGGGCGGGGGGACCGGGTGGCTTGCAGTGACCGCTCCCTGAGAGGCAGGTCCCTGTGACGAGCCCTGCTATCAGGACCGCGCAACCGATAGTCAGACATTTCCGGATGATCACTATCACTACTTTAGAAGTCGATTTTCGGGCTGGTATTTTCCTGTATGTCCCATACCACTGCTTCCTGGTCTATATTCCCGTTGACCAACTTCTTCCTGTACACGACCCAGAGTGTTTCCTTGTCGATTGCGAGGAGGTCCTGCACGCCATCCTTCTTGAATTCTATGATAATGCATTCCTTTTCAATCTTCCTGGCATCCTTGTCATCCTTCACGGCCTGCGGTGACGCCTCGGGAGTGGGAGCCACGGCAGGCGACGGCGAAGGTTCCGGCGCTGCTGAAGGCGAAGGTTCAGGTGTCGCGGAAGGTGATGCCGCCGGTGATGTTTCCGGTGAAGGGGAAGCGCCTGATGATGCCTCCGGAGAAGGGGAGGCATCACTGATTGTCGGGGCATCGGCAGTGACGACCGGCGCCGACGAGTCCATGGCGACAAGCCCGTTCTGCGAGACGACGGAGACATTTTTCCCTATGGAGAGGGTGAGCTTGTCAGTCCCCTTGATTGTGCCTTCAGGGTATTCCTGGATCTCCTTCAGCACCTGATCCAGGAGCGACTGCACCAGGGGGCTGTTCTGAAGACCCAGCGACTCAATGGTTTTCCATACGATGAACATGCCCTTCTTGCAGTGGATCGAATCGGGCTTGTCAGAAGGCTTGTACACAAGGGTTGTCCTTGCATAATTGCCGGCCACTATCCTTGTCCTGATGTCGCTTGGCTGCACGCAGCGGTAATCAATGATGTAAGAGCAGAGCTTGTTCTTCATCATCCCCCTGTAAAAGAGGGACACGCAGAAATCCTTTATCGTGGATGCCTTTGCCGCCATTGCAGTGACGACATCCCTGGAGGTCGCGAATTCTTTCGCGCCCTGCGTGGTTGCCGAGGCGTCTTTTGCCGGGTCCTGGGCCCACGCCGTGCCGGCGGCAAGAAGAGAGCCTATGAGAAGGCATGCAACTATTATTTTCCTCATCTGTCCCTCCTCGGGCACGTTCTTCGCGCTCCATTGATGATTGTACCGCAAAAAATACCTGTCTTCAGCCAATTGCCAAAATTCAGTCCATATTTTCGACACTTTCTCAGCCACTCCTCCCTCCCGGGAAAAAATACCCCTCCGGCATGAAAAATATTCCCGGCCCTGAGGGAGTGGATTGAGGCATCGCAAGGGTTCTTCCATAGGCCGTCAAACAGGGGCACTCTCTGCTGCGGATACCTGCAGCCATTAAATCTATTGCCTGCATTTGCCGTGACCGTGGCATAAGGAGGAGAAGTCGCAAAAAAATAGAACGTGAAATTGAATTCTTTTAAGGAAGGATCACTCTCTTGGCCCACACGCTCTGGGGTAAGCTCCTCATAAACGTCCCCGGGAGGCCGCTTGCCGAGTACAATCTCACCGAGGGCTCTCTCAGCATAGGCTCCGACAGAACCAGCGACCTGGTGCTCAGCGCGCCGGGCGTGGCGCCCGTACATTGCAAGATTGTCTGCGACAGCCGCGGGTGCGAGATAATAGACCTCCGCTCGGCCACGGGCGTCTCGATAAACCAGCGGCCCGTCACCTTCCAGAAGCTCTCGCCCGGTGACATCATTGCCCTGGGCTCCGTCACCATGACCTACCAGGATCCCGAGAGTGACCTGCGCTCTCCCGCAGGCCCGGGAGATGAGGCCGGGGGATTCGGAGATGACGGGGAAGAGCCCCTCACGATCCCCCACTTCAAGGTGCGCAAAGGGGCGTCGCCCCAGACCTTCACCCTCACGCCGGGAAAGGTCCTCGTCATAGGCACCGACAAGGAATGCGACGTAATCCTCCCCTTCGGGAAGAAGATATTCCCCCGCCACGCCGTGGTGGAATGGGCGTCGGACTCGCGGGTGATCAGGAAGCTCTATGATCCCGCCATCATCACCATCAACGACACGCCCGTGAAGCAACACCAGGCCCTTCAGAACGGCGATATCGTAACTCTTGGAGAAGTCACGCTTGAGTTCATCGATCCCCTGGCCAAGGGTCCCCGGGGGGTAACGGAGATGAAGCTCCGTGACCATCCTCCCGCGACAGCCACCAAGTCAAGGCTTGCCGCCGCGCCTCAGCCCACTGTCCCCGAGCACGAGCTCAAGGAGGAGACGGTAAGCATCGGGAGGGACCCCTCGAACGTCATCGTGCTCAACCACGAGACGATATCGAGATTTCACAGCAAGATAGAGTTCCGGAACAAGACCTATCACCTCATGGACCTGCACAGCACCAACGGCACCTTTGTGAACGGCATGATGACCGAGGATTCGGTGCTCAACAGGGGCGACCTCATCCAGATAGGAGATTTTGAGTTCCTCTTCGACGGCAAGATGCTCAGGCAGGCTTCCCGGGAGGGCGAGGCCCGTATCGACGCCGTCAACCTGAAGAGGACCATCACGAAGGACCTGGTGATCCTCAATGACATAAGCCTCTCAATCTATCCGCGGGAGCTTGTGGCCATCGTGGGAGGGAGCGGCGCCGGCAAGTCTACCCTCATGAACGCCCTGGGAGGCTTCAGCCCCGCCGATTCAGGGACAGTCTTCGTGAACGGGATAAATTTCTACAAGTTCTTTGACGCCTTCCAGTCATCGCTGGGGTATGTGCCCCAGGATGACATTATCCACAAGGAACTCACGGTATTCCGCGCCCTCCACTACGCCGCGTGCCTCAGGATGCCCGAGGACACGAAAAAGGAGGAGCGGGAATCCCGCATCGAGCAGATCCTGAAGGATCTCCAGCTCTCCCACAGGCGCGACACGGTCATCACGAGGCTCTCCGGCGGCGAGCGCAAAAGGGTGAGCATAGGCGTGGAGCTTCTCACGAGGCCGCGGCTCTTTTTCCTGGACGAGCCCACTTCGGGTCTCGACCCCGGCCTCGAGGCCGACATGATGAATATCTTCCGTGTGCTGGCCAACCAGGGCCACACGACGGTCCTCATCACCCATGCCACGAAGAACCTGGATATCTGCGACCAGGTGGTCTTCCTTGCCCGCGGGGGGCACCTGGCCTATTTCGGGCCGCCGCGGGAAGCCATCGGGTATTTCGAGGCCGAGGACTTCACCGACATTTACGTCCGCCTCGAGAGGGAGAAGCGGGCCGACCTCTGGGGCCGCCAGTTCAAGAACTCGGCGGAATACAGGACCTACGTCGAGGACCGGCTCAAGGAGATAGAGCCCCAGCAGAAGATGGCCGAAGAGACGGCTGTCCCTGCCCGGGAAAAGCAGAAGAAGAAAACCAAGAAGAAGAGAAGCAGCGCCTTCAGGCAGTTCAGCATCCTCGCCGCGAGATACCTGGAGATCATAGTCCGCGACACGAGAAACTTCGCCATCCTGCTCCTGCAGGCCCCCCTCATAGGGCTCCTCCTCTCGCTGGTCTACGGCAGGGACATCTTCGACAAGACCACGGGAAATTACAATGACGTAAAAAGCCTCCTCTTCTTCCTCATATGCATCTGCATCTGGTTCGGGACGAGCAACGCGGCGCGGGAGATCGCCAAGGAGATCGCCATATACCGACGGGAGCGCTTCATCAATATCGGGATTGTCCCTTATATTCTTTCAAAGGTGGCGGTCCTCTCTTTTCTCTGCGTCATCCAGACATCAATCCTGATGGCAATTATCTGCCTGAAGGTGAAGATGCCGGACCTGGGATTCACTATGTACAAGGACATATTCCTCACCATGGCCCTCACTTCCATCGATGCCATGGCCATGGGCCTCATGATCTCGGCCATAGTGAACAACCCGGACAAGGCGGCGAGCATCGTGCCCATCCTCCTCATCCCGCAGATCGTGTTCTCCGGCGCCATCATCCCCCTCAAGGGCGCCGCCGAGATAGTGTCATACTTCACTCTGAGCCGCTGGGGCTTCGAGCTCCTGGGCTACATCACCGACGCGAAGAAGCTTCCCCTGATGACGACGCCGGTGCTCAAGCGCTCCACCGAGGGGATTTTTGACATAATCCCCTCAACGCACTGGACAATCCTGCTGGGGTACCTCGTGATGTTTGTGCTCCTTGCCTGCCTCTTCCAGCGCCTCAAGGACTATTCCAGGGTTCGGTAGAAGGTTGAGCGCCTTCGGCAGATAGCCCGGGAACTGTCCCTGGTTTTTAGGGTTCTTCAGGGGGGCCGGCTGCATATATGGTGAGAAGGAGTTCGGCGTCATCGATGAGCCGGTATTCAGGAGCCCTGCCTGAGAGCTTTTCGCTCTCATCGATTATGATCGGCACTCCCTCTCCGCGGCGGTCCATGAGCATGCTTCTCAAGGAATAGGCATCATCATCTCTTACAGGGCACCGTGAAAGGAGGCTGGTGATCAGCTCATTCCGCGTAGCCTGCCGCAGTGAAAGGCTCTCGACAGTGAGGGTATTGGCGAGGGCTCCCGGAGAGTAAAGCTCAAGGCGGTCATCGAACATGTAAAGCCTTATCTTGGAGGCATAAATGGAATAATCCCGGTGCGCCACGGCGTTGACCACGGCTTCAAAGAGGGCGCGCATCGAGAACTGAGGATACTCAACACGGTAGGGTACTTTGCGGGCCGCCACGGTCATGGAAAGGCGGGTAAAAAGAAGAGCCTGCTCTATCTGCTGGTCAAGCGGCCCCACGATCTGTCTGGCATTGACCTGGAAGTTGCTGTCTCTCTTCACACCGCGGTACCTCACGGCCTCAATGTATGCCTGGGGTAGACAGGCTTCCGGGTGGGCGCTGCAAAGGAGCAGCCCGCCTACAGACACCCTCTCTTTGCCGCTGCTGTCCATACAGAGAATCCTCATTTTACTCAGAGCCACCAAAGGCTCATGGAGCATAGTGTGAGGCAGAAAGCGCTTCCAGAGGCTTTCTTCAATGTCGTGGATTCCTGTGCCGGGGACAGGCTCCTCGTCAAACCTGATGATCCTCGCCTGGCTCCGCTGCTGCAGCAGGCGGGCAAGCTGCTCCGTGGACATTTCCCGTTTTGAGCTTCCCACGCGGTTGAAATACCCTCCAGGGCTCTTGTGCACAAAAAGGCTCCTGGGGACCTCGACTTTTACTACGGGTTTCATGGCGCCTTCCCGGTCAGGGAGCTCCATCTTGAGTATGGCAGCAATGAGAGGAGGCTTTATGGAGTCACTGCATACCTCGCGGATATAACTCTCGACAGCATCAAGCTTATCAAGAGGAATTCCCACAATTTCCCTGGAGCTGTCGTCAATTCCAAGCAAAAGCACGCCATCATGGGTGTTGGCAAAAGCGGCAAGCTCATCTGCCAGGGTATTCCTCGCGGGAGAAGAGACTTTCTTCCCCCTGAAGTGAACAGTCTTCAGCTCCAGGAAGCTGTCCTCGCCAAGCCGTATCCTGGCGAGAAGCTCTTCAGGGGTGGTGAACATGCCGCAGACCTCCTTGAGTTCTTTATAAAGAGCGGTGATTTAATCTTCCTTCCACGATGTTAACTGTTCTGCCTTCACAGTCTCTTCGCTTTGTGCGCTGACAGGATCACTTTCAGTTATATTATTTTCATATATTTCGTTTTCTTCATCAAAGCATATATTCATTTCAGCATCATAATAGACTTGGAGTTCGCTTATTTTTTCAGAGTTACCAGAATATCTTCGATACCATGCGTATTTCTCCCTTTCATAGGGGAATCAGAACTCAGAGTGGCATAGCTCCAGTGATGCACATAGCGATATTGTGAATACTGGCGCGATCCGCGAGTATCCCGGCTACGAGGCCGTCATGGAGGGCGGGCAGGTCTTCAATGCAGGACCCGGCCTCCCGCTGGTCACGTACGGCGCCGACAAGGTGCTCTCGCGGTCAGACTGCCGCCACATATTCCGCGATCTCACCGGGGAGGTCCTGGACTGGAACCTCTGGTGTCTCCACGAGAACTATCTTATCATCAGGGGCACTGCGCCCCACCGCATCACTGTCATCTTCCCCCGCGGCAGGAGAATCCTTTAGCACCTGAAATTCCGATGAAACTGAGGTGCCATGAGGCCAGGGGACATTCTCCTCCTCAGCCGGCATTTGGATTTGTCACTACACTGGCATTCGCACCGCAGACAAATCCTGCCGGCCGGGAGAATTCCCCTGGCCTCTCGATACACCACAGGGCTCTCCCCTTATTCCCCCACCCTGGTGACAGTGATGTCATCTATCCAGGCCTCGCCGCAGTCCTCCGAGAGAATCCTCACATCGGCGTAGTCCTGCTGAAGCGAGAAGGTGCCGCGGTAAAGAGTCCAGGGAGATGAGCCCTGCGGCAATACCACGGGCCTGACCCCCCATCCCTCGTCAACGGCGATGTTCACTGCCCCGCGGGAGCTGAGATTTTCTCCCTTTGCCCACAAGGTGATTCTGAAAATGTCGAGTACGCGGCCTATTGCGAAAAGCGTCTTTTTACGGTATACTATAAATGTAAGAATTCCTTACTTTAGGAGCTGAGAGCATGAAAGACGAATGCATGGCGAGAATGACAAGCAAGGGGCAGATCACTCTGCCGGCCCGCATCAGGAAAAAAATCAATGCCGGCACGGGCGACTACATCTTGTTCCGGGTGAGGGGCAAAATCATAGAGCTCGAAAAGGTGGACCTCTCCTGGGAAGAGCGCTTCAATGCCCTTGCAGGCACCATAGAAGAGCGCTTCAAAAAGGAAAAGATATCGAAAAAGGACATTGAAGAAGCCATAAAATGGGCAAGAGAATCGTCATAGACACCAACGTGCTTATCTCCGCCCTGGGATGGAGCGGCGCGGAGAGAGCCCTCCTCATGCAGTGCAGGAAGGGCGTTTTTCAATTGGTTATCTCTCTTCCGCTTCTGAAGGAACTGGAGCGGGTGCTCCATTACAAAAAGCTGAAGTTTCAGAAAGAAGAGCAAAGAGAGTTCCTCTCACTTGTTCTAGAGCTTTCAGTCATTGTTGAGCCGAAAGAAAGCTTTGACGCGATCAGTGCCCACCCTCCGGACAACAGGATCCTCGAGTGTGCCTGTGAAGGCCAGACGGAGTATATCATTTCAGGCGATGAGCATCTTCTGCACCTGTCGGAGTTTCACGGCATTAAGATTATGAGGGCTCCAGACTTTCTTAAAGCCTTTCAAAAGCGGTTTTAAGGCTCACCGGTTGAGAGTTTATTTAGATGAAACTGAGGTGCCATGAGGCCGGGAGAATTCCCCTGGCCTCTCGATACACCACAGGGCTCTCCCCTTATTCCCCCACCCTGGTGACAGTGATGTCATCTATCCAGGCCTCGCCGCAGTCCTCCGAGAGAATCCTCACATCGGCGTAATCCTGCTCGAGGGAGAAGGTGCCCCGGTACAGGGTCCAGGGCGATGAGCCCTGTGGCAGCACGACCGGCCTGACCCCCCATCCCTCGTCAACGGCGATGTTCACTGCCCCGCGGGACCTGAGATTTTCTCCCTTTGCCCACAAGGTGATCTCGTAGGTCTTTCCCTTTTCTATGGGAATCCTCTGAGCTGTTGAGCCGAACACATGAGGCGCCCGCGGCGACAGGTTGATGATGTGCAGGGATGCTGAACCGTTTTTCATGGAGCTTTTATCGATCTCGGCGCGCGAGGTGCATGTAAGGCTGTTCCACCAAGCCTTTCCCAGATCACTGTAACGGCCCGTTCCCCATGGAGGGGCGAGGCCATCCTCAAAACCGCCGTTGCTTACAAGGTTTGCAGGTGATGATGGCATATTTACCACTGCGGCGGGCTTTGCCAATGTCCATATTTCTTCACCGGGACCCTCTTCTCTTATCACCCAGGGATTTTGAGAGCAGCCGCGCTCCCTTTCCACTGCTGGCGGGACGTTTTTCGTGATATACCGCCGAAGTGACTCGAGCGTCACAAAGCCTTTCCTGTTCACGGCTTCACCGCGGACACCCTTGACAAGGAAATAGGTAAAGAAGCCCATTGCCTTCTCTGACCACTCATAGGATCGCTCCCCCACGTTGCAGGAAAAGTAGATTGCACTGAACCGCGGCGAAGAGGAGGATTCTTTCTCCTTCGGGGGGGCGATGGTGATATTCTTCGCCATGAGGCTTGAGAGCCTGTTATCACTGTCTCCCTTGCCTCCCCGTGGATCGTTGCGGCATGCGTCTATGAAAAGAAGCTTTCTCCCGGCTCTCATATTCTCGATTATCTTCCTGAGATCGGCCAGTTTGAGGGAGCTTGTCTCAAGAGTCTCCCTGCTGAAAGGATCGGCCTCTGCGGTGAGCAGATAGCTCTCCTTCTCTATGTCAATGCCATGGCCTGAGAAAAAAAACACGAAAATATCATCAGGCTGAGCCTTGTTCTTGATGTATGAGACCCACCTTATGATGCCGGTTTTATCAGGGAAGCGGTTTCCCGTCTGGTCGCTCGTCAGCAGAAATACCTGGTCTTCATTGAAGCCTGCCGCCTCCACAAGGGCCTTTTTGAATTCTCTTGCATCAGCTGCGGAGAACTGGAGAGGAGTGACCTCCTTAAGATACTTGTCAATTCCCACGACGACGGCCCATGCCTGCGACTTTTTGGGCGCCACGGCCTGCACCTCAGAGATGGTTACAGAGGCACACAGCAATGCGGCAAGAATGTAAGCCACACAGGCGCAGAAATAACGGCTTCTCATGGTTGTTCCTTTTTCCGCTTTCATATTCCCATTTTATCAAATAGAGCGTCGATATGCAATGAAGATCCTCTCTCCCGGAGAATATTATGACCGGCAGAGCGCCCCTGAGTGCAGGAACCGCAGCCCCGGCAACCTCACGAGCGGAATATACTTTACATTTCCCGGATATATATTATAATTATAGCAGGGAATATTATTTCACGCGACGCGACAATGCTCTTGAAAGGCATAGGCCGCTGCTCAGGGCCTATGTCCGGAGATACTGTACGCTGCACTGGAGGCCTTGCATATGAAAACGTCTCTGAAGCCCGGGATGACGCTCCAGGGAAGGTATAAGATCCTCTCGCAGATCGGCAGGGGAGGAATGGGGTACGTCTTCAAGGTGCATGCCCTGAGGCTCAACAAGGAGTGCGCCCTCAAGGAGATGTATGATCATTTCGTTGAAGCCGACGACCGCGAGCGGGTGGCGGCTCAGTTCCAGAACGAAGCCGAGACCATGGCCAAGCTCGATCACCCCGGGATCCCCAGGATCCTGGACACCTTCGAGGAGAACGATCGCCATTACCTCGTGATGGAGTTCGTAGACGGCAGAACCCTGGAACAGGTGGTGATGGAGAACCCCCAGTATATCATGGAGAGCCAGGTGCTGGAGTGGAGCGACCAGATCCTCGATATCCTGGACTACCTCCACACCAGGCCGGACCCCGTCATCATAAGGGATCTCAAGCCTGCGAACATCATGCTCACCAGCGAGGGAAGGATCAAGATCATCGACTTCGGTATCGCCAAGATATTTGATCCCCGCGACAGGACCATGACGGCCATCAAGGGGAGCGGCTCCGCAGGCTTTGCACCGCCGGAGCAGTACGGGAGCGGCGGCACCGACCCGAGGTCAGACATCTATGCGCTTGGAGTGAGCCTCTATTACCTCCTCACCAAGATCATCATCGCCGACTCCGTGGACAGGATCCTCCAGGGCGGCACCGTCAATGCACCTTCTCACTACAATCCCCTGGTGTCGGCGCAGGTCGATGCCCTCATACTGAAAATGATAGAGCTGAAGCCTGACGAAAGGTTCCAGAGCGTGGTGGCCATCAGGGAATACATGATCAGCCAGAATCTGAGGCGCCCCCAGGCTGCCGACGGGGGGCGGTCGTCTGCCTCAACTCTTCCCAAAACGCAGCTCCGCCTGGAGAACCAGGGCGTCGTCGAGGACTGGAAAAGAAAGCAGTCCCAGGTCTCCCTCACCAAATCAAAGGAGGCTCCCCCGCCGGCAGTGGCTCCTCAGCCCGTGGCGCCCTCCACGAGAGAGAGGGATTATCATTTTGTCTCGGAAGCACTGCTCAAGTCAGGCAAGGAGGGCGGTGAAAAGAAGGAGAAAGAGCACCGCTCCTCGGTCCCCGCTTTCATCATCGCAGGGGTCATCGTGGGGTTCATCGTCTTCTTCCTTGTAATATTCTCCATCCCCCTCATAATGAAGTTTACCGGGCCGGTGGCGAAAGCCTCGCCCACGCCCTCCCCCACTCCGTCGCCATCGCCCACGGTGGTGAAGATCGTGGAGAAGATCAAGGAAGTGAAGGGAACGCTCGCGAAGCTGGAAAAAAGCGAAGACACGGTGAAGCTCCAGGTGAAAACCTCTGACGGTCCCCTGACACTCAGGATGAAGCGCTCCGAGCTTCCCAAGAAGGCCAAGGTGGGCGCCGAGATCACGGCGGAATACAAGATTCCCGGTGACGGAAAGGGAAAGCCCCCATGGAATATCGTCACTCTCACCATCACGAAAAGCGCCCCGGCGCATGAGCCTCTTCCAGGAACTGGCGGCGGAGGCGGCTACAGAGGCGGCGGTGGAGGCGGCTACAGCGGCGGAGGCGGTGGCGGCGGCTACAGCGGCGGAGGCGGGGGCACTTCCGGCGGCGGAGGTGGCGGCTACAGCGGCGGCGGGGGCACTTCCGGCGGCGGCGGTGGCACCTCCGGCGGAGGCGGCGGAACATCAGGCGGCGGAAGCGGAAGCCTCACGCACCAGAGGCCCCAGTACTGATCAGAGCTCCAGGAGGCTTTCCAGCCCAGTTTCCAGCGCAGTCCTGATATCTGCGGGAAAAGAGTCTTTCCTCTGCTTCTCTCGGGAATTTATTCTTATTATCCATGTATCATAGGGTGAGGACGGGAGAAGGCACAGAGGCATCTCCTCCCGAATATTTAATTATTCAATTCAGCGATATGAAGCAGACTGTGATGCAATGGATCTCTCTGCACAGGAAAGGATGGTCACCGTGAAAAAAGCCATTTACCACGCCGGCCTTGTCATACTTATCTCCATGGCGCTTATGGCGCCTCTGCTGGGCCAGGATGCTCAGTCCCTCGTCAACCAGGGCCTCCAGTTCGCCCAGAAACAGATGTGGGACAAGGCCATAGAGGCCTTCCAGCGCGCCATCGCCCTCAACCCCCAGAACCCCATGGCCCACAACAACCTTGGATATGTGTACGCCGAAAAGGGATTCTTCAAGGAGGCTTTCCAGGAGTACGAGATTGCCCTCAAGATAAAGCCTGACTACAAGGAGGCACAGCAGAACCTCCTCGCCGGGGCAAGCCAGTGGAGCCAGGATCTTATCGACCATGGCCAGTACTCGACGGCCGTCGAGCTCCTGAAGGGCGCCATCGCAAGATTCCCCGCCGCAGGCGAGCTCTATTACTTTCTCGGCGTCGCATACCAGGCCCAGGATCGCTTTCAGGACGCTCTGCAGTACTGGAAAAAGGCGGCACAGATCAAGCCCGAGTCAAGCACCGCCTTCTACGTGAAGGCGATTGAAAAGCTCATGGCTCAGAACGTGCCGGGAGCCATCGCCGATCTTAACGCCGCGATAAAGGTGATGCCCCAGAACGCTTATGCCCACAACATGCTCGGCATCCTCTACGTCCAGATGGGAAAGCTCGCCGAGGCCAAAACCGAGTTCGGGCAGGCCTTGCGTTACAAACCCAATTATGTGGAGCCCTACCTGAACCTGGCCTACCTGGCGGAGAAGGAGGGCCAGCAGGAAGAGGCTCTCAAGAACTACAAGGCCGCCACCATAAAGAACCCTTACTCGGTGAAAGGCCTCATGGCAATGGGAAAAATCTACTTCACCACAGGGAGGTTCTTTGACGCCGAGTCCTGCTACAGCAGGGCACTGAGGATCCAGCCCCTCTCGCCTGACCTCCACTCTTCTCTTGCCTTCACCCTGGCGAGGCAGAACAAGCACGCTGATGCCATAAGGGAATTTGAGACAGCCCTCTCCATCAATCCAAAGAGCGTTGACGCCTCTTACGCCCTGGGGCTCATTTACCGTTCCCTCAAGGGTGACGAGTATAAAGCCAAGGCCATCGAGGCCTTCCAGCGCTGCATGGCCATCGATTCCTCGCACAAGTACAGCCAGATGGCCGCCCAGAAGCTGGCGGAAATGGGGGGAGGCGCGACACCGCTGCCGACAGCTACAGGGGCGCCGCCTTCAGTGGCCGCAATACAGGCCGAGAGCCCCGACGGTGACCTCACCCTCTCCATCACCCCCCAGTGGCAGGAGATTCCCCTCCAGGGCGAGGGCTCAGACAAGTTCCTGTGGATCTTCTCGAGGCCCGATATGGGACTGGTCCTCACGGTATACAAGCCCCAGGGGGTGCCCGTGAACAACGTTGACACCATCAAGCCCTATTCCATCAAGGAGGCTGAGAAGAAAGGCCTCAAGAAGCAGAACGAGGAAAAGGCCAGGGTGGGCGGCCTTGACGGATACAAGATACAATTCGCCGACAGCGAGGGAAAATCGCGGTATATGTATATCGCCGTGAAGAACAAAAAGGCCTATGTCTTCATGGTGGAAGCCAAGGACAGCGCCCTCCTTCCCGAGGTGGAAGGGCTCATCATGTCTTCAACAATACGCTAAGAGCCGGCCGCTGCGCTCTTCAGAGGACCTTCCTGCCAAGGATGAATCCTGCGGTTGCCCCAAGGGCGCTCCCCAGGTTGAACCTGAAGTCAAAGCCGAAGGTAATGTCCATGATGTAAAGATTGAGCGTGGCCGGCGGCGTGAGGCCGAGGCTTACCGATTTCGCCATGCTGGGAATGACTGAGCGGAGCATTTCAGCGAGAACTCCTCCCAGAAGCACGCCAATCATCACAAAGAGGAAGAGAAAAAGGCCATTGATTTTGCTACCGTCTTTCATGCAACACCTCACCGACAGAATAATAAGATAAGGCTGAAAGACAGGCGGGAGGGTATGACACCTGTCATAGTCCTGATTCCGAGGAAAAAGCGTGGATATATTCTCTCCCGGCAGAAAAAATCCTTTTCTCTGTGCTCCGGCTCTACACGCGGGCCCTCACGGCCCTGCGGATGTCTGAGAGCTCTGCCGCCGCCGCCTGGAAGGCCTGCATGCCCTGGTAGAGAAAATCGGGGCTCTGGGTAAAGAGGAGCATGGTCTCCAGGGACTGCCTGAGCTGGTTGAGGTTGCTGTGAAACGATGCCGTGTATTCCCTTATCTCGGCGCTTGGCGAGGCGGCGAGGGCCTGGTGAGACCTCGACTCGAAGTCGCTTCTTATCCCTTCGAGCTTGTTGATATAGCTCTTGATCTCCCCCGAGAGCTCGCCCGCAGAGAGGGAGCCGCTCTCAAACTGCGTGACGGCCTCTTCGATGCGGGCGATATTGAAGGGCGAGCCCTCTTCCATGCCGAGGGTATCATCGGTGGAATATGATTCGGCCACGACGAGCGGCAGAGGCGTCGAGCACTTCCTGCAGCGCTTTGTCCCAGGAGCGTTCTCGGTGCCGCACTTGAGGCAGAAGAGCTTCTGGGGCCTGGTGCTCCCAAGGCGTTCAGAAATCTCCGATTTCACGCCTCTCTGGATCTCAAGAAGACGGGGCAGAGTCTTTTCAATCATGGCAAGCCCTTCCACGAGGTGGTCCCTCCCGCCGTCGTCAAGGAACCTGAGCATCCTCTCGATGCCCCTTCCCTGCTCGGTGAGAAGCCCAAAGACCTCGCCCACCTCGGGGGCGCTCCCGGGGGTATCCTTGGCCTTGCTGAACTCCCCGAGAATGTCCAGGTGGGACTGCTCGAAGAACTGGAGCCTCTGGGCAAAATATTCAAGCACGACGCCATCTTTCAGGGCCCTCCCCACAAGCTCCTTCATCTCCTCGATGTGGGGCGCCGAGGCCACCTTCATTATCTCCTCTTCCATCAGGGTGACAAGCCTTGAAATCGCTGAAGAATAGCTTTCAAAGGCTGCGGTCACCTCGCCCGGCGGGATGTCTTTCTGCTGCGATGCAATACTTTTTGATAGGGTGGCGTGGAGACCTCCACAGTGAATCCTGCAGATCTGTGCCGCTGCCCAGGCATTCCCCAGAGTGAAGAAGAGAGGAAAATCCTTGATGGCATCGTGAGTCTCATCATAGAGGCTCTTAAGGAAGGTGAGGGTCTTGAAGCTCCCTTCCACAGGCTCCCAGGGCATTTTCCCTTCCTTCCAGGCAGCATAGGCCTGGCAGAACTCCTCCACAGCGGGGATCTTCGAATACTGCGAGGTGCTTGCCGCTATGCGGTCCATCTCGCGCAGAATCCTGTAGAGGTTCCGCGAGGCATACTTGAGGAGGCGGAGGCCGTCGGCAAGGCACACGGGCTTTTTGTCCTTGAGATAGAAGAAGAGGGCGCCCGTTCCCTCCTTCAGGTCGCCTACAAGCTTCCTGGCTGTTCTTGCGAGATCTTCCTCGCCGGGATGGAGGGTGCTGAACCTCGCCACCTCGCCGTCAAGGGAGCTTACCAGGACCACGAGGCTTGGGAACCACTGTCCGAGGACCCTGGTGTCATCGTTGCCGCTCGCCACGTTGAATGAGGCCTTGATAATGGCATTCACGACGGGCATGGGTGACTCGACCTTCTCCCTCGCATCGAGGTCCTTGAGCTCCCTGATGGCCGATATGAGACGCCCCGAGGACTCCTCGATATAGTGCATGACAGGGTTCAGCTCAAAGGTCCTTTTCTCCCGGACCACCCGATCAAGATCGGCGATATCCTTCTCGAGCTCATTAAAGTTGGTCTCTATGTAGTCAAGCAGGGTCCTGGTGTCCTTGTCCCTGTAAAATGTCGTGGCCATGAGACGGTAAAGGGCCCGGTAGGTGGAGAGAAATTGAGCGGCCTCCCCCGTGGCCGCGAGGAGGGCCTCGCTGTTCTCGCTTCCAAGGGCGGCCTCTTTGCCGATATTGATGAGTTTCGCCAAGGCGGGCGTCAGAATTGTTCTCATATGGTCAGCCTTTCAAGACAGGTTTTCAAGATATGCTCCTGAGTATAAATACTCCGGGCGACCTTTTTCCCCTTCCCGGATCGCCGCCCAAAACCCCTGAAGGGCTGCGGCAGGTGCAATAAAAAAGGTGAGCATGGTGCTCACCTTTCGGTATGCCTTGGAAAAGCGGCCTCTTAGGTGTAATAGCCGTCAACGAGATTCGATATGTATTTGCCCGGGCTGAGGGCTGTTGACGCCGTCGTGGGGTTCACACCCATGGCGACGGACTGCGAATAGGAGGAGAGATCCAGGAATCCGAAGAGCTCCCTGGTCATGATGGCATGGTGGCCCATAAGCTCCGTGGAGCCCGGGGACTGGATCATACCCACCGTCGGCGCTGCAGGCGCCGGTGCGTCAAGCCCTATGGCGGGAGAAGGAGCTGCCTGCCCGTTGAGCCAATCGGTCATGCCGATCATGCCATTGTTGCCAGTACCATCAAAGCGGGAAAGGGTTTCATGTATCTGTGACCATCCGCCGCTATACTCAGCACGGTTTCCTTCAATCACGGGCCTCGATACCATGGGCCTCACATCAAAAGCTTCACCGGGAGGGGTTGCCAGAGCCGTCATCGCGGGCGCGGAGTTTCCGAGGGCAAGGCCCTGGGGTGCGCCGCTCTCCAGATATGCCATCTCGCTCCCTGAATCAAGCTCCCACTTGCCGAGGGTTTCAAAGCCCACGTTGGCCGCCTTCTCCTGGTCCTTCATCGCCACTTCCTCTCCCGGGCTCTTCTCCAGGATCTGGCTCACTGAGGCTGGATTCCCCGTGGAGGCCACCTGGGCTCCCACTCCCGGGACAAGACCCAGGGCCACTTCGCTTACTTCGGGGGCTTCATAGCTTGTAAGGGTCTCAAAGGCCCTGCCCTCCTGGATACCTGCCATGGGCTTCAGGGCCTGGGGGGCACCGGCCGTATTTTTCCCCATATTGAGGATCTCTGCGCTCGCAAGAGGATTTTCAAGGGCTTCCATTGCCCTGTCGCCAAGGCCGAGGTACCCGTTGAGGCATCCTGACATCACGGCATCAAGGCGGAAGCCTTGCTGCACCGTGCCTCCTTCTGAGCCGAGGACATTATCAATGTACATGCCAAGACGCTGGCTCTCCTGGACCGCCTGAGGCGCGCCGACAGGACCTGCCTGCTCGAGCTGCGATATGCTGGGATTGAATCCTGGCTGCTGAATCTCGTTCATAATCGCTCCTCCTTGTCCTTGTCATCTCTTATTGCCCCGCGGAACCCTTCATCACGGGCCCGGGGAGCTGGACTTGTCATATAGATCGCACCGTACATATTATACCATGGAATTGTTAAAATTTTGGAAATAATTTGTTAACTAAATATTAACAAAAGCGACGCAATACCATGGTTCCTTCAATGGGGCACGTCGGCGCTTATGAAGTAGGTGGCACCGATGAACTCGCGCATGATGGAGTTGGGAGGAATCTCATCGGTTCCCACTTTCAGGAAGAACTGCAGTATCGACAGGAGGCGCTGCGCTTCCGAATACTCGGGCTCGGTCCTGCCGATGGCCTTCAAGGGCTCCTCCACAAAGGTCTTGAGAACGGAAAACTCGTAGACCAGCGAGGAGTTGAACATGATGTCAGCCTCTTCCTGGAAGGGAAAGATGTGGTCACGCTCGCCCATCCTTACGGAATCCCATCTTTTCAGTGTTCCCAGCGCGTCGCGCCCCCTGAACTGCTTGTCACGCACTATTCTCCTGAGAATCCTCGTATCGGTGGTGTTGATCCTGTTATGGTCATCCAGGTTGAGCTGCGTAAGGGCGCTTACGTATATCTTGAACTTGTTCTCCCTGGCGATTGACTCGGTAAGCCTGTCGTTGAGACAGTGAATCCCCTCTATCACGAGGGGCTGATCCGGCTTGATCCTGAGCTTTCTCCCCGACTTCATGCGGGCGCCGACAGTGAAGTCGAAGTGGGGTATCTCCACTTCACCGCCCATGAGAAGCGTGGTGAGGTGATTGTTGAAAAGCTCAAGATCGAGGGCCTCAAGAATCTCGAAATTGTAGTCGCCCTTTTCATCGCGGGGCGTCTTTTCCCTGTCAAGGAAATAATCATCGACGGAGATACCTACAGGCTTGATCCCGTTCACCCTGAGCTGCACGGCAAGCCTCTGGGCAAAGGTGGTCTTCCCCGACGCCGATGGCCCCGCTATGAGAACAACCCTGAGCTGCTCCTTGTTTTTTGCTATAATGTCGGCAATGGCAGCGATCTTTTTCTCATGAAGAGCCTCGGCAACCCTTATGAGGTCGTTTATCTCGCCCGACTCTATGACGGTGTTGAGAGCCGGCACGTCGCCGACTCCCAGGAGGTTCACCCACTGCTTGTACTCATAGTAAACTCTGAAGAGCTTCTTCTGCTCTGTGTAGGGCGAAAGCTGAAGGGGGTTGTTGGAGCGGGGAAAGCGCAGGATGAAGCCCGGCGGGTAATAGAGAAGATCATAGACCTTCAGGTAGCCGGTGCTCTGCACCATCTTGCCGAAGATGCAGGCTCTTATCTCTCCACAGGAATGGACTTCTATGGAAGGATCCCCCATGTAGGGAAAGAGCCGCGCCTTGTCATCCTGGCCGTCGCTTCCGAAAAACTTCACCGCCTCTTCCCTGGTGAAGACATGGGGTTTGAAAGGCTCGTCGCGTGCAATGATCTCGTCCATCCTCGCCTTGAGGGCCTTGAGATCCTTGGGAGTAAAAGGCCTGTCAATCGACGGCTTGCAGAAATAGCCGCCGCTCAGGGAGTGCCTTATCACTACCTTCCCGTCGGGGAAGAGCTCCCTGAAGGCTCTGATCATGACAAGGCTGAGGCTTCTTCGGTAGATCTTGCGGCCCTCCTCGAGGCGGCCGTCAAGAAGCTCCACACGGGAATCTTCCAGGAGGGGCTCCGAGAGAGACTTAAGCTCATTGTTCACCAGGGCTCCCATAAGGTGATAGGGAGTGAAATGCCCCGAGAGCCTCGCCGCATCGAGCACCGTGATCCCCCTGGTCACTTCATGCTCTCTTCCGTCTGCGAATATGACTTTTACTGCATCTTCCGGCATTTCATCTTCTCCTTTCAGACAGAGAAATTATACACCATATCGCTTCGATGGTAAAGGGGGAGAGGCTCTTTGCCGTTGGAGGAAAAAGACCTTTCGTGGAGAATGGAGAAGGCTTTACTATTATGCACCATCGCGGAGGTGGGTATGGCGATCATTATCACCGGCTCGCTGGCTTACGACAATATCCTGAAGTTCCCGGGCTTTTTCAAGGAACACATCCTTCCCGACAAGATAGAAAAGCTCAACGTGAGCTTTCTCGTTGACTCAATGAAAAAGCTCCGCGGAGGCTGCGCCGCTAATATCGCCTATTCCCTGGCGCTGCTGGGGAAAAGACCTCATGTCATGGGGACAGTGGGAGAGGACTTCGGCGAGTTCCGCACGTGGATGGAGGCACAGGGCATTGAAACCTCCCTCATCAAGGTAATCCCCGGCGAGTACACCGCCTCCTGCTTCATCACCACCGACAGGAGCAGCAACCAGATAACGGGCTTCTACGCGGGGGCGATGGCATCGGCCCACACGCTCTCATTTCATGAGCTCAAGAATGAAAAAGTCGAGATAGCCATCATCTCTCCCAACGATCCCGGGGCCATGGTGAAATACTGCAGAGAGTGCAGGGAAGCCTCCATACCCTTCATCTTTGACCCTGGCCACCAGATCCCGCGTCTTGAGCCGGAACAGATACTGGAAAACATCAGGGGGTCCAGATTCACCATCCAGAACGACTACGAGCTGGACATGATCCTTCACAAGACAGGAAAATCAGAGCAGGAGCTCCTGGAAATCACAGGGGGCCTGATCGTGACCAAGGGATCCCAGGGCTCCTTCATCAAGACGAAAGAACAGACCTATTCGATACCTCCCGTCACGCCGCGGATAGTGGCTGATCCCACCGGTGCAGGCGACGCCTACCGGTCGGCCATCATCATGGGCATCCTCTGTGGCCTTGACTTCATGGCCATGGGAAAACTTGCGAGCCTTGTCGCCACGTACGTGGTGGAAGTATGCGGCACGACAGAGCATCATTTCACTTTTCAGGAGCTTAAAGCGCGGTATGAGCAGGTATTCGGCGAGGCCCTTCCTATGCCGGTGCCAGGGGAAGGGTAAAACAGAAGGCCGTGCCCTCTTCTTTGGAGGACTCGATCCACATCTTCCCCCCATGGAGCTCTACAAGGATTTTCGTTACCGGGACATTCAGGATTATCTTGCCATGCTTTGTCGAGGCCGTATGCTCAATCTTTCCGTAGGGAGCCAGTATTGCCTCGAAATCCAGGGGATTGATCTCGTCGCCGTAATCACACACGGAAATGGCAGCCATGTCGCCCTCGCGGGATACATTGACTCTCAGCAGACTCCCTGCCTTGCTTGCCTCGACGGCATTCTCCAGAAGGGCCACCAATATCCGCTGGAGCTTCTTGTAATCGGCCACCACCTGGGGAAATTTCTTGTCAATCTCCACAAAGATGCGGAGGCTCTTGTCGTCGATTTTCGCCTTGATGCGCTCCTGGGCATCGGCCAGAGACCTTGCGAGATCTACCTTCCGCCGCTCGAGGTACACCTGTCCCCCCGTGAGCAGCACATACTCGTTGAGGTGATCAATCCTCCTCTGGGCGAGTTCCGCCGCCTCACGAACATCCTTTATGGCATCTTCCTGCTTGGTGGTGAGCTTCCCCATGCCCTTTTCACCCATGCTCTGGCATTTTTCGACGATCCTCTCCTGGAGAGCCCTCACTTCGCTCTTTAAATAGAGGGACATGGCATAATCGGGCTCGCTCACCACCTGGGCGGACTGCTTGAAGAGGCTCACCTTTTCGTTGAGGAGCTCATTCTCAAAGAAGGAGGCAAGGAGGGCGCAGAAGAGCTGCGTCACTTCAAGGTGGGCCTGGGTGAAGACGCTGGGCTTGCGGTGATAGAGGTTCAGAAACCCCCAGAACCTGCCGGGCGAAGCAACAGGTATCTGGAGAATAGAGACAATCTTGTAAATATGGACGATATCGCTCACGGGGAACTCGGGCTCTTCGTGGATATTGCCTATGCGGGATATCCTTCTCTCCTTCACGATGTCTTCCATCTCGGTGCCCCTGTAATTGAGGCGGAGACCCCACTGGATAATCCCCTCATAACAGACGGAGTAGGCCACGAGGTGCTCTTCCGATTCATCCATCTTCATCAGTTCCAGAGCCTCGAAGGGCACAAGAATCTGCCCCTGGCTCACCAGGATCCTGAGAAGATCCTCAAGTGAGGCAGACTGGCCAAAAAGGCTGATTACCCTTATGAGGCAGTCAAATCTGGCTTCCAGGAACTTCTTCTGCTGCTCAAGCTTTGACAGATCCTCGGGAACTGCCGGCGGCTTCTGCACCTGCTCAACAGGCTTTTTCCTGCTCGCAAGCAATGCTTCAATGTAATCTTCGCCCATGGGAGCCCCTTTCGCTTCCTTGTGACGATCACGGTCCTGGACTTTCCCTTGCGATCATGCCACGCAAGGCTGTTCTCATGAGAAATTTCGTGATACGCCCGAGAGTTCCTCTAGCCCCTTATTTTCCCCCTCCATCCCTTTTTGTTGATTTTTATTCAATGCAATGGGCGGGGCAAGTCCGATATCCCAAGGGCTAGTAGATGAATTTTTTTCATCAACTATATGTGGAATCGCACCACTATCGAAAAATTTTTTATTTTTTTTAAAAAAGGAGAAGGAGTTATCCCCAGATGTGGAGAAATTGTGGTTAAAGGTGGGAATAAGTGGGAAAAAGTGAAGATGCCTGACCTGAAAACACAGTTTACTGGTGAGCACAAGTACTCGCTGGACTCAAAAGGGAGGTTGATAATACCGGCAGAGCTGAGGGAAGGACTGGGAGAGAGCTTCTACATGGTGAGGGGACTTGAAAGGTGCATATCACTCTTCCCCCCCGGAGAATGGGCCAAACTGGTGGCCAAAATGGAAGAGCTCCCCATCTCGAATCCCTACGCGCGATCCCTCGTAAGGTTCTTCGGATCGGGCGTGAGGCTCTGTGAACCGGACAGCCACTGCCGCATCATCATACCGCCGCCCTGGCGGGACCACGCCGGGCTCGACAAGAAAGTGGTCCTCGTGGGGGTCTTCAACAAGGTGGAAGTATGGAGCGACGAAAACTGGGCAAAGGCATCGCGGACGAACTACCAGGGAGAGCTGGCCGTGGCGGAAGACCTGGCGGCACAGATAATCGCCCTGGGAATATAGGAAAAGGCGGATCGGGAACTATGAGGTATCAGCAAAAAGAGAGGTGTCAAGAGCAAGAGTTTATCTGAAGGAATTTCAGTTCATATTGGTTTCTCCCCATTTCATACCTTCTTTCATTCTTTCCTCCACATTTAGAGATGGGGATGATGTTGTAGGACACATTAGGACCATATAACATCATCCCCCATTTTTTTTCTCTGGGAGGCCAGTCTCCCTACCTGGGTATTGGCAGTTTATCAGGGCCGGAGAAGGACCATATACCATCATCCCCCATTTTTTTTCTCCCCGGTTTTTTATTCCTCGCAGAGGATCACCCTGTTTCTTCCGAGGCTCTTTGCACGGTAGAGGGCATTATCGGCTCCGCTGGTGATTATCTCCGCGGTCCGCCCGTCCTGTGGAAACGACGAGATCCCTATGCTCATCGTGAGGCGGACTTCCGTCGAGCCGCTTATCTCGTCAAATTCCAACTCCTCAAGCCCCCTCCTTATACGCTCTGCAAGGTGGGCAGCCTCCTCTTTCCTCGTCTCAGTGAGGATTATGGCAAACTCCTCTCCGCCGTAACGGGACACGATATCGGAATCCCTTGCGGATGCCCAGAGAAGGGCTGCAATTTTCTTGAGGGCTTCATTGCCGGCGGGATGGCCGTAAGTGTCGTTGAACTTCTTGAAATTATCGAGGTCGATGATCATCAGGGAAAAGGTGTTGCCATACCGGACTGACCTGCTCACCTCCTTGAAAAGCTGGTCCTGGAAATATCCAAAGTTGTAAAGCTTGGTGAGCCTGTCGGTGATAGCGTGGTGATAAACCCTGGCGTTCTCTATCGAGACCGCCGCGAGGCTTGAGAGGGCCAGCAGAAGCTCCTTGTCATCGCTGTCAAAGCAGGAGGCCTGCCCTCGCTTGTTTATCACCTCGAGGGCGCCGGAGATCCTGAGCTCCCCCTTCTCCTTGACTCTTATGGGCACACAGAGAATTGCCCGGGTGACAAAGCCGCTCATCCTGTCGAACTTTCTGGCGAACCTTTCATCATGCTGCGCATCATCAACCTGGATGATCTCGCCTGTTTTGGCGACTGTGCCGGCGATCCCCTCCCCTACCTTTATCCTGAGCGTCTTGAAGACTTCACCTTTATCACCGAGTGCCACGGTAAAGCGCAACAGCCCGGGATTATCCTCGTCGATGAGGAAAAGAGAGCAGGCCTCGGCGTTCATCACCGACTTCACCGTCTCCATGATACGGGAGAGGACGGTCACGTGATCAAGGGTCTCGTTGATATAAAGGCTCACATCAACAAGCTTCTTGAACTCCTCCAGCTTGTCCCTGAGACGCTCTATCTCCTCGTCATCTTCCCTGTCGTGGGAGGCCAGTCCCTGCAGATCTTCGGTGAGCTCCCGGGAGAGCACTGTACCAACTTCGGACTTGATGCGCAGAAGGAGATCCTTAGCCGACTGCGATTCCGGCTCAGTGGAATGATTATATCCTTCAATCACCTCGTCCAGGTAACGGCATACCTTGGAAGTGGTCTGGGCAATTACCTGCCTGGTGATATCCTGCCCGTCAGCACTCTCTTCCCGAGACGATTTCACTGCATTCCTCCCTGATTGAATTACTTTTCCTGGTAGAGCCGCATGAGGTGCTGATTCCCCTCTCCCCTGTTCTTATCCTCCACGGGAGATCCTGTAAATGGCCCCTGACATGGCTTATACAGAAGCCCTAATATTCCTTCAGGCGCCGTGCCTCTCTGCATGGCGCGGAAGGATTTCAGCCCTCCTGATGGTATATATGTATGACAAAGCATTAAGGGAGGAGAATTGGAAAAAGCCGTCACCGTAGAGAGCGTCACTAAAAAGTTCTACGATTTCAGGCGTGGGGAGATCACCGTGCTGGACAATATCTCATTCTTCTGCTCTCCCGGGGAGATCGTGGGCATCCTGGGACCCAACGGGGCGGGCAAAACCACCATGCTCCGCCTCATATCCGCAATTCTCACACCCACATCAGGCACAATAGAAGTAATGGGGCTCAGCACCGTCAGGGATCCCCAGAAGATCAGAACCCATATAGGCTTTATCTCAAATGACACGAACCTTTACGAGCGCCTCACCTCGGAAGAGATGGTCTCCTATTTCGGAAAACTCTTTGATCTCTCCGACGAGACCATAAAAGCCAGGTCCCAGAAGCTCTACGAATCTCTGGGCATGACCCATATCCTCAAGAGGCTCTGCAAAAACCTCTCGGCAGGTGAGAAACAGAAGGTCTCAATCGCGAGAACCCTCATTCATGACCCTCCCATTCTTATTCTCGATGAGCCCACCACCTCCCTCGACGTGCTCACCAGCCGCGACATCCTCTGGCTTGTAAGACAGGCAAGGAATGAGGGGAAAGCCATACTTTACTCGGCCCACAACATGGAGGAGGTTGAGAACCTCTGCGACAGGATCATACTCATCCACCAGGGAAAGAAGCTCGAAGAAGGCACTATCCCTGAGGTGGTGAAGCGCCATGGCGCCGGCAGCCTCACCGAGTGTTTCCTGAGCCTCGTGAAGGACGGCACGTCATGAACATGCGGCGGGTAAAAACCCTCTACGCCAAGGAGATTAAGGAGATCCTGAGAAACTGGGGGCTCATAATCCTCCTTATCTTCTTTCCTCTTATTGTCTATCCATCAACCCTTATTTTCATGGCCGAGTTCGGCGTCTCGCAGATGAAAAAGCTGGAGAGCCAGAAAACCAGGGTGGCCGTCAAAGGCAGGGAGCTTGCGCCGGAGCTCATCCCGCTGCTTGAGGAAAAGGAGGGGCTTATCCTTGAGTTCACCGATGATGCCAAGGTGAGCGCCATCCCCTCAAAATACAAGTCCATCCTGAGCATCTGCTTGAGGGGTGACCTTATCGATGAGAAAGTGAAGAACATCGCGATGGATCTCTACTTTGACTCCACCGACGAGGAGTCAAAGCTCTCCAGGCTCCGCATGGAGGAGGTCCTGCTGGACTATAAGAAAGAGCTTATCTATCGCAGGCTCGAAGCGAAGAACCTCTCCACGGACTTCATGGAGCCTATCCGCCTCAAGTTCGATAACGTGGCGACAAAAAACAAGATAGCCGGAGCCCACCTCGGGGAGGTCCTCCCTCTTATCCTCATCACCTTTATCATGCTGGGCACCATCCAGGTGGCCGTCGATCTCACGGCAGGCGAGAAAGAGCGGAAAACCATGCAGACCCTCATCCTTTCTCCGCTTTCGAGGCTGGAGATCATCACCTCCAAGCTCCTCGTAGTGCTCACCACGACGCTCTTCACCACGGCGGTGAACTTTCTCTCCGTGGGGCTCACGATCTATTTTGTTTACAATTTCACGCAGAAAGCCAAGGAGCTCACTATCTCCTTTCCGGCCATCATGCTCTCCCTGGTGCTTGCCGTGCCCCTCGTGGTGCTCATGAGCGCCCTTTTCCTCATGGTGGGCATCATGGCCAAAAACCAGCTTGAGGCCAATATCTACGTCCTTCCCATCCTTTTCGTGGGCCTTCTTCCCGCGGGGCTCCCCTCGATTCCCGGACTCAAGTATGATACGTGGATGAGCCTTATCCCCATTGCGAACACAGCCCTCATGGTGAAGGCAATCTTCCTGGGAACCTATACCATGCTTGAATTTGCCCTCACCTTCCTCTCCAATTCCCTGTACGCTGTCCTTGTCATTATTTTCATGAGCCGCCTTTTCCAGAAGGAGGATATTGCCTTCGGAGGCCTCAGCGATATAATCTTCCAGAAAATAGACAGGACCAGGCCTACGGCAGGCGAGGTGATCCTTTTCTTCCTGGGAGCGCTGGCAGTGTATTTCTTTATCGGGAACAACCTTCAGCAGAAGCACATGCAGGCGGGCCTTGTGGCGTCGCAGGTCCTCCTCCTTCTCGTCCCGGCCCTTTATTTCGTGAAACGAAGCGGCTACGACGTGAAAAAGGTCTTCAAGCTCAGGAATTTCAAGCCCCAGGTCCTTGTCCTTGCCCCTCTCATCGGCCTGGGAACGCTGGTATTAAGCCAGTATATGGAGAAGTTCCAGAGCTATTTCATCCAGACACCTCATGAGCTTGAGGCCTTCATGACCAATCTCCTCACCTTTCACGGCTTCAGAGAGGGCCTTTTCGTCTTTCTTGTCATCGCCGTCACACCGGCAGTCATCGAGGAGCTCGTGTTCAGGGGACTCATCCTCTCAGGACTTGAGCACTCCCTCACCAAGGTCACCACGTGCCTTCTCGTGGGATTCCTCTTCGCGCTCTTCCACCTGAATCTCTATATACTCATCCCCGTGACCCTCATGGGCGCCCTCCTCACCTATGTGGTGATGAGAACCGACTCCATCTACACAGGGATGCTCATGCACTTCACCATCAACGGCACCCAGGTGGCCCTCCTGAACTTTGTCTCAAAAGACATAAACATCCCACCTTATGCGTGGCTCATCGCCATTGCGGCAATAGTTGGAGGGATTGCCCTTCTTCCCCGGCCGGCCGGGGAAAACGAAAAAAAAACTGAACCTCTCTGACGGCGGCCTGCAGCACTGCACACGAAAAGGTGACAGAGAAAAAACGTCGAATTTTCTCCTCAATATGCCGATAATCCTTGTGAAGGACACCCTTTGCCAGGCTCTGCCGGCAGGGCGGATAGAGAAGAATGTTCCGGAAGGAGGCATGCCAATGGAGGAAAAGGACAAGGAACGCTTCAGGATACTGCTCGGCCATATCGGCTTTCTCCCCTTCATAAACGAAAAGCGTTTCGAGGAGCTGATCATGGTGGCAGAGAAGCGGAGCTTCTCCAAGGGCGAGGTGATGATCAAAAAGGACAGCCTTGACGATTCCTTTTACATTATCTCCCGGGGCTCCTGCGAGGCCTTTGTGGAAGAGGGTGAAGACGAGATAAAGAGCGTGGGGACCATGAGCGCCGATAATTTTTTCGGCGAGATCGCCCTTGTCATGGAGGGAGTCCGCACCGCATGGGTCGCGGCGAAAGAGACAGTGGACGTCTTTGTCATCTCAAAACAGAACGTATCAAAATACCTGCTCTCCATCCCGGAAATTGCGGAAAAAATATTTGCCACGGCGCGGAAAAGGCTTATTTCCTGACCTTCCCCTCAAGCCTCCTGAGCGCCTCACGGCTCCTTGCGAAGGAGGGATTGATAGAAAGGGCTCTGCGGTATTCCCGGCAGGCCCCTTCAATGTTCCCTTCCTTCTCGTAGAGGACTCCCATGAGATCATGGGCCAGGAAAAGGTTCCTGTCCTTTCTCAGACCCTGCCTCAGAACCTGGAAAGCTTTGCCGTTCTCACCCTTTTCCATCAGCACATAGCCCAGCTCCACATAGAGAGAGGTAAAGCTCCCGTCCAGGGCGATGGCATCATTGAGCAGCCCCTCGGCCTCATTGAGCCTTCCCTCCTTTATGAGTCCCGTGGCGCTGTTCTTCAGCGTCCATGCGCTCACAGGGATTATAAGGGCACCTTCACGGGCTTTGCGGAAAATCTCTTCATTTGAGGGGATCTTTCTCATATAGAGAAGCTCTACCCTGTCTTCATACACCAGGCCCCAGGCGGCGCTCTTGCCAAGAATCTCGCCGAGGCGGTAGGCCTGCCCCCTCTCCATGTGGTACTTATTGCAGAGTACCATGTTCACTCCGTAGCGGTCAAGGATTTCCTGCCATCCCCTGGCACCCGCCGTGGTATCAAGGGACTCTCTGTAAACCTCCTCGGGATAGGCCACGTTGGCCCTCCCGTCAATGAATACTTTACAGGGCGGATAGAGACGCCATAGCACGTAGCCCCCCCATTCATAAGGGTTGTAAAGAGGGCCTTCAAGGCCGTTGTATTTTATAAAGGTCAAGCCATTGTAAGGGAAAAGGGCTTTCTCCATGGAAAGGTTCTCGTAATCGACGGCGGCGAGCCTGAGATAAAGGAGGGCTCCCGCAAGGAATAAGCCTGCCATGGCGACAATGGCGGAAAACCTCTTTCCCCCTGCACTGCGTAAGACAGCGGTGTCTCTCCATGAATGGGGTATTCTCGCTGCAAGGGCGTGATAAAGCTCTTGCAGAAGAAGCGAAAGCACAGGCACCACGGCCAGGCAGAAGAGCGTGATATGGCGGACTGTCGTGAAGGCAAGGTATCCGAAGAGCAAGAGGCTCAGGCCGTCAAAGAGGCGGAGCCTTCTGCGGAAGATCACCGCGAGTACGGCCACTGCCACAAGGAAGACCAGGAAAGGGAGGTCCCTGCCGAGGAGATCGGGCCTGATCCATTCAATGAGCTCACGGCGGTAAAAGCTGTCTTTCACGAAAGAGAGGGGGTAAAGGAGAAGGTCACGGCCGTAAGGATTAATAAATACGAGAAGCGCGCTTGCCAGCAGGACAGCACCCTCCCGGATGAGCGGGACGGAGCTCCCCTTCTTGAGAAGAGCCGCTGTCGCGTCTATGGCCATGAGCAGCAAGAGGAGGACAAAATAGAGGGCAAAGCCGCCATGGCAGTTTGCCCAGGCCCATGCCATGAATGGCAGCAAGGCAAGGCTCCAGGGCTTCTCCCTGGCCCGCTCGACAAGAAAGAGGAACAATGCCAGAAAAAGGTAGGTGAAGAGGTAAGGTCTTATGTCAAAATACAGATCGCCCTTTGCAAAGGACACTGCCACCATGACCGCCAGGGCGCTGAAGCAAGGAGATGCCCCCCTGAGCCTTCCCGTCTCGTAAAGAAGAAGAAAGGAGAATAGAATGACGAGGGACTTCATAAAGTAAAGGAGAGGGAGGCGGCCGGCAGTGTAAAGGGAGAAAAAAATGAGCTCCGAGAGCCATTCGTGGTCTATGACGGGATAATGGAAAGCCGTGTAGGAAAAGAAGTTCGTCCTGGCGACGTCACCGCTTGAGACAAGGTGGCGGCCCATGGCGAGCTGCCACCAGAGATCGGCGGCAGGGATGGGGTGAACCGTTGTAGTGAGCACGAGGGCCATCATGAGAAGAAAGAGAAGGGTATGGAAAACGGTGGTTTTCTGATCACCCATGACTGTTTCCTCTCACCGTGACGTGATCACCTGCTTCCCCGGGTCACGGCCCTATACGCCTGCTCCTTCACAAAGAAAGGATTCCATCACCCCGAGGGGGACAAGGATCTCGCATACCTGATTTCTTGTCCTCGAGGCCAGATCCTTCAGGCCTGACTTTTTGAGCCTCGCAGCTATCTCCTTCACAGGAAGACCCGACAGGACCGAGACCTCCTCGATGGTGTAAAACTTTTCCTTTTCAAAAAACAAAAACGAGACATTGCCCATAGATTACCTCCAGAGCCGTCTCCGGCATGGGTGATTCTCCACGGGCAAAAAAAATCCTGCTGCTCTATTAAAGCCTTACGACAAGGAGGGAAAAATCGTCGCTGAGCTTGCGGCGGGTATATTTCTGGACCGCCGTGTAAATCCTGTTGGCAATGGTCTGGGGATCGAGATGGGCGTGCTTCTTCACTATCTCCATGAGGCGCTCGAGACCGAATATCTCCCCCTTTCCCCCGCGGGCCTCGGTGATGCCATCGGTGTAAAGGACAAGAATGTCGTTGTTCTCAAAGGTGATTTCCTCCTGGCGGAACTTGGCATCGTAGCTCACGCCGATAAGCAGGCCCTCGGTCTCAAGAAGCCTCAGCTCCCTTGTGGCATGGGAGCAATAGATCGGGGGCTCATGGCCCGCTGAGCTGAATTTGATGAACTTTTTCTTGATATCCACTTCCATGTAGAAGAGGCTTATGAACTTGTCATCGCCCGCCTCGGGGATGATGAGGTTATTTACCATGCTCAGGACTTCCCTGGGCTGATAGCCGGCAATGGCATAAGACTTGAGGATATACTTGGCGCGGGCCGTGTAGATTGCCGCCGAGGGGCCCTTGCCCGACACGTCGGCAATCACCAGGGCAAAACGGGTTTTGCTCAGGGGGATAAGGTCGAAATAGTCTCCCGAGAGCTCAAGGGAAGAGAGATAATGATAGCCCACCTCAATGCCGGGGTAGGAGAACTCCTTCTGGGGCATGATGATGGACTGCAGGAGCTGGGCCACCGTGTACTGTGCCTCATAGAGCTTTGCATTTTCAATTGCCATCGAGGCCGAGTTCGAGAGGGCCACCAGCAGGTTTATCTCGTGGGGCTTGTAGTAATAGATATCCTTGAGGTATATATTGATGAGGCCTGTTATTTTTCCCTTCGCCTCAAGGGGTACCGAGAGAATGGTGCGGAGGCCCTCTTCGCTGATTGCCCTGGGAAACTTGTAGGGCGATTTCCTGGCCTGCATGTCCAGCAGGATCATGGGGCTCCCCGTCTTCGCTGCAATACCTGCCACGCCCTCGCCTATCTTTATTTTTCTCTCAATGGCATTCTTGCTGAGACCCAGGGCCGTATGGATGGAGAGCTCCTCCTGCTCTTCATCAACAAACATGATGGATACGGCGTCTGCGTTCATCACGCGCTTCACATTCTTTGCAACCTCCTCCATGACACGTTCAAACTGGAGCGTCGAGGTGATGGCCTTGCCCACCTCAAAAAGCGTGGCAAGCTCCCTCACCTTGTTTTTCACCACATTGTGAAGCCTCGCGTTTTCCACGGCGATGGCGGCGTGGTTCGCAAAGCTCCTGAGGAGCTGGACCTGCTCCAGGGCAAAATAATGCCCCTCCTCGGAGAAGCAGTTGAGGATGCCCACGAGACGGCGCTTTGCAATGAGGGGGATGGAAAGCACCTGGCCAATATTGCACTTGGAGAGAAGCTCGCTTATCTCGTCGCCGGAGCGGTCCTCCACCGTAAGAAGGGTGTGGCGCTTCTTGTCAATGGAATTCCGGGATATTTTCTTCTGGAGAGCCGATTCAAGGAGAAGAGAATTGAGGCCTCTTGACTCCTGGAGCACAAAGTCGTTCTCCGTGTCATCCATGATGAGAAGGGCCACGGCAGACCAGTTGACGAGCTGCGCCGCCTTCTCAACGACCAGGGTGAATACTTTGGGAAGGCTCAGGGAGCTGGGGAGCACCGACGATACCTGCAGCAGGGCCTTGAGCTGGCTGGTGTTCTCCTCCTGCTTGGTGATAAGGCGCGCCCGCTGGAGAGCCGTTGCAATCTGGATGGAGAGGGTCATCACCAGGCGGATCTGGGAGTTTGAGAAATAATGGGCCATCTGGGAGTCATCGACGTAGATGATGCCAAGAAGCTTCTCCCTTGCGATGAGGGGCACGAGGAGATAGGAGTTGGAGGGAAAAATCTCCTGGAGCCTCGCGAGGCCGGGGCAGTCAGGGGGGATACCCGAGGAAATGCGCGGCTTCCCGCTCTCCAGGTCATCCCATATCTCCCGGGAGATATCGGAAGCGGCAATGCGGAAAAAGGAGAAAAACTCCTTCTGCGCGTCGGTGATGCCCGTGTTGGCCGCTGTGTGAAACTCCTCTTTCATCTCGTCGTAGAGAAAGATCAGGCAGCGGTCCACCTGGATAATCTTTGAGATCTTGCTGACCGTCACCTCGAGGAGCTCCCCAAGGTCCGTAGTCTGCCCGATGGCCCTTGCCGCCTCGTAGAGCAGGGTGGCCTCACGGGCGCGCTTCTGCTCCTTTTCATAGCTGAGGGCGTTGTCAATGGCCATTGCCGCCTGGCCTGCAAAGGCCGAGAGAAGCTCGACCTTGTCCGGGGCGAACTCCTTCCTTTCCCTGGAGTAAATGTTGAGAAGGCCTATGAGCTCGTCCTTGATGGAGAGAGGGACGCCAAGATAGGACTTGATCGTATCCCGCGATGAGGGGCCCTGGTAGAAATATTCCGTGGCCTCCTTCGTCTGGGGGGGAGTAAGGTTCTGGTTGCCCTCCTGCCAGCCCAGCAGGCTCTCCCTCATCCTGAACCTTGCGAACTCGGCCTTCTCCGCGTCAAGGCCTATGGAGACATGCATGGAGAGCTTCCGGTCCTCGATAAGGTAAAGGCTTCCCGCTTCAGCGCCGATGAGCTTCAGGGAGAGCTCCATGATGAGCCTCAGTATCTGGTGCAGGTTCAGGGCAGAAGAGAGGGCCGCCCCTATCTGGGAGAAATAAGCCTGGAGCTCCTCTTTTGACCGCTTCAGCTCCTCCGTGTGCTTGACGCTCTCCTCATAGAGCTTCGTGTTGTTGACGGCGATAGCCGCCTCCGAAGCTAAGACCTCGACGAACTCGGTCTCCCTCTGGGTAAACTCATGGAAGCTCTTGATTGAGCCCACATGGAGGACGCCGATAGTCTCGTCACCGACCTTCATAGGGACTGCAAGGAGACTCTTGATGCCCAGACTCTTCTTAACCACTCTCGGGTCGGCAAGGGCATTGGGAACTGCAATGGATTTTCCCGAGAGGGCCACTATACCGGTGATGCCCTCGCCGGGGCGGAATTTCATCTCGGCCTCGCCCGGCGGGAGTGCCAGGTTGGTAGTCACAAGGTTGAAATCCTTTCTTTCCTTGTCATAAAGGAGGATGAGGCAGATATCCACATCGATGGCATCGGCCACTTCATGGGTGGTTCTCTCCAGGAGCTTCCTGATATCAAGCTTGGTGCTCACCATCTCGTTCATTTTCGAGGCAAATATGAGCTTCCTGAGCTGCCTGTCCGCGAGGTGCTTCTCATAGACCTCGGTGGCGCAGATCTTTGAATCATTGGCAAGCCTTATCACTGACTCCTCTAGAAATTTCCTGTTCATGACAGGGATGGCGAGATATGCTTCCCAGAGCGATCCATCGTCGCCCAGATCGCTCTTCAGGCGGTGGGCCATCTCCTCTTTCTGCCCCCCTGTCAGCACGTGGCCGCCGGCTATAATCCCCATAAGGCGCTCTTCGACGAGGATGGGGAAGGCAAAGCAATAGAGGCCGTGAGGGCACTTGAGGATGCGGTATTTCTTCTTTTCCCTGCACGACGAGAGAAGTTCCTTGTGATACTTGAGGCAGAGCTTGGGGATGGGATGGGAGGGGGACTGATCCAGGATCTTCTCGCAGAAGGTCGTGTCGCCATAAAGAGGGCTTATCTGCTCGCCCAGCTCGTCAAAGAGAGCAAGGGACATTCTGGTATAATCGGCAAAAAGGGAGAGAAATATGCTGCAAAGCCTGCTGTTGACAAAGATGTTCTCATTCTCAGCAAAATCCCTTGTGGGGATGCTTTTTTTCATGCAGTCATGCCTCTTTAGTCCGGATAAGAGACAAAACAAGAAATTCCCCGCCAGCAGCCCGCTAAGGTAAAAAGCCGCCGGCACTGACACAATAAAATAGGCTTGCTCACCCGCAAACCTGTTATATTCAATTACTCCCTCGCGGAGCCTGTTATGTTGTCTGCTGTAATGTTTTCTTGCGGCACGCCTTGTATTTTCTTCATTATAATCTTATCATCATTACCATTCTTTGTCAATATTACCTGCATGCAAGGCCTGGATCATCATTGAAGTGACGGGGACAACTTTCCTCGAAAGATGCTGTCCCGGCATTCGTGAAAAGAGCTGTCCCGGGTTTCTTACCGGTTCTCCGGAAGAGGATCATGGCTGTCTCTCCAGAAAGTACCTCTGCCCCGAAATGCACGAAAGAAGGTGTACTGCTATGAAAAGGTCTCTCGCGATCCTTGCCCTCCTCGCTGTCACCATGACAGCGACCTATGCTCTTTCCTGGGCCTCGCCAGGGAACGACGACAGTGGGGCCGGTTATTTCAAATGGCTCGAGGAGCGCTCGATGCTGAAGCAGGCCGAAATGCTGTCCCGGCAATCAGCAGGATCAGGAAAGCTGTGGCAGCACCCCTACGCCCTGCCGCAGCCGCGGAAGGCTTCAAAATGCGCCTCCGTGTGGTTCACCGCCTACCCGGCGGCCACCATCACCTCTCCGGGGAAATCGATCATAGCCACCCTTGGCGACGAGGAGCTCTGGAAAACCTTTTCCGAGATAGGCATAAGGGCAATGCACACAGGTCCGATGAAGAGGTCCGGCGGCATAAGGGGGAGGGAATACACACCCACTGTTGATGGCAACTTTGACCGCATAAGCATGGAGATAGACCCCGCATTCGGCGCTACGGAAGAATATGTCGCCATGACACGGAACGCCGGGAGATACAGCGCCGTCATCATAGGCGACATTATCCCGGGGCATACGGGCAAGGGGGCGGACTTCCGCCTTGCAGAGCGCGGGTACGGCGATTATCCCGGCATCTTCCACATGGTTGCCGTAGATGAGAAGGACTGGGGCTTGCTTCCTCCCGTGGCGAAAGGCAGAGACTCTGTGAACCTCCCCCCATCGGCTGTTGATGAGCTCAGAAGCAGGGGCTATATAGCAGGGCAGCTCGTGCGCACCATATTCTATGAGCCGGGGGTCAAGGAAACCGACTGGAGCGCCACTGACATTATCGAGGGCGCCGATGGGAAAAAGAGGCGCTGGGTATACCTCCACTATTTCAAGGAGGGGCAGCCCACGCTGAACTGGCTTGACCCCTCCTTCGGCGCAGAGCGCCTGGTCATTGGCGATATGCTCAACTCCATGACAGTCCTCGGGGAGAAAATGCTGCGGCTTGACGCCAACGGCTTCCTGGGCATAGAGAAGGCTCCCGGCGAAGGGCGTTCCTGGTCTGAGGGCCATCCCCTTTCGGTAACCTCCAACGAGATTATCTCGATGATGGCAAGAAAGCTCGGCGGCTTCACCTTCCAGGAGCTCAACCTTACCCTCGAGGACATAAAGACCATGGCGGCAATGGGTGCCGACCTTTCCTATGATTTCGTGACGCGCCCCGCCTACCATCACGCCCTTGTGACAGGCAACACGCAATTCCTGAGGCTCATGTTCTCCCTCATGAAAAAGTATGGAATTGACCCGGCAGGCCTCATCCATGCCCTGCAGAACCACGACGAGCTCACCCTTGAGCTCGTGCATTTCTGGAGTGCTCACGGCGACGAGATATTCCGTTACGGTGACCGCGAGATAAAGGGAAAGGCCCTCCGCGAGGAAATCCGCCGCCAGATGTTCGACAGACTCATAGGCCCCGCCGCCCCTTACAACCTGAAAGCCTCAAACGGCATTTCCTGCACGACAGCCAGCCTCTGCGCGGCAGTTCTGGGCGTCAGGGATCTTCAGAAAATGACTGCCGCAGAGAAGGAAAAAATAAAGAAGCTCCACCTGCTCCTGGTCATTTACAACGCCTTTCAGCCCGGTGTTCTGGCCCTCTCGGGGTGGGACCTCGTGGGAGCCCTTACCCTTCCTTCCAGCCAGGTGAAGGAACTGCTTGCTGACGGCGACACGCGGTGGGTCAACAGGGGCGCCTACGACCTTATGGGGAAGGCTCCGTCGGTGGCAAAGTCCGCCGTGGGGCTTCCCAGGGCGGTGAGCCTCTATGGCTCCCTGCCCCTTCAGATGAAAGACCCTTCATCGTTCGCCCGGAGCCTCCAGAAGATGCTCAGGCTCCGTGAGAAGATCCGCATCGCCGAAGCGACGCTGCTCGAGGTGCCTGCCGTGAAGAGCAAAAGTCTCCTGGTCCTCATCCACGCCCTCCCTGACGGGGGCGGCACCGAGGTGACAGCCATCAACTTCGGCCAGGCGCCTGTCGAGGAGCCTGTCACTCTTTCCGGAGCACAGGGTCTTGACGTAACAGAGCTCCTGGAAGGCAGGAGCGAAGGGAAAATCAGCAGCACAGGGAGCTTTCTCTTGAAACTGGGGGGCTACGAGGGGAAGATCCTTCTCGCGGCAGCAAGAGGTAGATGAAAACCCTTATTGTGACAGGTGTTACGAGCTTCGTGGGGTGCCACCTCGCATGTTTTTTTGCAGGGGAAGGCTTCCAAGTCATCGGGACCGTCTCGGGGGGGAAGTCGAGCGACAGCGGGACGGCAGCGGCGCGGCTCGAGCTTATGGCAAAATCAGGCGCAGAGACCGGGACCCTCGACCTGACAGAAGAGTCCTCCATAGCCTCTTTTGTGGGACGGCACAGGCCCGATTTCTGGATCCACCATGCCGGGTGGGCCAGGGACTACCGGAGCTTCAGCTTTGATCTCGCCAGGGCCCACTCCGTCAATGTGGCCCCCCTGGGGGCCCTCTATGAGTCTCTGGAGAAAAACGGCTGCAGGGGAGTCATCATCACGGGGACCGAGAGCGAATATGGCGTCAGCATCAACGCCCACAGGGAAGACGAGATCCCGATGCCTGCCACTCCCTACGGGCTCTCGAAGCTCTCCGAGACCATCAGGTCATTCCAGTTGGCCCATTACCACAGGCTCCCCACAAGGGTGGCCAGGCTCTTCATTCCCTACGGCCCCCTCGACTCCCCCCTCAAGGTCATCCCTGCCACCATAAGGGCCCTTGCGGAGAAAAGGGAGATGGAGCTCTCCTCCTGCGAGCAGCTCAGGGATTTCCTCCATGTGGACGATGTGGCCCGGGGCTACAGGGCCCTGGTCCGCGACATCGAGGAGTGCATTTCCCTCTTTGATATTTTCAACCTCTCAAGCGGAAGGGCAAAATCTCTCAGGGATGTCCTCACGGCCATAGCCGACGGCCTCTCATCTGACAGGAGCCTCCTCAGGTTCGGGGCCTTGGAGCAGCGTTCCTCTGAGGCACCCGTCTGCTACGGAGACACCTCGAAGGCCGAGGGGGTCCTCAAGTGGAGCCCCGCCCCCTTTGAAGACGGGATACGGAAGTACCTCAAGCAGTATAAGGAGCTGGGCACTCTTTGACAGACTATTCCTTATCTCACCACTTATAGGGGATTGAGGGATCGTCGCTCTGCTTCCTGTGATCCTCCTCGGGCGGGCAGATATGGGTAGCGCAGTCTGCCAGGATGGCCTTTTCCGTCCCCAGAGCCTGGAATCCATACCAGATCCCCGGGGGAATGATGACAAGGCAGTAGTTTTCAGGGCCTATGATGATCTCCTCAATTTTACCCGCCGTGGGGCTCTCAGACCGCTCATCGTAAAGGACTACCTTCATGAGGCCCTCGATGACAGCCAGGTTCACCATCTTCTCGCTGTGGAGGTGCCAGGCCTTCACCGCGCCGGGATAGACGACGGAAAAATAGATCTCCCCGAACTGCCTGAAGTGGCTCTCGTCACAGCGGAGCATCCGCATTATCTTTCCTCTCTTGTCGTGGACCTGCTTCAAAGGTATGACACTAATCCCATGCATTGAGGTTCTCCTTGAATGCCTTCTGGTAGTTTTCTATCTGCGATGAGGTGAAATCCCAGATATTCCTTCCTTCGTTGAAGGCCTTGTACCAAAGGACCGTCTGCTCCAGTGAGTCATCGTAATGCCAGGTGGGCTTCCACTTCAGGTAATGCCAGGCCCTGTCGCAGTTGAGCTGCAGCAGCATGTCCTCGTGGGGGGCCTTGGGAGGGGTATGGACCTCCATCTCTCCCCTCCCCCAGATCTTTATCACGCGCTCCACAAGTTCCTTTACGGTCTTGTTGGAATTCTTGTCAGGCCCGAAATTGAAGCCATAATGGAAAACCTTATCGGGCTCGGCGTAGAGAAGATACCCGAGATGGAGATAGCCTCCCAGGGGCTCGAGAACATGCTGCCAGGGCCGCGTCGAGCGGGGGTTCCTCACAATGATGGGCTCGAGCTTTCTGAGGGCTCTTATGCAGTCGGGGATGATCCGGTCCTTGGCCCAGTCTCCCCCGCCGATGACGTTGCCGGCCCTCGTCGTGGAAGCCTTGAGAATGGCCTTTTCCTTGAGGAAGGAGAGGTAATAAGAGTGAAAGACAAGCTCGGCGCAGCCCTTGGAGCCGCTGTAGGGGTCGGCGCCGCCAAGTGAGTCGGTTTCTCTGTAGCCCCATTCCCATTCGACATTCCTGTAGCATTTGTCTGAGGTGATGAATACCAGGGCCCGGGCAGTCTCGTTCTCCCTCACAGCCTCGAGAAGATTCACGGCGCCCCCCACGTTGGTATCGAAGGTGCCTCTGGGGTCCCTGTAGGCTTCCCTCACCAGGGCCTGCGCCGCGAGGTGAAAAATGAAATCGGGCTTCGCGCTTTCCAGGGCCTTCTTCAAAGATCCGTATTCCCTTACATCTCCTTCAATGTGAGTGATGCGGCTCTTCAGGTCCAGAAGCTCGAAGTGGGAGTCCCCATAGGCGGGGGGAAGGGCGTAGCCCGTCACCTTCGCGCCCATCATGAGAAGCCACGTGGCAAGCCACGAGCCTTTGAAGCCCGTGTGGCCTGTGATAAAGACGTTTTTCCCGCGGTAACAGTCATTGAACATAAGCGGACCTCCTTGGGGTGTCACCAGATTTTCCAGGGCGCCTTGCCGCTGTTCCAGAGCTCTGTCAGGTAATCCAGGTCTTTCTTCGTGTCCATGCAGTGCCAGAAGCCCTCATGCATGTAAGGGACAAGCTGCCTGTCGGCAGCCAGGCGCTCCAGGGGCTCCTTCTCAAACGATGTTCCATCGCCGTCAATATAGTTGAGGACCTCGGGCTCGAGGATGAAAAACCCGCCGTTTATCCACCCTGCCTGCACGGGCGCCTTCTCCTGGAAGTTATGGACAAGCCCGTCCCTTATATCAAGGGTGCCGAAGCGCGCCGGGGGATGGACACATGTCATGGTGGCAATCTTCCCATGGCTCTTGTGAAACTCGAGCTCTTTCTGGATGTCCACGTTGGAAACGCCGTCTCCGTATGTGAGGCAGCATGTCTCCCTGCCGACAAAGTCGGCAAGACGCTTGATGCGCCCTCCCGTCATGGTCGTGGGCCCCGTGTCCACCAGGGATACTTTCCAGTCCACGAAGACGGGATCTTCGTGGGGCACTGAGTGGACCTCGAAGGGAACAGCCCTGTATCTTCTCTTGTCAGGGTCATCATGGGGCATGTTCTTGTAGTATTCACGCATGACAGGATCGACATGGACCTTCCATTTTCCTGTCCCCAGGTCCACGGTGAAATCGGCGTTGATGGCATGGAACTGAAGGAAATAGCTTTTCACCGCCTCGGCCCTGTAGCCGCATGCCACGACGAACTCCTTGTGGCCATAGTGAGCATAGATATTCATGATATGCCACAGGACAGGATACCTCCCGATAGGGACCAGGGGCTTGGGTATAAGCTCTGTATGCTCAGCGAGCCTAGTGCCGAACCCCCCGGCCAGGATAACCACTTTCATGCTTGATACCTCCTTCTCATCATTTAATTGACCTGCTCCGGCCGGCTGCCAGTCATCTCTCTACTCACTCTCAAGACCTGGTCCCCGTAATAAGGGACGGTGCGGAAAAACAGCAGGCTTGCCAGGAACAGCACCGCCGTGAAGACCATATTCCCGAAAACCGAGCAGGCCTCGATAAAGCTGGCGAAAAAGGACGAAGCGAACCACGCCATGGCGATAAGCGACGTCGTCGTGCCCATCACCCAGCCCTGCCTGTCGCTCCCTGCCATGTCTGAAAACATTGTGATAATCGTCCCGTAGGAAAAGCACACCGTAATAGCTATCGGCAGGGGGAACAGCCACATGATGCCCCTTCCCTGGGGGAGGACAAGAGCAAGAATCTCAAGCCCCGTGAGGAGAAGACCTGCGAAACAGATATGCTCTGTCCTGAAGAACTTCTGGATGAATGGCAGTATGAGCCCGTAGGAAAGGCAGAAGCCTATCCCCAGAATTGACATGAAGGACGCCACTTCGCTTGAGGTAAAACCATGCTTCTCAATAAGGAAGACGGAGACAAATGAAAAGAAGCATCCCCATGCCATCTGCATAAAGAGGAATGAGAGCGATATCTGCCTGATTGAGCGCTCCCTGAAGGCCGAGAAGAAGTCCCTTATCCCCTGGGTGAGGTCCTGAAAAGAAAAGGAAAAACCGGGGAGGGCCGCGGCTTTGTCTCTGTAAAGGAGCCACAGGAAGAAGAGGTTTGCAAGCGACAGGGCTGCCACGGTATAGAGCGGGAGGGAGAAGCCGAAAAGAGGCGAGATTCTGCTGTCGGAGAGGTAGCCTCCCAGGGCAGGGCCCATTATGAAGCCGAAGGAGGAGAAGAGAAGGGTCATGCTCAGGTTGAAGGATTTGTCCTGCGGGGAGCTTGCATCCACGATGGCAGCCTGGGCCATGGCCTGGCTTGCCGATGTCGCTCCCTGGATGACCCTCCCGATGAAGAGAGCCACGACGCTCCTCAAGGCGATTGCGGCGCCGATGAGAAAGTTACCCACCACAAGGCCGCTGCAGCATATGACGAGGACTTTTTTCCTGCCCGCCAGGTCGGAAATACGCCCCAGCAACGGTGCCATGAAGAGAACTATCAGGGGGCAGACGGCAATGGCAAAGCCATAGACAAGCTGATTGTAACGGGAAGGTGACCCTGTCATCAAGACGGCGGTCCTGGGATCAACAAGCGCCGACGAGAGCACCGGCGCAATCATTGAGAAGGCCATCGCGTCAATGAGTATGAGGATAAAGAGCGGAAAGGACCTGAGAAGCAGGAGAGTGTTCTGCTTCATGAGGCTATTCCGGCTTTCCCGTCATCTCAGGAGAGGGAGTCGATAAAGTCTGCAATAGTACGATCCGCCTTGTCAATCTCAAAGACGCAACCCAGGTGGCCCAGCGCCGAGTAGTAGGTGAAAAGCTCGCCGCGGGGGAGCTTCTTCACAAAGGGCTTTATCATCTCCTCAACAGGGGCCATGATGTCGCCCCTCTCTATGCCGGTGACAAGAACTCTTGTCTTTATCTCGCCGATTCTTTCCATGATGGGATCCGCCATTATGCATTCAAGCTGCCATAAGAGATCGTTGGCATCGAGGACCATTCCATGGCGCAGCTCCTCCCTGAGCCTCTTATCGATGAGCTTCAGGCTCCCGAACTGGGACTCAAAATATTCAAAGGACAGAAGCCACGGGAAGAGCGCCATGTAGGACATGGCGAGGCCCATGCGAGGAGGGTCCTTATAGCGGCCCTCCTGGTAGGCCGGATCTTCCAGCAGGAGCCTCCTCAGGCAGTCAAGAACGGCAAGGCTCCTGCCGCATGGAAAGCCGGGGCTCACGATGACGGCGCCGCAGGCGAGGTAAGGATAACGGTCAAGCAGAGTAAGGCACTCGACGCCGCCTCCGCACTGTCCCAGCAGCACCTTGAGCTCCCCGATGCCAAGGTGGACCGTAAGGAGCTCATAGAGGGCCCTCGCGAGATCACCCATCGAATAGCGGGGAAAATCAGGGCCCAGGCCCGTCGTGGAAGGCGAAGCAGAACCAGGCACCCCCAGGTTGCAGGGAGACACGATAAAATATTTCTCCCTGTCAAGCGCTTTACCCGGCCCTAAGATGCTTTTCCAGGTCTCGACGGCATAGCCGTCGCTTCTCCAGCCATGGACAAACATCACGGCATTGGTGATGATACCCTTTTCGTCTCTCTGCGGGTTCCCCAGGGTGGTGTATTCAATCTTCACCTCGGGAAGCCTCATCCCTCCCTCAAAAGTGAAGTCCCTCATCGTGAAAAACCGGCTGTTCCGCTTCAGCTCCCCTGCAAGCCCCACAGGCTCCTTTTCGGGCGGTGTTGCGTTCTTTTTCATTATATGCCTTTCAAGCTGCTGCTAATGGCCCTCTCCAACCCACGTGGGAGCCTGCCAGCCCGAGAGCTGCGGCTCTTCGTTCCTGATGCCGATCTGGTAGTCTCCCTCGCGGTACTTGAGGTTCATCTCCCTGGTCCCGCCTTCAAGAGTCATCACCTGCCCCGTTTTCTGCTTCTTGAAATCGTCGCTTGAGCGGTGTATCACCCTGAGCTTCGTATAGGGAAGGTAAGGCTCGACAAGGACTTTGTTTCTGCTGTCATAGACAGGGAGGCACTGGTGGCAGAGCCAGTTGTACTCTGCCGGAAGGAACTGGATATTCTTCCTGTCAAAATCCTGGAAATGGTCAAAGATGGCGATATTGAGCGATGCCTGCTCAAGGGTGTGGTGCTTGGCCTTTTTCAGGGTGATCCTGATCTCGTCGGTCCACATATCCCAGAGAGGTGAGTCATCTCTCATGGCGAAGACGCCGGTGTTGAGAATCGGCCAGTCCCGGTATTTCCTCGCATAGCTTTCATCCCTGCAGTCCGTCATTATAGTGATAATGAGCTGCCTGAAGCCCGAACTGGACAGGTAATTATTGGTGTAGGCCCTGTGTATCTCTGGCGTGACGGCAATGGCCCCCGTTCTTGCCCCCTTCACGTAGGTCTCGATGCCGTCCCAGTCCTGGACCCAGGCATCACCATCCAGCTGCATGTAGACCTTGTAGCCGGGAAAATACTTCCGTATCAGGGGCCTTGCAAGGATTCCCTTGAAGGGGTAAGCGAAACCGTCTGAGTCAGAAAAGCCGAACTCCCACTCGGGCTTCACTATCGAGTCCACCTGTCCGTTCAGCCATTCTTTCTGCTCATCGGTGAGACCCAGGTCAAAGAGGGAGATATCGACGCTCCTGCCCTGTGGTTTTTCCCTTATTGAGAGAATGGTGCCCACGGCAAAGTGGAAAAACTCTGCGCTTGAAGCCGTCACGATAGTCACTTCGTTTTTCATGGTAAGCCTCTTCCGATATTTTTACCTTATTTTTCTCAGCACGTCCTTGCAATTTCTCGCTCCCATGTCATGACAAGGGGCGCTTTGCCTTCCCCTTCGGGTGTCGTGAGTGTGAGCCTGTTTCTCTCAATCCTGAAGGTGCGGACATGCAGGGCTCCCATCCACTGGGGAAGCTGGCTGATCCTCACCTGGCAGATCAGGGTGTCCTCCCTGACCTCATAAGAGCCGCAATATGAGCGGTAAAGAGCGTCGGCCTGCTGGGCAAGGCCAATCTTCGAGAGGGGGGCGCAGGACTCGCAGCCTGTTCGGTCACCGCGGACAATCACCACCGACATGAAGCCGTCATCAGTGAAAAGCATGTAACCCCTTGGCTCTTTCCCGTAAGGCAGCTCCACGATGCCGTCAGGGTACATCATTTTGTAGGAAACAAGCCTCCATGTGCCCGCTAAAGGATTATCCTCAGCCATCATCGTTCCCCTCTTTCATTTCATTGGCCAATCGAACCGCCTGTCGGGACAAAAAGCAGCAATATTCTCTAAAAACGGACGCCGAAATCGCTGAACTCCCCGCTGACATCGCCCCATCGGAGATCCTCATGCTGGATATACGCCCGGAAAAAGCCCCTGAGGCGCTCAAGGAAACTGGCGAGAACCTCGTCATCGGCCTCGGCGACAAGCTCCACCCTCCCGTCAGGAAGGTTCATCACCCAGCCTTTCACGCCAAGCTCCCTTGCAAGCTTCCTTGCGGTATGCCTGAATCCCACACCCTGCACAAGCCCTGAGAAAAAGCAATGAAGCTGCATGCTCAAGATTTTCACCCCGGTCTTCATTTCTTGAAGCGCGGCACAAAACCCTCCCTCTGAAGGATTGGAGGCTTGCCGGGGGCTGCTGCTCACATTTATACTCAAGAGCATAACTGACGACAGCATTATATAATAATGCGCGTCAGTATAAAGGATAAGGGGAGTCTTTCCCGAAGGTACCCTTAGTTCCGGCAGAATCGGGGAAATGATCTTGAAATGTTTTAAGTGCGGGTACGAGAACCAGTCGGGAACAAGGACATGCGGCCGCTGCAGCACCAAGCTTCCGCAGTTCATGAAAGGCGCCGAGGCAAGACCCCCCACGGCAATACTCACCTCTCTGAGAAAACTGAAGGACGAGGTGCTCCGCCAGAGAATCACCAGGGAGGCCCTGGCGCAGACCCTCGAGCAGATGCTGCTCCACATGGAGGCCACCAAGGAAAAATTCAAGGAAACGAGCAGGAAGATCACCGACGAGCACCTGGCGGCACAGCACATCAAAACGATAACGGCAATGGATATGCTGATAGGCGCCACCGAGGAAGTGGCACAGTACGTTGAAGATGGCGACATCCGCCATGTCCTGAAGGGCCTGGAGCAGGCGGAAATCGCCGATGTGGATTTTCAGGACGCCCTCAGGATGGAGCACAAAAACGCCCTCACCTTCAAGAGGACCACCATTGTGCTCCCGCCGAAGCCCCCAAAGGACTGACTCCCCCGGGGGAGCCTTTTGTCCGCGTCTTTTATGCTATCAGCGAGCAGGCGTCATAGCTCAGCTCAACACAGTCATCAACGAGCATTGATGAGAGGTACACATGGCCACCACCGGGGCGAAGCTGACGCACTCGCGGCGCAAAACGCTCCTTGAGCTTGGGCGCAAGCTTTTCCTTCATCTCAGAATCATTCATGATCAGCCTTGCAAGCATCTTTTTCACTTCAGGATCCAGCAGCTCCCTCACGCGCTTGTCCTTGAGGATCATTACGGCAACCTTGGACGAGAGGCCCTGGGAGGCCTGGGAGCCCCGGGAGGCTTTGGAAGGGGCGGGACTCTGGGGAGGCTGGGGCTTGCGGATAGTCACCCTGTCCCTGGTGCCCTGGTCATGGATGAAATCTATCGTCTCTTCTTCGCCGTCGTCGCCCTTGCCAGAGTTTCTGCCAAGGATATCTGAAACCTTCACCATCAGGTCGTCAAGGGTGCGCTCTCTTTCTGAAAATCCTGTCATGTCGTTCATCCCCTTTTTCTCTGCCTTCACCCTCATGATAGCGCCTGGCCATAAAATGGAAATCAAAGAAATCTCAGAAAAAACTAAAAAAAGTAACCATCGGGGGAACAAAAAGTAAAATTAATTTCATAACTCTCCATCTCTTCCCTGGCAATTTACAAATTGGAAACAGGCGGTCCGGAAATGAGTCGATATTGTAACACTATTCCGCCAGATGTTAACATTTTATAAATAGCCATGACATCTTTCTCGGGTATAATAAGAGTATGATGAAATCTCTCTCATCAGCGCTCATCGTCTTATGTTTCATTGTGGCATTACCGGGGATGGCAGCAGCGCAGTGCAGCGCCCCTCCCCCATGGTATCCGCCTGATCCGCTTGCCATGAAAGGCGTGGAGCACTATGTCGTAGTGGTGCCTCAGGGGGCCTCTTCATCGGTACTTGACCGCCTCCCTGGGACTGTCTGCGGGAAAGTGGTCCCCCGCCGGAGCGACGGGAACCCCGACACTTCAGGAGAGATAGGAGGCGCTCTTATCACGCTCCATGATGGCAATGCCACCAGAGAGACAGTCTCCTCGTGCGACGGCACTTTCAGCTTCCAGGGCATCCCGCCCGGTGCCTACCCTCTCACCATAGAAGCACGGGGTTACCATCAGGGCAGGGGCCAGATCCTCGTGGAAGGAGAGAGGGCGCGGAGCGTCCTTGTGGGCCTGATGCCGCGGTTTCACCAGACAGAGACACAAAAGGGGTACATCAACATCTTTGCCTACGGGAAGGAAAACAGCGCCGGGAAATGGATGGCCGTCACCTCAATAAGGGTCCATCAGCGGGGGAACTATTCAAGGCGCTGGTCTGATTCCTTCGGAACTTACTCAGGCGATTCTTACAAAAGTCTCTACTGCACGGGAGCACCTGTGGGAAAATATTACACCGTCGAGGTGCTGTGGAGTGACGGCACCTGTCGCACCCAGTCCTTCTGCCTCTCCTCAAAGTTCCGCGATATCAGCATATACCCCTACTAGCAGGAAAGGCTTCCTTTCCCTCAGAAATACCTTCTCATCACATGACCAAGGGGGTCCTATGAAATATTATTACCTGACAGCCATTCTTATTATCAGTATGTGCCTCGCTTTTACAGGAGAGGCTTCGGCCCAGCGGCGAAGGAATCCTGTGCCTGCAGACTCGCCGCAGGTGCAGACACAGCGAAGTGCAGCCTCGGGCAAAGTGTCGCTCGCCATTACCAGCAAAAGCTCAGCCACCACGTCAAATCCCTCTGAAGTGATGCATGCCCTCAGCGTGCAGTTCACCAACAATGGGACTTCACAGGTGCAGTTCACGTCAAACTGCCTTTATCTTCTTGACTCTGCAGGAAGAAAGTATTTACCCACGCGGAAAGTCTTTGCCGAGACGCTATTCCTGCAGCCGGGAGAGTCAAAGACCATCGACAGGATATACTTCATGACCGCACCGGACACCAGGGTGGAGAGCCTTACCCTCTTCAGGGGCACAGTGATACTGGGGACCACAAGGTTTTAACTGAAACAGCGGAAGGAAAAGCAAAACCAGCTTATATTTCTGCGTTTCTTTGTCAGTAGCATTCAATGGACCGGGGAAAAAATCAGGCGTGCTTCTCGCCCAGGGTCTTTTCAATCTTCCGTTTCACACGCTGCAGGGCGTTATCAATGGATTTCACGTGGCGCTGCAACTCCTTGGCCATCTCCTGGTAGCTCTTTCCTTCCAGGTAGGAGAGGAGCACCTGTGACTCCAGATCGCTCAGGTTTTCCTGGATCTTTTCCCTCAGGTCGTCGGAGAGCTCGTGGCTTATGAAGACTTCCTCGGGATCGGTGATCTTGGTGCCTGAGAGAATGTCAAGCATGGTCCTGTCAGAATCCTCGTCGTAGATGGGCTTGTTGAGGGATATGTAAGAGTTGAGGGGGATGTGCTTCTGCCGTGTCGCGGTTTTGATGGCGGTGATTATCTGCCTGGTGATGCAGAGCTCTGCAAAGGCCCTGAATGAGGAAAGCTTGTCGGCGCGGAAATCCCTGATCGCCTTGTAGAGGCCAATCATCCCTTCCTGGATGATATCCTCCCTGTCGGCGCCCACGAGAAAATAGGACTTGGCCTTAACCCTGACAAAATTCTTGTACTTGTTGATGAGGTATTCGGTGGCTATTTCCTCGCCGTTCTTGGCAAGCTTGACGATTTCCTCGTCAGATTCCTGGTTAAGACTTGCGATACACTGGGGAGATGTTCTAAGCACCTTTTTCTCCTCCGGGGTACAAGTTTGGTGACATCTTTATCTATTATATAGACCGTTTATAAATAAGTCAAGCCTTTTTGACATTTTTTTAAAAATAAATCCCGCTAATTCTGAGGCGTTGTTATGCTCTTCATGAGTGCTCCCTGCAAAACATACCCATGGAAGAGCAGGAAAAGTCCCTTCACTTTTCTCTCAGAAGCTTCCTGAGCTGTGGAGCCCTCACCATGACTTGTCAGCGCTTGACAGGAATCAATTCAAAGGAGTTGATCACTTCCTCATAGAGGCTCTGTACCTTGTTCTCCTTGAAAGCTCCATAGCGGCCGGAGACGGTGAGCTGATAGCTGCGCTCATTCCCGAATGCGTAAAGGAACCAGCTGTGCGACTCATCAAGGGGCTTCTCGTCAGGGGAGCCCGGCTTGCGGATTGCTTCCCTGCAGCGGAATGCATAGACCTTTTTGCTGACAGGCTTCATTTTTACCGCAAAAACATTGGTAAAGTCACTTTTCTCCTTCATGCTCCTGATGTTACCGTCATAAATGGCCTGGGAGCTGATGCCCTTCATCTCCGTCACGTTCACATAGATTCCAGTTATACCGCCGCCGACAGAGGGGCCGATCCATGAGGTGCCGGCGCCCTTCCTGTCCAGGGTGAACTCTGCAGGTATTTTCAGGCTGTAGCCATTGTAGCCGTCAGTGAAGACATTGTACTTCCCTGAGAACCCCGCGCCAGGCTGGGGCTCCTGGGGGAAAGCCGCCGTGCGGAAAGCGGCGAGAAGAGCCAGGATCAGAACGGGAATAAGAGATCTCTTCATGGTATATGCTCCTTTTTCAGCATTGGTTATTGAGTATATTATTGCAGATAAAAATGCCCGGGTCAAGGAAAGGGCGACAGAGGAGATGGCCCATCGGGCAAGAATCCTTTTCATATGCGCTCCAGCCATTTATGAAAGAAAGGAGACTGCCCCGTGAAACTGCTTATCACCTTCTGCCTCACCTTCGCGCTTATTGCTTTTTCAGGACTCCCCGCCTCTTCCCAGGCGCCGGTGGTCACTCCCTCTCCTCAGTCCATTCAAATGCCATCGAATTCTGTTTCACCATCGAATTCTGTTTCACCATCGAATTCTGTTTCACCATCGAATTCTGTTTCAC